>WTGC01000100.1 GCA_011523705.1 Chloroflexota bacterium | reverse complement strand
CGATGTGGGAGAGTATGCCGCCGCCAACACTTCACTCCCCTGTTGCCGCCCTTTTCTGTTTCGATTGTCGCGCTTTCCCCATAGTTGGCTCCCATACACAGGAGACCGCGCCTGCGACGTGCTCATCAAGGCGCTGCCGCGAGCAGAGACCCTTCTCGACTTGTTCACAACTCCAACCTACTATATCCTAAATCTGCGCTATTACCCTTGGATGAGTTCATCCATTGCCCGGTCTTCAGCCTTAGGAGAAAAACCCGATGCCTCGTAAATCGCTAGCACGCGCCTGCTTGCTCTGCCTGCTTCCGCTGCTATTGAGTTTGCCCGCGCTCGGCATCGGCGAGAAGGACGACGAGGAGGCGCCCGACGCTAGCGCGGTTCCCCCTGGCGCCGCTCGCATCATCAACGACGAAGGCGGGCCGGTCATCATCACGGGCGAACTGCACTATACAAACGCCTTCTTCACCAGTGGCGTCGACGATCCGTTGATCATCCTCGAAGACCAAGCCGGCTTCATCGATCGCAATGAATTCTTTATCATCCCGCTGGAGTCGCAAATTCCGGGCCAGATCACGTCCGACTACTTCACATCGCCCTTTTCCTACCGGCTGTCGCTTCCATTGGAGCCGAAAGGCAGCCTGCGCGATGTCGACAATGACGGCGAAAACGACAGCGGCGTCATGGTATTTGCCATCGCGCATTGGACCAACATATTTGGCGGTCCGCTGCTGGACAAGTGCGATCAGCGCGGTGGCGGCTGGTCGACCGCATACGCGTCCACGCGCGGCAGCGACGACCCAGAGACGCGCCTGGAAATCATCGGCGGCAAATTTATCATTTACGCGCCGGAAACGGGGCAGGGCTTCCCCGCCGGCTTCGGCGACGATGGCATGCTCTTCACCGCAGACGACCCGATCGTGACCGTTCCGCCGGGTTATTCGGTGGTCGATATGGACGATCAGCCCTTCGTCTTCGATCGTGCCGCCCGTCCGACTGTCGATTTGATCGAGCCGGAGGCGGCCGCCATCAACGACTTTTCCGAACTCAGCTACAGCGATGCATTCAGCGCGATGCTTGATCTCTTCCGCCGCGAATATGCCTATACCGAACTCTACGGGCTGGACTGGGACGCGCTGGAAGCGACATACGCGCCGCGCTTCACCGCAGCGGAGAAGGAGGAAGAGGAAGAGCGTTCGGCCGCCTTCGCGCTGGCTTTGCGCGATTTCATTTGGGAGATTCCCGATGGTCACGTCAGCATGCCTTTGAGCGCCGTCAGCGAACTCTTCCGCGAAGAAACCGACGGCGGGCTTGGGCTATCGCTGACCGAGCTGAACGACGGACGCATCGTTGTCAGTTATCTGATTGAAGGGGGACCGGCCGCCAATGCCGGCATGGAGCTCGGCGCCGAGATTCTTGCTTGGGATGGCGGCACGCTGGACGAGGCGATGAACCGCGAATTTGTCTGGGCGCATCAGGCGCTCGCCACCGAGCACACCAAGCGCTTGCAGCAGCTGCGGTATATCACGCGCTTCCCTCTGGGCAGCGAAGTCGATGTCAGCTTTCGCAATCCGGATAGCGAAGAGGAGCAGACCGCCACACTAGGCGTCATCAGCGAGCGCGCCAGCTTCTCCAATTCTTCATTCTTCGCCGGCATTGAAGGCGACGAACTGCCGATCGAAACCCGGATCTTGCCCAGCGGCTACGGCTATGTCGCCATATACTCGTTCAGCGACGATGAACGCCTGATGGTGAAGCTGTGGGAGCGCATGATCGAGAGTTTCATTGAAGAGGAGTTGCCGGGCGTCATCATCGACATGCGCTACAACGGCGGCGGCAGCGGCTACCTGGCCGACCAACTCGCCGCTTATTTTTTCCAGGAGGAACATACGCTCGGATATTCGGAGTTCTACAACGACACCAAGGGCGAATTCACGCTCGGCCAAAGACCCGACCAATTTTGCCTGCCGGGTGAAGACAAGCGTTACGACGGCGAAGTCGCCATTATAATTGCGCCGGGCTGCTTCAGCGCCTGCGAGTTCTTCACCTATAACATGACGATCGACGATCGCGCAGCCGTCGTCGGTCATTACCCGACCGGTGGCTTGGGCGGCGCCGTTGACGACTTCCTAATGCCGGACGATATCGAAATCCGCTTCACCGTGACGCGCCAACTGGACGCCGACCTGAATATCCACATAGAAGCGCAGGGCGTCTCCCCGACCGTGCTCGTCCCGCGGACCTACGAAAATCTCTTTCACGATGGCGATTTGCTGCTGGAAGCGGCTGAAGAGCATCTGACCACCAACATTCTGGGTGAGCTGATCGACGGCGGCGAATTGTCGCTCGGCATCGGCAGCACTGACCTGCTGGCGAATGGACGGGTCGGACCCGAGCAGCGCGTGCGTTACCGCGTAACCCTGCCCGCCAACCGCGTCGTCAGCGTATACCTCAGCGGCGAAGACGACTCGGTCGATACCGTTTTGGGCATTTATGACAGCGAAGGCTCGCGGTTGCTGGGCGAGAACGATGACGCGGACGACGAAACGCGCAGCTCCGCCTGGTCCGATCTCGAGATCGGCGCCCAGCCTGGCGTATTCACTTTTGAGGTGAGTGTGAAAAACACCAGCGAAATCGAGAGTTTCACCCTCCGAGTTGTTGGCGTTGAGCCGGAAGAAGAAACTGAATCGGACGCCGAAGTCGACAGCGCGGACGACGAAGAAGCTGAAGACGGCCACAGCGACTCAGAAAATGATTAGGGCTTCCCGAGATAAACATGTAGGGGCGAGCCATTGGGTCGCCCGTAATTTGGCGCGTGTTTACTGGTATGCAACGTCAATCCCACCCGCGCTCATCCACGATCTTGCGCCCGCCCGGCTCGATGACGCCCGCCTCTACGATATGCACCGCGTCTATCCGCAGCCGGACAGCCTGCTGCGCCAGCGCGCTCAGCTTCTCCGCTAAGCCTTCGCCGTCCGCGCCCTCCCTCAGCTCGATTTTGACTGTCACCACATCACGATTCCCGGGCCGCGTAATGACTACCTGCAATTCCTTGATCTCGGGAAACTGCATTGCCGCTGCCTTCAGTTGATTGGGATGCAGAAACATGCCGCGCACCTTGATGGCGTCGCCGCTGCGGCCATATAGACCCAGCAATTGCTGTCCCTCGCATGGCGGCGCAGGCGCCAGCGCGCCCAGGTCGCCCGTCCCGAAACGAATCAGCGGGTATGATTTGTTGAGCGTGGTCGCGACGATTTCGCCGGTTTCGCCCGCAGGCAGAGGCGCGCCCGTCTCCGGATCGCATATCTGCAAGTAAATGCTCGGCACGATGCAAAAGCCCTGCAAGCCCTCACGCGTATAGCCGATGAATCCCAAGTCAGCCGTGCCGTAGGCGGAAGTTGTCTGCATGCCGTAGTCGCCCTCGAAACGCGCCTGTTGGCTCGGCGTGTAGGGCTCGGCCGAGAACAGCGCTTTCTTCAGCGGTACGATCCCGGCACCCATGCCCATCTCAGCCGCCTTGTCCAGCAGCGTCATCAGATAACTCGGCTGGCCCACGAAGCCGCTCGCGCCCAGCGCCATCATCATCATGATCTGCAGCTCGGTATTACCTGGACCCGTCGGAATCACAGTGGCGCCACAAGCGCGGATCGCTTCGTCCAGCAAGATGCCAGCCGGCGTCAAGTGATACATGAAGGTGTTGAGCACGCGATCGCCCCGACCGATGCCAATGTATTTGAATGGAGCGAGCAGCGCACCCGGGTCTTCCGGCGGCGGCTGCGGATCATAAATGGGACCCGGCGAAATATAGATGCGCGGCAGGTCGTCGGGGTCGATCGTCAGGAAACCGCCAAAGGGCGCATTGGCGCCATGGATTTCGACCAGCGCGTCTTTGCTCAAGACAGGGATTTTCGCCAGGTCTTCAGCGCCCTGAATATCGGCAGGAGCCACGCCCGCTTCATCAATCAGCGTGCGAATCGCCGGCGCGTGGTCGTAAGCATGTTGGACCAAGTCGCGAATGCGTTCGTTGATGTCGGTCACGTCAAGTCTCCCGCTGTTCGTGTTTTCATTGTGGGCGACTCACAGAGTCGCCCCTGTTTACGTTGCACGTTGCAAGAGGGCGTTACAGCGCCGCGCGTAGACACTGCGGTTCAAACGCCCCTACACGTTTGCGCTTTGATTAAGATCCGTAGGGGCGAGGCGGTGACTCGCCCGCAGTATTCCATCTGCACAACAAAACCCAAGGTAATTTGCGTGAGCGGCGTCTTTGTCGCGCGCGTGTCTACAGACAAACCCATGAACGCGCGTGGTAGGGCCTTACCCCAGCCAGCGCTTGCGCCGCTTGTAATGTTTGACCTCGCGGTAATTCTTGCGCCCACCGGCCTGGTTCAGCCCCAGATAAAACTCCTTGATGTCTTCGTTTTCGCGCATCTGCGCCGCCGGACCATCCAGCACAATGCGCCCATCCTCCATCACATAAGCGTAATCCGCCAGCTCAAGCGCCGCTCGCGCATTCTGCTCGACGATCAAAACAGACATGCCTTCTTGACGGTTGATCTCGCCGATGATGTCAAAGATTTCATGCACCAGCATCGGCGCCAAGCCCAGCGACGGCTCGTCCAGCATGAGGATCTGCGGATGCGCCATTAGCGCCCGGCCGATCACCAGCATCTGCCCCTCACCGCCGGAGAGATAGCCGCTCACCCGCCGCGAGAGCTTCGCCAATTGCGGAAAGTAATGATAAACGCGCTCCAGGTCGTCCCGGATCTGTCGCCCGCCTTGATACACCATGCCCCCGATGCGCAGGTTTTCTTCCACCGTCAAGTGCCGAAAAAGCAGCCGCCCTTCAATCACTTGCACCAGACCCATGCGCACGACATCTTCCGCCGGCAGTCCATCGAGGCGTTCATCGCCCCAGAGGACCTGTCCGCGCGTGACCTCGCCCAGCTCGGCTTTCAGCAAGCCGCTGATCGCCTTCAGCGTGGTCGATTTGCCCGCGCCATTGGGACCCAGCAGCGACACTACCAGCCCGGGCTTGACCTCCAGCGTGATGCCGCGCAGCACCAGAATGACGCTGTTGTAGATGACCTCAACATTACTGACCGCCAGCGTCCGCGTGGTGGTGAGTTCCGCTTGTCGTTCAGCGCTAGCCATGATCTGTCATCGGGCGAGTCACCGCCTCGCCCCTACAAAGAGTCGCATGGTGGAGACTACTGCCCCCGCAGCTGCGGCACTTCCATGAAGTCCGTCAGCGGCACGACGATGGGCACGAAGAGCTTGCCGCCAGCGCCATCGTCAATCAGCAGCGCGTCTTCGGGTCCCGTCGCCGCTCCCGACATGGTCGTGTTGGCGTATTTCAGCACGGCCATGCGGTTCAGTACGCCGTCGCGCATGCCTTCTTCATAGTGAAAGCGATACAATCCGCCCAGCACCTCATAATCCATGCTTTCGACGATGGGGCGAATGTCCGCGCCCGTGACCGCATCGAGGCCGCCGACCGCATTCACGGTGCGGATGGTGGTCTCGATGATCGAATCGACGACGCCCCAGGCGACCAGATAGGCGATATTCTGCTCCGCCGGCGAACGGCTGTTGGCGTTGAACTGCTGGGTGACAAATTGCACGGCCGGGCTGCTCAGTTCCGTCCACCAAAGGAAGGGCATCGAACCAAATATGCCATCAACCGCGGGCAATCCACTCGGCTTCAACACGCGCTGCCCCAGGATGCCCACGCTGGTATCCATCACCCAGTTGACGCCGGCCAGCTTGATGTCCTCTTCCAAGCCCAAGTCAACCAGTGTACCGGCGATCAACGCGGGACCGGTCGCTAATGTGTTGGTGTAGAGGATGTTGGCGCCGTCATCAATGGCGTTTTGCACTTGCGTCAGAATGTCGGAATCGGTCGGTAGGAAAATCTGCGGCTCGTCAAGCACTTCCACGCCGAGACCCGCGCAATAATCATCGGCTTCCTGCTCGGTGCCCGCCAAGCCAAAGGCGCCGGGCCAGGTGACGAAACCGATCACCGGGTCGGGGAAGATCTCCGGGCTGGCGGCGACAAATTGGCAGAAGAAGCCGAATTGATTGATATATAGCGGATTGCCAGCGTAGAGCCAACCGGGGGTCTGCCCATCTTCGCCGTAGAGGCTCTCGATGGAACCGGCGGAAATGAAGGACACGATTTCGTCTTCCGCCAATTGCTCGCGCAGCAATTCGCCATCATTGGAACTGTATAGCAGCAGCAAATCGAGCTCGTCGGCATATTCGTTGGTGAAGCGATCATAAACACTCTGAGTCGCTTCGAGGTTGCCGCCGGTATCTTCGTATATCTGGTTCAGTTCCGCGCCACAGACGCCGCCATGGCTGTTCCAGTAGCTCATGGCATCCGTCACCGCGGCCACCAGCGGTTGCGTGATGAAGGCGTTGGGTCCGCTTAGATCGCCGAAGTGAAAGATATTGATCGTCTCGCCAGTCAGATCGACTTCGCAGGCGGACATTTCCGATGGGTAGTCCACCATGTCCTGCGCCAGGCTCGGTAGAGCGCTGACGATAGGCAGCAAAAGCGCAAGCAAAATACATAACTTCTTCATGGCTAATCTTCTCCTTGTTCTCGTAACATTCGATCGCTTGGTGCGTCTTTGATTCATGATTCAACTTTAGCTTATGCCAATTGCCAAGTTGAGGCAACTAATAGGAGTAGGGTCTGATCTTCCAGGCGACCTTGAAGACCTCCCAGCGATGGGCGATGCCGCGTGGCTCCAATACCAGAAATATGATCAAGGCGCCGCCGAAGAGTATCGGATTAATCGCACTGGTGATATTGACCGGATCAATGAAGGGGAAGATTTGCGGCAGCCAATCCGCCAGCCAAGGGCGCAATGCGGGGATGGCCGCTTCTTGCAGCAGGCGGATGAACGCCACGCCGAAAAGCGCGCCCAGCGGGTAGCCCGCGCCGCCGATGATCAGCATCGCCAGCATCTCAATCGACACATCCAGCTGAAACATATCCAGCGACAGGCTGTTGCGCTCGAAAGCCAGCAGGCAGCCGGCGATCCCGGCATAGACCGCGCTCAGAAAGAAGGCGCGCAGCTTGTAAGTAAAGACGTTGATGCCCAGCAATTCCGCCGCCAAGTCGTTGTCGCGCACGGAGATGAAAGCGCGCCCGGTCCGCGTTCGGATGATATTGCGCGCCAAAAACATCAACAGGACAGACAGCGGCACAATGATGTAGTACATCGCGATGTCCGTGGCGAAGCTCAGCGCTTTGCCCCGGCTGACCCGCGCCTCGAAACTTGATGTCGCTTCAGCGGCGACGATGGCGACGCGGTATTCGCCTGCCTTGCTCGCGATATAAGACAGCCCGGTCAGATTGCCGGCCTCGTCTTCGTACACGGTCATGTTGATATCGCCGCGAGGCAAGACATCGCCGCTAGGGCTGACCAGTTCAATGACGGGGTAGGCGCCGCTGACAGCCGCCAGCCGCACCGAGATCACATCGACGAAATAGGGGTCGCCCGCCTGGAAAGCCAGGGGCTCGCCATCACTAATCTTATCGTCAGCATACGACAGGAAGGGGCCAATTATCGGCGCCGGGACGCTCAAGGGTCGCGTGCCGCCGGTCAAATCCTCCAGCGGATAACGCAGCACCCAAGGGATGATGAACTGCGCCGCCAGCGTCGCCATCGCCAGATAAAATCCCTTGACCCGCAGCGACGGCAAGCCAAAAGCGAGCCCGATCACGCCGGTCAGCAAAGCGCTCAGCGGCAGCGCCGTCCAAAAGGTGAAACCGAGCTCGCGCGCAAAAATCGCCGAAGCGTAAGCGCCTACGCCCATGAAAGCGGCATGGCCCAGCGACATCTGCCCGGTATAACCGACGAGGAGGTTCAAGCCCTGCACGGCGATGACGAAGATCGACACGCGCGCGACCAAGCCGATGTACTGATCGCTGATTAGCTTCAGCCCCAGCGGGCCGGAAACGGACAACAGCGGCACCAGCAGCAGCGCCAGAAAAGCGAGATTCTTCCATAGCTTGTGTCGCCGCGTGCGGTCGATCGACATATCCTCTTCGTATGTCGTATCGAAAACGCCCGCCGGATTAATATTCGCCATGACCGTTCTGTTTCCCGCTAGATCCGTTCAATTCGCTTCTCGCCGAACAAGCCATCGGGCCGGATGACCAGCACCAGCATCAAGACCACATAAGGCGCCAAATTGGTGCCCACCTGTTCCGAGGAATTGATCAAGGTGCCGAATTGCTCGACGATGCCGATGATGATGCCGCCGACCAGCGCGCCAGTGACCGATTCCAGCCCGCCCAGCAAAACCGCCGGGAAGACGCGCAGCGCCACGAAGCTGATATTCAGCGACAAGCCGACCGCGCCGCCCTGCAAGACGCCGGCGATGGACGCCAGAAAAGCCGCAACCGCCCAGGTGATCGCCAGGATCACGCGCACGCGCAAGCCTACCGATTGCGCCAACTGCTGATCTTCCGATGTCGCCCGCATCGCCAAACCCACGCTCGTATAGCGGAAGAATAGGATGAAGCCGATGAAAGCGAGCAGCGCCAAGACGAAGGCGATGACTAACTCCACGCGGATGATGGCGAGGCCGTCAAGCGCCTCTCGGAGACCGTCCAGCCGAATCGGCTTGAAGCGGCTGTTCGTCTGCGGATCGACGAAGACGGGCAGATTCAGCTCGACCGTGCCCCAGGCGATCTGCGTGACGCCGTGCAGCACCTCCGCCACGGCCAGCGTCATCAGCACGGCGGTGAATAGCGGCTGACCGATGAGAGGCCGAATCGTGAAGCGCTCCACCGCCAGCCCGGTCAAAATGGCGCCGGCGAAGGTACCGGCAAGCGCGCGCAGCCATTGCCATTCGATGCCGCCGACCGTCATCAGCAAGGTCAAAGCGACCGTGCCGCCCGCCGTGATCAGCAAGTTCCGCCGCTCGAGCAAGTTTCGATAGCTGACTGTCGTCATGATCATCAGCATCGTCGCCGCCGAGAGCAGCGCCGCGCCTGCGATCGAGATTTCGCTGACGGTGAAAAAGCTCCAAAAGATCATGCCGCCGACGACCATCATCCAGCCATGCGCGAAGTTGAAAACACCCGACGCCTTGTTGATGACCACGATGCCCAGCGCCACCAAGCCATACACGCCGCCAACGAGCACGCCGGAGATCAAGGTCTGCACGATGCGCGCCGCTTTCTTGCCCGCCAGTTGATCGCCGACGAATAGCAGGATCGCGATTGCTGCGATCGCGTATAGCAGCCAGGTTAACCCTTGTCTGTTGCGATTGATGAATTCGGTCATGAATGATGTCCTTGCGGCGACATAGTATGTCGCCCCTACAACATTCTGCTATTTCGCGGGCGACATGGTATGTCGCCCCTACGTTGTTCGCCATTGGTGGGCGACATGGTATGTCGTCCCTACATTGTCCGCCAATGGTGGGCGAGTCGCCGCCTCGCCCCTACAATCCGTTCTCGCCGCGCGTACGGGCGAGCCGGTGGCTCGCCCCTACAAGCCAATCTGGGATGGGGTTGGCAGATTCAAACATCCGCCACGCGCAGCTCCGTCTCCACCACGCCAGTGCGGCCATCGCGATACCGTACCTCGGCGCTGACATGCACCTGCCGCCGCCCGCCATAAATCGCCTCCAGCAGCTCGTGATACTTCTCTTGCAAAGCGCCGCGCCGCAGCTTGCGCGTACGCGTCAACTCGGCTTCATCGGCGTCGAATTCCTTATGCAGGATCACGAATCGCCTGACCTGCGAATAAGCCGGCAGCGACTCGTTGATCGCGCGCAGCTCGCCGCGGACGATGTCGTACACCTCCTCCCGCTGCGACAGATCGACATAGGTCGTGAAGGCGATGCCCCGCTTTTCCGCCCAGCGCGAGACATTCTGAAAATCGATCACGATAATCGCCGAGACAAAATCCATATCGGCGCCGCCGATGGTCATCATGTCCTGCACATAGGGGCTGAATTTGCTGCGACCTTCAATGTACTGCGGGCTGAACTTTTCGCCCGTCGATAGTTCAATCAAGTCCTTGACGCGCTCGAGATAGATCAAGTGGCCCGTCTTCTCGTCCATGTGGCCCGCGTCGCCGGTGTAATACCAGCCTTCAACATCGAGCGCCTCGCCAGTCTCTTCGGGCCGCTTGTAGTAGCCTTTGAAGCGCGCCCGCGTACGGATGAGAATCTCTTGATTCTCCGCGATCTTGATCTCGACCCCCGGCACGATGACGCCGACGGTCTCAAAGCGCACATCGCCGCGCAGATGCACCGTGCCGAAGGTCTCGGTTGAGCCGTAGAATTGCCGCAGCTCGATGCCGATGGCGCGGAAGAAGCGGATAATATCCGAGCTCAACATCGCGCCGGCCGTCAGCACATTGCGCGCCCGCGTCAGCCCCAGCTTGTCGCGCAGCGGTTCAAAGATGGCGTATTCGCCCAGCCAGCGCAAGAGGCGCAGCGGCGGAGGAATCGCCTGATGCTCGTCTTCCAAATCAATCGCGCGATAGGCGATCGGCATGAAGAGCCGGTACATCAAGCGATTGAGCGGGCTGCTGTCGTTGATGCGGAATTGCACCACGCGCGCCAGATTCTCCCAAACACGGCTGGGGAAGAGCAAGCCGGCCGGCGCAATCTCGCGCATATCAGTCGGCACCGTTTCCGGTCCCTCGGGGAAGTTCACCTGCACGCCGTTGAGCAGATGAGTCGTGTAGCCGAAGCCCTGCTCCGCCAGCCAAGCCATCGGGCTGAAAGACAGCCAGTTGTCTTCCGCCCGCGAGTCGACATATTCGTCGTTCAGCGCATGACCGTAAACCAGTTGGTGGTGGGTGACCTCGGCGAATTTGGGCAGGCTGGTCGTGCCCGATGTCATGCTCAAGATGATGGTGTCTTCGGGGTCGGTCGCCAGCGCCAGTTCGTCGAATTTGCGCGGTTGCTCTTGACGAAGCTCGCGTCCGCTCGCTTGCACAGCGCTGAAGCTGGCCAGCCATTCGTCGTCATAGCTCCACATGCCGCGCTCTTCCCAATAGATAACCTTGAGAATCTGCGGCAGGCTCGCCTTGAGCTCCAGCATTTTATCCACCTGCTCCTGGTCATGGGCGCAGACGACGGTCGCGTCGGTGGAGTGAATCACATACTGAATGTCTTGGGTGCTGGCGTCGCTGAAGACGCAGCAGGTCTTGCAGCGCAGGGCATGCGCTGCGATCTGCGCCCAGTACATCTCCGGGTCGTTCTCGCCGATGATCGCCAGCGTGTCGCCCGCGACCAGCCCCAGTTGGAGCAGCCCCATCGCAAGGTCGACAACCTGATCGTAGACCTCGTTCCAGCTGTATTCCTGCCAGATTCCGAAACGTTTCTTGCGCTGCGCAACCCGATTGCCCGACTCGGCAACGCGCCGCAGAAAACCTTTTGACAGCGTATTCTCCTCCGGGCGCACCGGCTTGATCTTCTTGTCCAGCAGCGAAGTGTAGACGGTGCCCGGCGTCGCCTCGCGATAAGGGATTTTCTGTGCTTCCGCCAGCGCCATCTTAGTGCTCCGCTTCGCCCAGGTAAGCATTGATGACCGCTTCGTTTTGGCTGATCTCAGCCGGCGCGCCTTCGCCGATTTTGACGCCGAAATCGATGACAGCGATACGGTGGGAGATATCCATGACCAAGCCAATGTCGTGCTCAATCAGCATGATGGTCGTGCCCTGCAGCTCATGAATATCGAGGATGAAGCGCGCCATGTCCTCTTTCTCTTCGACATTCATCCCCGCCATCGGCTCATCCAGCAGCAGCAGCGACGGCTCCAGCGCCAGCGCCCGCCCCAGCTCGACCCGCTTGCGCAAGCCATAGCTGAGCGTGCCTACAATCGATTTGCGGATATGCTCCAGCTCCAGAAAGTCAATGATCTCTTCGACGCGCCGCCGATGGGCGATTTCCTCGCGCTGCGCCGGTCCCCAATAGAGGGCGCCCGCCAGCATATTCGTCTTCATGTGGATATGCCGCGCCGCCATCAAATTGTCGAGCACTGTGGCGTTGGTATAGAGCGCGATATTTTGGAAAGTGCGGGAGATGCCCAGCTTCGCCCGATCATGCGGCGGCAGGCGCGAGATGTCAGCGCCTTCAAACCAGATTCTCCCCTGCTGCGGCGTGTAGAAGCCGTTGATGCTGTTGATCAGGCTGGTCTTGCCGGCGCCGTTCGGTCCGATCACAGCGAATATCTCGCCAGAATTGATCTCGAATTCAACATTCTGCAGCGCCTTGATGCCGCCGAAGCTCAGGGTGATTTTGTCGACATGCAGCTTGACTGGCATGGATGGCCTTCGGAGTCAGCAACGCAACAGATTAATGCAAAAGATAACAGAGCGCGCCCCTCCGCGCAAATTGAAGCGCCGGCCGCTGCCTCTTGGTTAGGGCACATACAATTTCGCGAACCGGCAAAATAGAGATCTGTAGGGTCGAGAGACGGACAGTGTCCACGCGACCCTCGTCTCGCTCGTCAGATTCATAACGATCTGGACACGGGCGGCTCACTGAGTCGCCCCTTCATGATTCGACTCGATTGAGGATGGGATATTCTAGTCTACTAGACTGTTGTACGGGCGACTCGCCGAGGCGCCCGCCTTACCGTGTTCCAAATGCTAGCGGGCTCGCTCCTCAAACGCGCTTGAGCAGCCAATCTCGCAATTCGCTGATGACCTCCGCGCGCTCGATTTCGTTGACGATTTCGTGGTTCAGCTCGGGGTAAATCTTCAGGGTGGCGTCGGCGCTGGCTGCATGCTCCGCAAGGAAACGCGCGCCGGAAGCCGGGGTCAGGCGGTCGGCGCCGCCGTGCAGCGCCAGCAGGGGCGTCTTGATGTCCTGAACCGAGGCGCAGATCTGGCGCGCCATTCGCAGCATCGCCGCCGACGTCCCGATGCGCCACATGCGCTTTTCCACCAGGGCGTCTTCATCCCATTCGCGAAGCTTGCCCTGGTCGCGCGTCAGCACATCGGCCGGTCCGCGTGGGGAAAGGCGAACACGGGGAATGACGCGCGCCGCCAGCATCAGCAGCGATACCAGCGGCGCCGGCACGCTTCGCTCGCCATGGATGGCGATCCCGCTCAAGGCAATGCCACGCAAGCCCTTCGGCTGGCGCAAGACGAAAGCCAGCCCGATCAGCGAACCCATGCTGTGCGCGAATATCATTAGCGGCTGTTGCGGATGCTCGGATTGTACGCGGCGGTAAAGCTGCTCGAAGTCAGCGACGGCGAACTGCAGATCGGGGATGTAGCCGCGGCGCCCGCCGCTCAAGCCATGCCCGCGGTGGTCAATGGCGTAGCAAGCCAAGCCGGCGCCCGTCAGCGCCTCGGCGACATGGCGGTAGCGTCCGCTGTGCTCGTTGATGCCATGCAATATAAGGACGACGCCGCGCGTTCTTTCCGTCTCTGGCAGCCACTCGCGATAGAAAAGGCTTATGCCTTCGGCGTTTTCAAACCTGTGTTCCCCTTCGATCACCGTCGCCGCCTGTCATAGGATGGAATAAGTCCAGTTTTGTCACGCAACAACGGTTGGAAAACCATACCGCGCGACTGGGCGAGCCACCGGCTCGCCCGTACAACTTGCCGATAGCATTGAGAATATCATGCGTAATGCAATCTTCGCATTATGGTTTAGGAATTGCTGTGCAGATCGCGAGTTACCGCCGCAGCGTTTCCAGCTGCCCGCGAATCGCGAGCGCCAGCGCGTTCATGTCGTCTTCGCTGCAACGCTCGCTCAACGGTACACCAAGGTGGCGCATCACCCTATAAGCGATGTCGTCCGGCGCTTGATCGGGCAGGCGCGGCACAATATGAAAATGAACGTGTGGATGATCGACCGATTCAGCGAATTGCATCACGTAGGTCTTCTGGCAGCCGCTATTCATTTTAAGCGTCTGCGAGACTTCGCGAAGCAGCGCTCCCAGATCAGCCGCTTCCGCGAAGGTCAACTCGTCAAGCGCCTCAATATGCCGGCGTACAATCAGCACCAGCCAGCCGAGATAAGACGTGTTGTAGGCATGCGCTACATCCCAGTAATCGCTGCGATAGATGCTATCCCAGGTTGGCGCCTCGCCCCGGTCGCGCTTGCGCAGCAACTGGCAACTCAAACAGTCGCGCATCGGATTCTTCCCTCGTCGCTAACTGTCCTCATGTACACGGTCCCGCTGAACAGGTCTCGCCGATTATCGGAACTAGGTCGCCGCCTTTGCTGACGGTATAATTCGGCGCGGCGGTTTTCAGTTCCAATACGAGGGCGGATGACGGAAGACTCCAATCGACCGCGCGCGCTGGCGCTGGTCGGCATGCCGGGCGCGGGCAAAACCATCTGCGCCGAATATCTGCGCGGGCGCGGCTATTTCACCTTGCGCTTCGGCGCGGTGGTTGTTGACGAAGTGCGGCGCCGTGGCTGGAACGTCAAACCGGCCAATGAACGAATCGTGCGCGAAGAGCTGCGCGAAAAGCACGGCATGGCGGCGATGGCGATCATCTCCTTGCCGAATCTGCAAGAGGCGCTCAAACGACATCAATGCATCGTCATTGATGGCCTCTACAGCTTCAGTGAGTACAGGCTGCTTGAGAAGCAACTGGGCGCGCCCCTCGTGCTCCTGGCGATTGCCGCGCCCCGTCACCTCCGCTATGAGCGCCTGTCAACCCGCCCCGAGCGGCCCTTGACCCCGTCTGAGGCGCGCGAGCGCGACATCCGCGAAATCGAAGCGCTTGAGAAAGGCGGTCCCATCGCCATGGCCGATTACACGCTGATCAACGATGGCGCCTCGTCTGAATTGCTCCGTCAACTTGACGCGCTGCTCGACTCGCTCGGCTTCGCGCCTTGATGCAAGAGCGCCGTTTTCGCCAGTCCTTTGCGTGCAATCTGTTTAACAAGGGCTAAATGCTAATTTAACGCTTGCGAACCGCTGGTGAATCGGTTTATATTTGATGGGGATGTCCATATTGCCGTTGCGGTAGATTGAGAGCGACATGACCGCGACCGACTCCATGCAGGAATACCTGGCGGAAGCCTACCGCATCGCCTACTACCAGCCGGATAGTCCCTACGTCTCCACCTCTGCCTTGGCTGAAGAAATGCACGTGTCAGCGCCCGCCGTCACCCGCATGGTGCAGCGCCTGAAACACGCCGGCTTTCTCGATCACGAACCCTACCGCGGCATCCGCCTGACCGAAGCGGGCGAGCGCGAGGCCCTGGCCAATATCCGCCGGCATCGGCTGGTGGAGCGCTTCCTGGTGGATGTCATGGGCTTCGGCTGGCATGAAGTCCACGATGACGCCGATGATATGGGCTTGGTGGTCAGCGATGCCCTGGTCGATAAAATGGACGAAATGAGCGGCTACCCCAAACGCTGCCCGCACGGCGAACCGATCCCGACCGCCGATGGCCAGATGCCGCGCGTCATCGATTATCCGCTATCGGAAGTGGAAGTCGAGCGGGATTACGTCATCAGCCGCGTGCACACGCACGACCCCCACAAACTCCGTTACTTCAGCGAGCTGGCTTTGGAGCCGGGCAAGCGCTTCCGCCTGGTGATGCGCGCCCCCTTCAAGGGTCCCCTGCAGCTGCAAGTCGACGGGCAGACGCACTTCCTCGGTCACGAGCTGGCTGGCACCCTGCGCGTCTGCAGCGAGGCGGAATACCTGCTGGTTTAGCGCCACTGAATTCTAGATTTACAGTTGTTTCGTGTAGCCTCCGCCGAGCGCGTTCGTCCATGTGTGTTCGGTGGGGTGGGGTGTTTGCTTGTCTGTAATTCAGACTGGAAAACTGCTAAACTCGGGAAGTTATAGTATTCCGTTCTGTGAGGTGTGACATGCTTGCTGACAGAATCACCATTGAAGACACTGACACAGAAGTACAAATCGAAGGCGTTTACCCCGACGAAACAGCAAATGAAAAACAGTACACTATCTCCGGTTACGGAGCCGATTTTGATGTCGAGGGGATGGTGCGTAGGCTAGATCGGGAAGCTATCGAAATTCCGGAATTTCAGCGCACGTATGTTTGGAAGCAGAAACAGGCGTCCCGGTTCATAGAGTCTTTGCTGATGGGGTTGCCGGTACCCGGAGTATTTTTGTATCGGGACAAGGACTCACAGACCTTGCGCGTAATTGATGGTCAACAGCGGCTTCTTAGCCTGCAATTCTACTACGGCGGTAAATTCCCCGGTTCAAAAGGCGAGTTCAGATTGATGGGGTTGAAATCGCGATTCAATGGTCTTGCCTATCAAGACTTGACCGAACAAGATAAACGCCGACTCAACGATTCAATCATCCATGCTTCCATTATTCAGCAAGTGTCGCCCGACGATGATGGCACGAGTCAGTTCGCTCTCTTCGAGCGGCTCAATACAACTTCCACGTCGCTGTCCCCGCAGGAGATTCGTGCCGCGATTTACGGCGGGCAACTAAACGAACTCTTGGTTGAGCTGAATACAGATGAATCGTGGAGGACGCTTTTTGGAAAAATAAGCACGCGAAAGCGTGATCAAGAACTGATCTTGCGTTTTATCGCCTTGTATTTCTCCTTCGATCAATACGAGCCTCCAATGAAGTCCTTCCTGAATCGTTTTATGCATGAAAATAAGGATTTGGAAATCTATCTCGCGTCTGATATGCGCCGAGTGTTTCATGAGACCGTTAGCGTGATTCTCGAAAAGCTGGGCGATAAGGCATTCAAACCTAGACGCATTCTAAATGCTGCGGTGCAAGATTCCCTAATGATTGGTATAGCTCGCCGCCTTGAAAAGGGCCCGATACTATCCGAGATTGGCGACGAGTACAAATGTCTGGCGCGAAATAAAGAGTTCGGGGATTTAATCTATTCACAGACGTCGCATCTGGAAAATGTACGCCGACGAATACACTTGGCAACGGAAGCCTTTTCTAATGTGGAGTAGCCGATGCACCGCGACATTATCGAGCAGCAAGATATGCTGAATCACCTATTTGAACAAGCCGAGCTGCTGCAAGACCAGAGAGAGATAGATAGTGAAGTAAAGGCGCAATTCGTGTGGTACTTGTGTATTCGCGCTTCGAGTTATGTGGAGTTTTCGGTAAGAAGAATTCTTCTCGAGTACGTTCAGTCGCAAGCCAGCCGTGCGCCCAGTCTAGCAAACTTCGTAAACAAGAAGCTAGAGTACTCCTTTAATCCGAAACCGAGCAAGATACTTGAACTTGTCGATCTATTTAGTTCAGAATGGAAGCAGAACCTAGGTAGATCAATTGACGGAAAACTCTCCACTTCTTTGGGAAGCATTGTCGCAAATCGAAACAAGATTGCGCACGGCGAAATCAGTGACATCACGTTTGCAAGACTCTCGGGTTTTTATGCTGATGCGCAAGAGGTTGTGAAGCTGGTGTACGAAGAATGCAATCATCGCAACGTCGATAGTCCCAAGCTCGAAACCGAGAATTCTTCATAGCTCGACGAATTTCCCTCACCCCCGCCCATACATCCGCCCGCCGAACTCCTCCGCCAGCGCGTCATCCAGTTCATCAGCGACCTGCGCCAGCCGCCGAATGATCGCGTCAGCTTCAGCCGCGTCCAAGCCCGCCAGCAGCCGCTCGTGATAGAGATAGACCACATCTTCGTGCAGGCCCAGCGCCGCGTTGGTCAGCTGCAAGTTCAGCTCCAGCAGCCGCCGATACAGCGCCAACAGATTGCTCGCCGGCAGGTGCATGATCGGCGACAGCACCTGCAAGTAACCCTGTTCCTCCGGCGTCAGATAAACCTCAATCAGCGCCGAGCCGCGCCGGAAATTCCAGCCATAACCGCTCTCGACCGCCATCCGCGCCGCATTTGGGTCGACGCCGATCGCGCTTAAGATGCCTTCCACCGCCCGCAGCGACAGCTCGAATTGCTCGGCGGCGGGCTCAGCCGGTTTCTTGTCGCCGCGTCCAAAGAATCGTCCCATGCGGTCTAGTTCCTCGCGACCGAGCCGCGCGCAACGCTTCGCCCACAGCGCAGGCAGCGGTTCTCGTATGCGCCGACCCGGGCGCCACAATGGGTGCAGGGCGGACCGTCGTCCTCGCCATACAGCGCCGCCAGTTTGTCGGCTTGGCGCGGGAAATCGCTATCGATTCGCTGCGCCGCGCCACAAGTCTCGCAGTGACAGCCGCCGAATTGCCACGACCGGGTCAGCGCCCCGCAGGTGACGCAACAGCGGGCATCAGGCATTAACCGGCGATCACGCCGCCATTGCGACGTTAGCGCCAGCACCTGCGAAATCTTGAGCGCCAGCGCGTTGCCGGCGCCATCGACGTTGCGCGTCAGAAGACCGAGCAGCTGCCCGTTCTCGTCAAAGAGTGGATTGCCGCCGGCGTCAGGCATCTGCACCGGCGGAATCGTCGTGCGCAGCCAATGCCGCGCCCGCACGCTGTTGAGTTGAGCGAATGCGCCTCGCAGCCTCGCTCCCCCATAGCCCAGCGCGATGAAAGCAGAGTTCTCGGCAATCATGGAAGCGGGCACTGCCGTTGGTCCCCGTGCAATTCGCAACGGCACGTCGACTAGCGCCAGATCGTACGGCGGGAAGCGGCGGACGACTTGGCCCGCCAGATGCCGTTCAGTATCCAGCGTGACCGTCACGCGCTCAGCGCTGCCAATGGCGTAACTGGTCGTAGCGATCAAGCTCCCGTCGTCGACGAAGACGCCGCTGGCCGGTCCATTCAATCCGCCGACGATGCCGATGACCGGCGGCGCTTCATCCAACGCGGCGCGCTGGCGATCCGCTCCCAAGGCCGGAAGCTGACCGGGTGGCGGTCGCGCCGCCATCAGTTGCTGCAAGCCTTGTTGAATCTGCCGATTATCCGGGTCCTGCTCCAGCGCCCGCTCCAGGCAGCGAATCTTGAAAGCGCGGTCCTCGCCTGATTCCGCCAGCCAGACATAAGCGGCCGCTCGCCCCTTGCCGTCCAGCTCGGCGCACTCGACCAAGCGATTCAGCAGGTCCACCGCCGGCGCGGCCTGGCCGTCCTGCATCAATTCAATCGCTTGTCGCAATTCATTCTGCGCGCTCATGCTTGGAAGTTTGCCTAGTCTATCGGGATACCCACCATTCTAGCCCGATTCCCCTTCAGCCGTGCGCGTGGCGTGATGCTATGGTAACTTCTGAAATACCATTGTAGGGGCGACCTATCAGGTCGCCCGCCTGAGTAAATTGCTAGAACATCCGGTTAAAACGAATACGATTAGCCGAATCGAGGAAACGCATGAAAATCGAAGGCAAATTGGCTGAGATGGGCTTGGAATTGCCGCCACCGGTGAAAGCGCCGCCCGGCACCGTGCTGCCATTTTCATTTGTGCGCATACACGACGGCATCGCCTACATCTCCGGGCATGGACCGCAGGAGGCCGATGGCTCGGTGGCTGGTCCCTTCGGGGCAGTCGGCAGCGATGTCTCGGTGGAGCAGGGCTACCAAGCGGCGAAGCTGGTCGCGCTCTCGATGTTGGGCAGCCTCAAGCGCGAACTCGGCGATTTGGATCGGGTGAGCGCCTGGCTGCGTCTGCATGGCATGGTCAATTGCGCGCCCGATTTCGCCCAGCAGCCCGCCGTCATCAACGGCTGCTCCGATTTGATTTTGGCGCTCTATGGTTCCGAACGCGGCGCTCATGCGCGCTCGGCTGTGGGCATGAGCTCGCTGCCCTTCAACATGGCGGTCGAGATTGAAGCGATGGCCGCAATCGACTGAGTCTCACGCGCGTTCCAGCAACAAATTCATGAATCCATCAACGCGCGCGTTCCAATCGGCTGGCACATAGGTCGTGCTGTCCATTTGGAATACGAGCGCCTCGCCACTGAAGGCGGCGCCGGGACGAAGCGAATCACGGTCATATAGCCGTATCGCGCCACCCTTTGGCGACGCCTTCTCGCCGATGGGCTTCGCCTCATGAGGGAAGGCGGCCGCCTCTTCAAATTCCGGCTTCTGGATCGCGCCAATGCCAGCGAGGCGCAAATTGACGATCTCGACGACGCGCCAGCGAATCGCATGACCGTACGCGCGTTCGTGCGCCTCGTGGAAAGACTTCGCCGCCCGCTCGTCAAAGGGGATGTTCAGTTCGTAGGCTTGCCCCTCATAGCGAATATCCAGCGTCGCCGTAAAGCGCATATCCCCTTGGGCGATGCCTTCCTGCCGCAACTCGGATTGCGCCAGCGCCAGCAATTCACGCTCCAGCGCCCGCAGTTGAAGCAGAGCCTCGTCGTTCGCGGGGCGCATAACCGACCGGCTGTATTCGACAGCGACATCAGCGATCAACAAGCCCAGCGCGCATAAAACGCCTGGCGCTGCTGGCACCAGCACCCGTGGGATATCCAGCCGCGCCGCCGCCTCGCAAGCCTGCAGCGGTCCGGCGCCGCCAAATGCCACCAGCGTGAAATCGCGCGGATCGTAGCCGCGGGCGATGGACACGCGCCTTATCGCCCGGTCAATGTTCACATTCGCAATATCGACCACGCCTTGCGCCGCCTCCAGCGCGCTCGATCCCATTTGCCGTGCCAGAGCCGAAAGCGCGCGTTGGCCGGCCGCTAAATCCAGCGCCATCGCGCCGCCCAGAAAATGCTCGGCATCCAGCCGCCCGAGAATCGCATTGGCATCGCTGAGCGTCACCTGCTCGCCGCCCAGCCCGTAGACCACCGGTCCCGGGTTGGCGCCGGCCGATTCCGGTCCGACGCGCAAGGCGCCGCCGGCGTCAATCCGCGCCAGCGATCCGCCGCCCGCGCCGATCGTCTCGATATCGAGCATCCGGACGCGAGTGGGCAAGCCATCGATTTCCGACTCCGGGCGCGGCTCGGGAAGCCCGGCGATCAGCGCTACATCGGTCGAAGTGCCACCCATATCCAGCGTGATGTTCTTGTCGAAGCCAGCCATCTTCGCCAGATGAAAAGCGCCCATGACACCAGCCGCCGGCCCGCTGAGCGCCGTGTGGATCGCTGTCTGCCGCACGCGGCTCGCCCGCATCACGCCGCCATCGGACTTCATGATCCGCAGTGATGTCTCGCTCCCCAGCGCCGCCTCCAGCTCTCCGACATAGCGCGACATGACCGGCCGCACATAAGCTTCCAGCGCAATGGTGCTGGCCCGCTCATACTCGCGGAATTCCGGCAACACCTCCGACGAAAGCGCCACTTGCCAATCTTCGCGTACAATGCCGCGCTCCAGAATGCGCGCCTTGACGCGCTCTTCATGCGCCGGATTGATATGACTGAAGAGTAAACAGACAGCGATTGCGTCTACGAGATCGGCTTCCACCTGGTCAAGCGCCCGGTCGAGCGCCTCGTCATCCAGCGGCGTCAGAATCTCCCCGTGAAAATCGAGCCGCTCGCGGATTTCATAGCTGCGCTCGCGCGGGATCAGCGGCGGCGGAATGCCCGGATGGATGTCATAGAGCAGGGGCCGATCCTGGCGCCCGATGAAGAGCAGATCGCGAAAGCCGGCGGTGGTGAGCAAGGCCGCCCGCGCGCCTTTGCGCTCCAGAATGGCGTTGGTGGCAACGGTCGATCCATGCGCCACTTGTCGCAGCGCCGCCAGCCCGCCCGGCGTCATCGTCTCCAGCCCGGCCAACATGGACCGTTCCGGGCGATCCGGGCTGCTCAAAAGCTTGTGGATCTTCAAGGATCCGCCGTCGCTCAAGACCAGATCGGTGAAAGTGCCGCCGATGTCAACGCCTGCTCGCATCAACACATCCCTTTGACATAACTCAATACAAGAACGCGCCCAATCATAACACCCGTCCAGGGAAAGCGAAACGCGGCGCCTGTACTAGGTCGCTTATGCGTTACTTATATTGCTCTATCGACAATCTTACACCGCGCTTTCTCTTCTCTTACATGGTCGGCGTACGATGAGTGTGTCAGATCAATGCATACGACTGTAGGGGCAACCCAGTGGATCGCCCTCAGTATCGAAAAGGAGAACCGAAAATGATGATTCGCACGCGCAATCCCTACTTCCGTCTGGTCGATGATTTGCTGAACGACGCTCGTCCCTGGCTGACCAGCGGCGGCCCGTCTGAAGCGCGCGGGTTTGGCCTGGCGCTTGATGTCGAAGACAAGGCCGACGCCTACATCGTTCGCGCCAATCTGCCCGGCATCAGCCAGGACGACATCAGCGTCAACATTCATGAAGACGTCCTTAGTGTCAGCGCTGAGACCGCTGCCGAAAACCGCGATGAGAACAGCAAGATGCTGATCCGCGAGCGGCGCTTCGGTCGCTTTAGCCGCAGCCTGCGCTTCCCCACGAACGTGGACGGCGACGCGGTGGAAGCCAGCTACGAGAACGGCGTGCTCAGCATCACTCTGCCGAAGGCGGAACATGTCAAGCCGCGCCAGATCCCCGTCAATATCGGCGCCGAGGCCAGCTAAGTCCGCCGATAATCCCGATCGTGAAGGGGCGACCTACCTGGTCGCCCGCTGCATATTCAACCCCACCCCCGGCCCCTCCCCGACGAGTCAGGGAGGGGAGATTTTTCGCAAAACAGAATGTCTAGCCAGCGAAGAAAGTCTCCCCCTATTTTAATGGCGCGCGTAGACACAGCGCTGCGGGGGAGATTTAGAGGGGGGTTGAACGCACACCCCAGCCGCCGCCGCCAGGCGTCTCGATAATGACGCGATCGCCTGCCTCGACATGCGCCGAATGCTTCCCGCTTACGACCTCAGCCACGCCGTCTCGAATAACTGAATTGACGCCGCAGAGCCCCGATTCGCCCCCATGAATGCCATAGGGCGCCCGCAGTCGCCGCTCGGAATTAATGGTGATGGTCGCCGGCGCCAGCATCTCGTACTCGCGCACGATGCCATCTCCGCCGCGATGCGCGCCGCCGCCGCCGCTGCCTTCGCGCAGATGATAGCGCAGCACCCGCATCGGCAGGCTGTATTCGAGCGCTTCGACCGGCGTGTTCAGCGTATTGGTCATGTGGCAATGCCGCCCGGACAAGCCATCGCCGCGGCTTGATGCGCCGTGCCCGCCGCCCAGCGTTTCGTAGTAAACAAACTGCTCATCGCCTTTCATACCGCCGACCGCGAAATTATTCATCGTGCCCAGCGAAGCCGCCGGCACCAGCTCCGGCAGCGCCTGCGCCAACGCGCCCAGCACGGTGTCGACCACGCGCTGGCTCGTCTCGGTATTGCCGACCACCACCGCCGCCGGGAAGCGCGGATTGAGAAAACTGCCGGCCGGCGTAAGGACCTCGACTGGCTGGAAGCAGCCATGATTGACCGGGATATCTTCCTCCGCCAGCAACCGCACGCAATACCAGGTCGCCGAGCGCACGATCGCCGGCACCGCATTCACATTGCCGAGGACTTGCGGCGCGCTGCCGCTGAAATCCACCGTCATGGATTCGCCGCGCACCTCGATCCGCGCTTGAATCAGTATCTCAAACTCGGCTTGCCCATCGCCCTCCATCGCATCGCGAAACTGGTAAACGCCATCAGGAATGCCGGCGATGACCGCCTGCGTCATCCGCCGCGAGTATTCGAGCAGGGCGGAAGCGTGCTTTGCTGTGACTTCAACGCCATGCTCGGCCATCATATCGAGCAAGCGTCCCTCGCCAATGCGGTGGGCGGCCATCTGCGCTTCCAGGTCGCCCAGCCGCTCGGCTGGGTTGCGACTGTTGGCCACAATCAGGTCCAGGGCGCCTTCGTTCATCCAGCCGCTTAAGCGCAGCTTCACCGGCGGGATGATGATGCCCTCTTGAAAGAGCTCGGTACTTAAAGGGGCCGAGCCGGGCGTCATGCCACCGACATCGGCGTGGTGGGCGCGGCTGGCGACGAAGTAACAGAGATCGCCACCGGCGAAGACGGGCGAAATCATCGTGATATCGGGCAGATGCGTGCCACCGCGATAAGGGTCGTTGAGCACGACCAGGTCGCCGGGGAAGAATTCCTCGAACTCGGCGACAGCGGAAGCGACCGAGGCTGGCATGCTGCCCAGATGCACCGGGATATGCGCCGCTTGCGCGATCATGCGCGCCTCGGCGTCGAAGACGGCGCAGCTGAAATCCAGCCGCTCGCGGATATTGGGGCTGAAGCTGGCGCGCCGCAGCGTCACGCCCATTTCTTCCGCGGCAGCCGCAAACAAGTTCTTAAAGACTTCCAAACTGATCGCGTCAACCGGCATCACGTATCCGCTTTCTGGCTGTCAGATTCGCTCATAGGCTAGCACAGCGCTGAACAACGATGTAGGGGCGACGTATCAGGTCGCCCGCCGAAATATAATGTAAAGCTTGTCCGGTATTGAAGAAATCCTGTATCCAGCACGGTTTTGCCCCATCCCCGGCCCTTCCCCAGTGAACTGGGGAAGGGTAACTCGACGGCATAGTTGGCAGATTCGGGTGCTGTATCAGTGAGACGGCTGAGCGACCTTGCTCGCGGACAGAGTGCTCCCCCTTCCCTAGCTCGCTGGGGAAGGGGGCTGGGGGGATGGGGTTAAACAAGCGAACTAGAATGCCCCAGTATCGGACAAGCCTTGTAGGGGCGACCTATCAGGTCGCCCGCAAAGTCCACCCATCTTTCAATACAGTTTTGCCCGCGGTCTCGCCAATGGTACTATTCAGCTTGGAATCGTTGCAGATAAAGAAACTTGAGGAATCACCCGGTGAACGTTCTTCTCTTCGCCAATGGCGAGCTCAATCGTGGAGTGATGCTTGATCGACTGCTCGCTTCGGTGGATTCACCCCGCATCGTCTGCGCTGACGGCGGCGCCCTGCACGCCCGCGCGCTTGGTCTGTCGCCGCATACGATCATTGGCGACCTCGACTCGCTGACCGACGAGGACGTCGAGCGAAACCGTGCCGCCGGCGCCGAAATCATCCGGCATCCGGCGGAAAAAGACGAAACCGATCTCGAATTGGCGCTGTGCTATTGCCGGCAGACGGGCGCCAAATCCATCCAGATTCTGGGCGCGCTCGGCGGGCGCTTCGACCAGACCATTGCCAATATCTTCTTGCTCACGCTGCCAGACTTTCGCGACATGCGCATCGAAATCATCGACGGCGACCAGGCGATCCGCCTGCTGCGGCCCGGCTCGCATCAGATCGACGGCGAGCGAGGCGATACGATCTCGCTGATTCCGCTCTCCAGCGAGGCCGAGGGCATAACGACCCGCGGGCTGCATTTCTCGTTGGCGGAAGAAACATTGCCCCTCGGACCGGCGCGCGGGATCAGCAACGTGATGCTGGCTGATGAGGCGACAGTGAATTTCACCGACGGGCTGCTGCTGCTCGTCCACACCAGCGGGCGCGCCTGATGGACAGATTCACGGTCATCAAGCTTGACGCGCGCGGCGAACACGAATTGTCCTACGCGGGTGTGTTGCGCGAACGCGCTGCGGACTTCGTTTGCATCGACGCCCTTTTTGACATGCCCGATCGCGATTTGGGCTATATCACGCTGCGCCGCGGCGATCACTTCCGCGAGTGGTTCTTCTGCGATCGCTGGTTCAATGTATTTCGCGTATCAGATGGCGAGACGAGCAGGCTGAAAGGCTGGTACTGCAATATCACGCGACCGCCGGCTATTGCATTGGATAAGGTCGCGGCGGAAGACCTGTGCCTGGATGTCTTCGTTTACCCCGACGGGCAAACGCTGCTCTTGGACGAAGCGGAATTTGCTGAATTGAACTTGCCAAAGAATGAAGTGGAAAAGGCTTGGCAGGCGGTGGATGCGATCCGTTGGCTTGTATCGAAGCGCCTGCCTCCTTTTGAGGAAATACGCTTGGGTTGCGCCTCGCTTTGACTGCCGCGAGGATGCGGCCGCCTCACTCCAAATCAGGCCGGATGACCAGCACCGGCACATTCACATCGTGCATCACTTTGTTGGCGACGCTGCCAAAGACCAAGCGCACCAAGCCGGAGTGTCCGTGCGTCGTCATGACCACCAGGTCCGCTTTTTCTTCTCCGATATAATCTACGATGTGCTGCGCCACGCCGACGGCGTCAATGATGTGCAGACGGCAAGGGATGCCTTGCTCCCTCACTTCGTTGCGCAGCCCCAGAAGATGCTGTTTGATCTCTTCACGAATGCGGTTGGCCAGTTCGTATTCGCCCGCGATTGCAAGCGAATCGACAAACTCGTGCATTGGCGGTGTGAAAACATGAAGTAAAATGACTTCGCCGCCGCTGATGCGCCCGAAATCCACCGCATAAGGAATCGCGCGTTCACTCCAGGCTGAGCCATCGGTCGGCACGACAATTTTGTTGAACGGTCGGTGTTGGAACATCGGGTCCTCTCTTTCCTGGTAAATCGATCTTGATTTCATTGTATCACAGCTTGTGAAACTTTTCTCATTCGACCATTGACGCTCGGCAATAAACCTGTATAGTCCTTGTCAGATATCTCCATAAATCTATATAAAAATATATGGCAAATCGCGAAAGCGCCGATCTCTCCATCGGTCACAATCTCAAAATCGCTCTGTTCCATCTGGGCTCGGGCATGGCGGATGTGTTGACGACGGGCGTCTGGAATCGCATCATGGTCGCCGATCTCGGTTTCAGCGCGGCCTTCGTCGGCTTGCTGACCGGGCTGCGCTACTTCCTGGCGCCGATCGGCGTCATTGCCGGGCGCTACTCCGATACCCACACCATTGGCGGATACCGGCGTCTGTTCTGGATCTGGCTCGGGCGCGCGATGATGGCGATCAGCACCTTGATGCTGGGCTTTGCCACCGCCGAGTTGGTGCGGCAAGCGGGCATAGATTCGGCGGGACCGACGCCAGCGGCGCTGTGGATCGCGCTGATCGCCTCCTTCCTCCTCTTCAGCTTGGGCGGCGCTATTTCGGGCAGCACCTTCCTGGCGCTGATATATGATCGGGCGGCCGAACATCAACGAGGGCGGGCTGTCGGTTTGGTCTGGACCTTTCTGCTGCTGGGCTTCACCATCGGCGGCATTAGCTTCAGCGTCATGCTGCCGCGGGACGAAAGCGCCGGCGCCATCGCCTTCAGCGCCGAATCGCTGCTGGCTTTGTTCATCGTCACCGCGGTCGCGCTGTCTTTGATTTGGTTTCTGTCGCTCTTGGGCGAAGAAAAGCGAATGCCTGACCGCGCTATATCGGTGGATGAACGAGCCAGCAGCCTGCGCCATGACCTGTCGCTCGTCTGGCGCAGCCGTCAAATGCGCTTCTTCCTCTTTTATCTCACGATGTCGATGGCTTTCGCTTTCTTGCAAGACACCGTGCTGGAACCCTTCGCCGCGCAGGTTTTCGGTATGGAAGCGCATACCACCAACCGTTTTTCCGCCTATTGGGGCAGTATGGCGATTTTGGGATCTTTCGCCACGCTTCTGCTCCTGCGCCGCTCGACCGCCTTCAATCACAGCAGCGTGTCGCAGGCGGGCGTTTGCGTGCTCATGCTTGGATATATACTATTCGCGCTCTCGTCACTCGCCGAAATCCGCTCGCTGGTGACACCCGGATTGATCCTGCTAGGCATGGGACTTGGCGTCTGGAATATCGGCACGCTCGGCTTGATGATGGACTTGAGCCCGGCGGGCCGCGCCGGCGCCTTCCTCGGCTTCTGGACCTTCTGTGTGACTTTGGCGCGGGGCGCGGGCGTCGCTGGCGGCGGCATCATCCGTGATCTGGTGCTGGCGCTAGCCAATTCGCACACCGTTGCCTACGGCGCCGTATTCTGCCTCGGTTTCATTGGGCTGCTGGTCTCCGCGCTCGCTCTGCACCAAGTCAATCTGAGGAAACAGAAGGGAGACGATGCGTCAGATTTTGATGTGGCGGCCGCATTGTCACAGTCAATGGATTAGCGTCGCGACTCCGACATCTCACGATCGAAGCCGGTCTGCAAAAGCTCAAGTCACTTCCTTCATCAAGCGCTCGACATCGGTATAACCCATGATATTGTAGCCAGCGTCGACATAGATGACTTCGCCGGTGATCCGCCGCGAGAGGTCCGACGCTAGAAAGAGCGCCAAGTCGCCGACATCGTCCTGGCTCACCAGTTCATTCATTGGCGAGGTGACTTCGGCGTACTTAAGCAGGTCGCGGAAGCCCCGGATCCCGCCGGCCGACAGCGTCTTGATGGCGCCGGCGCTGATGGCGTTGACGCGGATCATGCTGCGCCCCATGTCAGCCGCCAGATACATCGTGATCGCTTCCAGCGCCGCTTTGGCGATCGCCATGGCGTTATAATTGGGGATGACCTTGCGCGACGCATTGTAGGTCAGGCTCATGATGCTGCCGCCGTTGGACATCAATGGCTCGGCTCGCCGCGTCAGTTCAATCAAACTGACCGCGCTGACGTCTATCGCGCTAAGCAGAGCCTCGCGCCGCATATCGACGAAGCGCCCGCCCAAGGCGTCGCGTTCAGCGAAAGCCACCGAATGCACCAGCACATCCAGTACCCCATACTTCTCTTTCACGGCGGCGAATACGGCGTCCATTTCGTCGGCATCCGAGACATCGGCCTGGATGAATAGCTCGCAGCCGATGGACTCGCCCAACGGTCGCACACGCCGCTCCAGCTTGTCCATGGCGTAGCTCAATACGATGATAGCGCCCTCGCGCTGCAGCGCCTGGGCGATCCCCCAGCCGATGGAGTTCTTGTTGGCGACACCGAAAATCAGCGCGATCTTGCCGTCCAGTAAGCCCATTGCGTCCTCGCTTTCACTCCCAGCGCCGATCTATGACCGCCCGCTTCCGGCCATTTGCGCGAATCATATCGCATCATCGCGCCACCTGTAAAGCGCCGCCGGCCGCTCATCGGAGCTCGGGGCAGGGCGGCATGCAACTCCGTCGCCCAAGCCGTGACCAAAGGCAATCGCATTGACCGCAAGGGCGCTGCCTGCTAATCTCATCCACAGCGGCGCAGGCGAGAAACGGCAAAAAAGAATACGCCGCGCGCCCGCCGCCTCTACGACAATTGGAGTTGAATCATGTCTGAACCGGAGCGTATTTTCGTCACCATCGCTATGGACTTCTCCGTTGAAATCCTGATCGAATTGCGCGAGATTTCGCCGCTGCTGCAAATCGAGCGCCACTTCCCGCATGTCCCGCCCGATGTCATGGCCAAGACGGAAGTCCTCTATACCACCGGCTACTATCCCGAGCCGGAGCAGGCGCCCAAGCTGCGCTGGATACAAATGAATACCGCCGGCATGAATCAAGCCCTCGGGCACAGCATCGTCCAGGCCGAAGATATCATGGTGACGTCGACCAGCGGCATTCACGCCACCAACATGGCGCACTACTGCCTGATGACGATGCTCATGTTCAATTACCAGATGCGCGCGGCTTTTGAATTACAGCGCGAAGCCGCCTGGCCCGAGCATCCGCATGAACTGTTTGCGCCGGTGGATATGGACAGGCAGACGGTGGGAATCGTGGGCTACGGCAGCATCGGCCGCGAATTGGCGCGTCTCTGCTCCAACATGGGCATGACTGTGCTGGCTGCCAAACGCGACTTGCGCAACACGGCTGAAGTGAATGCCTTCGCACTGGAAGGCACGGGCGATCCAACCGGTGATATCCCCGACCGCATCTATCCCTCGGATACGGTTGCCTCTATGGCGAAAGACTGCGACTACCTGGTTGTGACAACGCCGCAGACGGCCGCCACCGAGCACCTCATCGGCGAAGAAGTTTTTGAAGCGATGAAGGATTCCGCCGTTCTGGTGAATGTCTCGCGTGGCGCCATCGTCGACGAAAAGGCCATGATCACGGCCTTGTCATCAGGCCAGATCGGCGGCGCCGCCCTGGACGTCTTTGAAGAAGAACCGCTGCCGACGACCAGCCCGCTTTGGAATCTCGACAATGTCATCATCACGCCGCACCTGTCCGGCTTCACGCGCGATTACCATGACAAAGCCGCGCTCGTTTTTAAGGAGAATCTCCGCCGCTACCTTGAGAATCGTCCGCTGCTCAATCAACTGGATCGCGCCAAGGGCTATTGATTGTCCGCGCAAGTGCCGTTCAATGTACGGGCGAGCCGGTGGCTCACCCCTGTTTACGCTGCACCTTGCAAGAGGGCGTTACAGCGTAACGCCCCTACACGTTTGCGGTTTGATGAAGATCCGTAGGGGCGAGGCGGTGACTCGCCCACAGTATTCCGTCTGCACATCAACACGCAAAATTCCTTGTGACTCGCTGCAAGCAAGAAGTTTGATTAATCAAGCGCTCGCGTGGTCTAGCTCCCCCTTCCCTAGCTCGCTGGGTCACGCAGACATAGACCTGCGGGAATGGGGGTTGGGGGGATGGGGTTTGCGGGCATCGAGCGTCAGGCCGACCATTGCTCGCCCGCAAACGCATCTATTACGACCGCAACTCAGCCTTCAACCGGTGGCGGGCGGCGCCGATGATCTTCCGGCGGATCTTGGCCGCGTTCTTGTCGGTCAGCGTCTTGTTCTCATCCTGGTATGTCAGCGCGTACGCCAGGCTCTTTTTGCCCGCCGGGATCTGGTCGCCGGTGTAAACGTCAAAGAGCAGCGCCTCTTTCAGCAGTCTCCCGCCCGCCTGCCGGATGACCGTTTCCACCTCGCTAGCAGGCGTATCCGCGTTCACAACCAGCGCGATATCCTCAAGCACCGCCGGCGTGGTCGGCAGCGCCTCGACCGCGTGCAAGCGCTGATGCTCCTGAATCATCGGCTCCACCGCGAACTCCCCATACATCACTTTTGTTTCGGTCAGCTTAAAGCGAGCTGCCACCTCCGGATGCAATTCGCCAAAACTGCCGATGTTTGCGCCGGCGATCAGTAAATCGGCTGAGCGTCCTGGATGGAAGCTGCTATGCGTGCCGCGCTCCATGCTAAAGTCGCTGATGTGCAAAGCTTGCAGCAGGCTTTCGACCACGCCCTTCAAATCGAAGAAATCCATATCCCCGGCCGATCCGGCGCCGCCCCACCAAGCCTGATTTCGCGGGCCGGTCAACAGAATGCCGAGGCGCAGTGGCTCCTCCGGCAGCAGATCACCGGCGCCAAGGTATACCTTGCCGATCTCGAAGACCTGCTGCGTTGTCTGATAGCGCGCGTTGTTGGCCGCGTTTTCCAGCATATTAATCATCAGTGTATGTCGCAGCGCATTGCGCTCGCTGGCGGCCGGATTGGCGATCTCGACATATTCGGCTTGAGGCAGGGACGACTTCGCGCCGGTCGGCACGAGCAGGGCTTCGCTCTCCCGGCTGGTGAAGCGATAATTGATCGCTTCGTAAAGACCGCACCCGACCAGAATATCGCGGATACGTTCTTCAATCAGAACGGTCGTGTTCTCGCGCTGGGGCGGCATCTCATCAGCCATAATCGTATCCGGTATCTGGTCGTAACCGATGATGCGGGCGATCTCTTCCAGCAAGTCATGCTGCCCGACTACCGGATCGGCGCTTATATCCAGCCGGTGATCGGGCGCCGTCGCCCGTATCACATCGCCTGCGACCGTCACCTCAAATTCGAGCCGGCGCAGCACCAGTACCGCCTGCTCAATCGTGACCTCCATGCCCAGCAGCCCCTTGATGCGCTCGATCGACACTTCGACCGTCACCTTCTCGGGCGGAAGCGGATACGCATCCAGAAGCCCGCGCGCGACAGTGCCGCCGCCCAACTGCCGCATGAGCTCAATGCCGCGCCCGCAGCCCAAGATCGCTTGCGACGGGTGTACGCCACGGCTGAAGCGCGTCGAGGCTTCCGTGTGAACTTTCTGCTCCCGAAGCGTTTTGCGTATGCTGATGTTGTTCCAGGCGGCCGCTTCCAGCAGCACGTTGCGCGTCTCGGCGCTGATCTCGGTTTCGCCGCCGCCGATGACTCCGCCCAAGCTGAGTGCGCCGGCGCAGTCCGCCACCAGAATCGTCTCGGGTCCCAAATCCCGCTGGACATCATCCAAGGTCTCCAGCTGCTCGCGAGAGTAGGGCAAACGTGTGATGATTGTCGGTACACCCCCCGCGCGCTCGACCAGCTTGTCGTAATCAAAGGCGTGCATGGGCTGCCCCAATTCAAAGGTCAAGTAGTTCGTGACATCGACGATATTGTTTCGCGGCCGCTGGCCAATCAGCTTGAGGCGATGCTGCAACCAGAAGGGTGATTCCTTGACTTCCGTATCGCGCAGCAGCGCCAGCGTGAAGCGCGGATTCAGCGCCGGCTCGCGAATGTCGATATTCGCCTGCCCCTCGATGGGATCGCCCGCCGCCAGGAATTTGAAGGAAGGATAACGCAGCTCGACGCCGAGGATCGCCGCTGCTTCGCGCGCGACGCCAATCATGCTGAAGCAGCGCGCCAGATTGGGGGTGAATTCGATATCGAGCACGACATCGCCCAGCACATCAGCCAGCGGCGTCCCGGCGACGTATTGCGACTCGTGATCCATTACGATCACGCCTTCGTGCTCGTCCGATATGCCCAGCTCCTTTTCCGAGCAAACCATGCTCTTGTTGTAAATGCCGCGCAACTCTTTGCCCCTCAGCGTCATGCGTTTCGGTTTGTCGCTGTGGCCGTCCCACACTTCCGCCCCTTCCATCGCGAAGGCGCTCCAGATCGGCGGATCAATCGGTCCTTGGTCTTTGTAGGGGAAGAGATTGGTCGCGCCGGTGACGCATTGCTCCGGTCTCTCGCCGCCATAATCAACCATCGCCAAGACCAGCCGATCGGCCTTTGGATGGGCCTTAACCTCGACGATGCGCGCCAGCAGCAGCTTTTCGCGATCCCATACCAGGTGATCCGAGCGCGGCATTCGCAAGCCGGGCAAGGTTTGCTGTGGCAAGCCAATATATATGAGATGCGCCACTTCCAGCCCGGCGACGGTCAGCCGTTCCGCCAGCATTTCAACCGGCACATCGATATCAACAAAATCTCTCAGCCATGACATGGGGACTAGCATCGCTCGTTTATTTCCTTTCGCGCGTTTATTCCCGCGCCTCTGGTTCTTCTTCCGGGATCTCCACCTCGACCAGCGTCAGCAAATAAGACGGCTCGCTCGGATTGCCGACCCAATCGAATCGTTCATTTGTCTGATTATCATATAGTATTACCATCAGACGGTACTGGCCAGCCGCCGCCTCGCTGATATCAATGGAGAATTGACGCAGGCTGCCTTCCTCAGCCAGGGGCGGGTCAAGTTGGGCGGCGCGCTCCCAGTCCGCGCTGATCAGTTGATGGGACAGGTTGTATCGCTCCGGCCGAATACTATCCAGGGCTGTCCAGCGGTGAACGAACAGAACCTGGCTTTCGCCCATTTCCACCGCCGCGCCATAAAACTCGTAGCGAATCAGGTCGGTTTCAGCTGCCGCCAGCGCTGGCCGCTCATGACAGCCCAAGGCGCGCCAGGCGTAAAGAGTCAGTACCGTATCGACACCGATTACCTGTCGTTCGCACAGAAGGTAATTCGCCCACAACAATAAAGAATCAGGTCCTTCGTTTCTGATCGCATCCAGGGTCGACTGTTGATACAAGACCTTCACGAAAGGCTCCGCATGGTTGTGTTGAAATACGTAATTCCTAAATGTGTCGAAATCCTCGGCGGCCACGAGCTCCAGATCCTGGTCGGCAAAGTAATATCGGCTCCGCGGATAGTTGCTGTAAGCCAGATCACGCAGCCGCGCGGGATCAACGAGATAGGTGAGTATCGGCGCCGATGGCTGAATCTGCCGCGCCATCCGGCTGACGATGTGCCAAGCCGGCTGGGTAAACGCGGTCTCGCGTTCGACGATGAGAGCGCCCCAATCGGCGGTCTCCTGATAGCTGGCGCCGGCCGCAATCCACAACATGACGACAATGGCAAGCCATCGGCGCCAGCAACACAATCCAAATAGCCCGCCGGCGATGACAAGGATGAATGGGGACCAGCCGCCAAAGGTGAATCGCAGTGTGTCAATCCCAGCCGATTCGCGAAGCAGCGCCACCAGGCAGAAGCAGACCAAGAAATACAAGGCGATAAGAATCGGCCGCGCCACCGGAAACACTTGCTGACGCCCGCCCAGAATCAATCCGGCAACTACCGTAAGCAACAGGATCGCGCTGTCATTGAATCCGACCTCGAAAAATGTGCCCAGCGCCTGACCCAGATCACGGCTTTCAGCCAGCATGATCGCGTTCGTCTGGCTGATGCCTGGCGCGACTTGGAGGCTCAACCAGGGCGAGCCAAGCAAGAGGCCAGCGCCGACAGCAAGTGAGATTCGCAGCCAGCGCCCGTCTTTCCGCATGTGCAGCAGGTGATAAGCGCCAAGCGCGACCAGCGGAAGGACGCCGAACACGTGTGAGCTGACCAGGGCGGCGCAGGCGGCCGCCAGAGCCAGGTAATCGCTCCTCTTCGCCGGTGTTTCCCGCTGGCACAGGCGCAGATAGAGCCATAGCGTAACCGTGCCCGCCAGCATCAGCAGCGTATACATGCCCGCGTCGGCATAATAGAAGTTGTAAAGGGCGTTGCTGACGAGTACGACAAGCGCCAACAGCCCGGCAACGGGCGCGACAAAATCCCGCGCCAAGCGATATATCATCGCCAGCGACAGCAAGCCAGTGAAGACGGACAGAAGGCGCAGAATCGCGATCTCCGGACCGGCGAGTCTTCCCCATAGTGTGAGGAGGATGACCTGCAGCGGACTGTAAGGGTCGAGCGGGCCGCCATCAGTCGCCGGGACATCAGGCGGCGAAGCGCCGGCGCCGCCGACCAAGCCCGCCTCCATCATCAAGCGGTATTCGTCGAGGGCGGGCGCGACCAGGTCAAGTTGGCGCGCGCTCAGCGCTGTGACAGCGAGCAGAAGCGGGATCGCCCAGAACCAGCGCCCCAGCGATCGGTCAAGGCTGTCGAATGCGACTCCGGCCCTTGTCTGCAACATGCCGTCTACTTCGCTCTCGCTAGAATTGCTGCAGGAAACGCAAGTCATTGCCCCAGAAATAGCGAATATCCTGGATGCCGTGTTTCAGCATCGTAATCCGTTCGGGACCCATGCCAAAGGCGAAGCCGCTCCACCGGCTGGGGTCGTAGCCGCCGTTGCGCAGCACATCGGGATGGACCATGCCGCTGCCAGCGATCTCCAGCCAGCCAGTGTATTTGCAGACGCGGCAGCCATCGCCATCGCATAGGAAACATTCGACATCGACTTCCATACTCGGTTCGGTGAAGGGGAAGTACGACGCCCGGTATCTTACCTTTGCCCTGGGGCTGTACATCCGCTTGGCGAATTCAGCGATCGTGCCTTTCAGGTCGCTCATCCGGATGTTGCGGCCGATCGCCAAGCCCTCCACCTGCGTGAACTGTATCTCGCTGCGCGCCGTCACCTGCTCCTGCCGGTAGCACATGCCCGGCAGAATGACGCGAATTGGCTTCGTGCCGCCGTCTCCCAGCTCGCGCATCGCCCGAATCTGGCCGGGGGAGGTGTGCGTGCGCAGCAATACGCGCGGATCCTTCGTATAGAAGGTGTCCTGCATATCACGCGCCGGATGATGCGGCGGCAGATTCAGCAGCGTGAAGTTGAATTCGTCTTCTTCGACTTCTCGGCTCTGATAGACCTGGAATCCCATATCAGCCCAAATCATTTGGAATTCGCGATGGGTGCGGGTGGAAGGGTGCAGGCCGCCTCGCCCCCGAGGATTGGCCGGCAAGCTGATATCAATCTCACCCTCTTCCAGATCGCGAGCCAGCAAATGACTCTGGACCAAGGTCTCGCGCTCTTCAAAAGCCTGGTTGAGCTCCCGCTGCAAGGCATTCACGCGCTGCCCGAAGCTGGCGCGCTCTTCCGGCGGCAGCCCCCCAATCGCGCCGAATAACGCGCTCACCGCGCCCCGCCGGCCCAGGTATTGGCTGCGCCAATGGGCCAGCGTATCACGGTCCGTGACCGACCGCAGCGCATCCAGCGCGTCCCGCCGAATCTCCGCAATAGAATCAGACATCTTGTTCCTTTCGTCTCTCGTTCCGCGCTTCGATCAGGAGTCCTCTCGCACAAAAAACGCCCTCAGTCCCATCAGGGACGAGAGCGCGAACGTTCCCGCGGTACCACCCTGTTTCAGCGCCACAATGCCGGCGCTGCGCTCGTTTCACCCAATGACGCCGGGCCAGCGTTGCGGACTACTCAGGCGCACTGCAAGCCGCCCGTTCACCCGTCAACTCGGAAGGGAATTCCGCAACTGCCTCCGCGGATGCTTCCAGTCTTTGACACCCGCTCCCTGCGTCGGCAGGCACGCTACCGTGCTTCTTGCAGACTGTCTTCGTCGTCGCCGATGACTCTATTTTCGCAGCGCGTATATTATCCTGCGCCGCGCCACGCCGTGTCAAGTCGATTATCGGACCATTGCCACGTAGATGCTAGCGCCGCGATGTATAGTCGCCCTTGACGATCCACTTGTAAGTCGTCAATTCCTCCAGCGCCATCGGTCCCCGAGCATGGAGCTTCTGCGTGCTGATCGCCACCTCGGCGCCCAGGCCCATCGCGCTGCCATCGGTGAAGCGCGTGCTCGCATTCCAGTAAACCGCCGCCGAATCAACCTGGTTGAGGAAGCGTTCCGCGTGCGCCGGAGTCTCGGTCAAGATGCTGTCCGAGTGTTGGGTGCCGTGTCGCCCGATGTGGGCGATCGCTTCGTCCACGTCATCGACGACTTTCAGATTGAGCGTCAAATTGTACCACTCGGTGTCAAAGTCATCCGCGGCCGCCGGCAGGACACGCTCATCCTCGCCGACGATCTGATAGGCGCGCTCACCAGCGTGGAACTCGACGCCAGCCGCGCCCAATTCGTCGACGACTTGCGGCAGCAATTCGGCGGCAATTGACCGATGCACCAGCAGCGTCTCCATCGAATTGCAGACCGCGGGCCGCTGCGTCTTGGCGTTGTCCAGCACCGGCAAAACCTTGTCCAATTGGGCGCTGTCATCAACATAAATGTGGCAGACGCCGATGCCGCCCGTGATCACCGGTATGCTGCTGTTTTCGCGGCAGTAGGTATGCAAGCCATTTCCGCCGCGCGGTATGATCATGTCGATATATTCATAAAGCCGCAGCATTTCCCTGACGTAACGGCGGTCGGTGCTGCTGATGTACTGAATCGCGTTCGCCGGGAAGTCATGCGCAGCCAACACGTCTTGCATCACTTCCGTCAATCGCATGTTGCTGTAAAGCACATCGGAGCCGCCGCGCAAAATGACAGCATTGCTCGTCTTCAGCGCCAGCGTCGACACATCGACCGTCACGTTCGGTCGCGATTC
>WTGC01000122.1 GCA_011523705.1 Chloroflexota bacterium | reverse complement strand
ATGCGCATGATGAGGCGCTCGTCGACATCGGGGCAGGCGGCGACGGTATCGCGGGTCATCCAATCATTTTCGCTGAGTTCGCGCTGCTTGGCGGCGAGCAGAGGCAGGACGGCGGACAGAGCGTAGATGCAGAAATGCTTGCCGGCGGGGATGCGCAGTTTGGCGCTTTCGGTCAATTCGAAGTAGTCGCCAACTTTCAGGCCACAGACGGATCGGCCCTCGATGCGTTCGACGGTCACGCGCAGGTCGTAAAGTTCGAATGGTCGGTTCATGTGTCACCTGGCTCATTTTGGCGGGCGGCCTGTTAGGCTGCCGCATTATGGCTAGCGAGTCTTTTGACACTGCACTTCTCCTGATGCAATTGCGTCTTACCAATCTAGAGTCGAGGCGCGGGCAAGATCATCAGCAGCTGATTGAGTTCAAGATTCCATATCCACAGCCTGCCGTCTGGACCGACAGACACCATAAGCTCGCCATCTGGGTGGATTGCTGCTGACCCGCCGGGATACTCGGCCATCTCAAAGTTATTCTTGATATTCCATACGGCGATTCCCGATTCTCCACGGCCAATCATGTACTTATTGCTTGAAGTAAATGACGCTGGAGTGTAGGCGTAATTCACAGCCTCAATTACAAGTTCGTCGGTCGCTATATTCCAGACTGATATCCATTCCTCGAATAGACACCTGTACACCAATAAGAGAAAGGAATTGTCGTGGCTAAATCGCAAGGTGTTTTGGGCTCCACAGCCGTGCGCGTTAGCCAGCTTGCTGGTTTTCAGCGCCCATGTGTCGGTCTCGAAAACCAATAGCTTTACTTCACCGGCAGCTATGATCGCCTCTTCTGTTAGGACAGCAAACAGAGTGCCATCTGGGCTGAAGATGCCGGTTCTGCCATTCTCCGTCAAGTATGCGTTCGCGTGACCGAGCCCATTTTGAATGTCAAACTCGTAAATGAGTGCCTGGTTTACTTCTGTATTCGGTCCCGTCCATCTCGCCAACTGGCTCCAATCGGGGCTTAACCAAGTATAAAAGACCCGCTCTCGCCCGCGTTGGGCATCGATTGCATGGATGCGTTGGCCCGTATGTATATCCCATATCGACATCTTGCTATCCTTAAACCACCAGTCGCTAAAGGACATGACATAGTTACTGTCAGGGCTGAATGAAGTCCATCCAAAGTCCGTCGGCGGGTCAGTCGAAGTCCTTTGAAGATTGAAGATTCTTACGCCGTCATGTATGTTGAAGATAGACAGTTCGTGAAAACCTTCCACTGCAAGATATCGATTATTGGGGCTAAAGATCATTCTGCCGCTGATCTTGATATCTCCGGCCAGGTATTGCGGTGGCAACAAGAGATTCTCGAGATCGTAAACCCAGACTTCATAAGTGACATTGGGCAATTCAGTCCCTCTTAAGCCAGTCCGTACCGCCAGATATCGTCCGTTATCAGACATGGATATGTCTATAACTTGCCATGATGGCGCTTGTTCTTGCGCCTGACTGATGGGAAGAAAACAGGCGAGGGACAGAAGCCAAACACCTATCGACAGAATCTGTTTATTCGTATGCACAGATACTTTCCCCCGCACGACGAATCAGGACCGCAATAAATTGAGGCAAGCAGCGCGCACGGTGAACTCCTCGCCCGGATTCAGCGTCATCGGATTGAGATAGAAGCTCGCGTCGCTGTCCGGCGCGACGGCGATGGCGGGGTCGTGATCGAAAAAAGCCTGGACGATATCGTTTGCCGATTTGCCGATGACGGCTGCATCAATCGTTACGCGGCAGCGCGGCAGCGGCTGGCCCGCTTCGTTGGGATAGGCTCGTTCGGCGCGGACGCCCGGCAGCGGGTCAAGCGCGGCGCAAAACAGTTGCACCGTCTCTTCGCAGTAGCGCTCGCGGGCGGCGTGATCAAGCTTGACATAACGCTCGACGGCGGCGAGGGCGCCCATCATTTCTTCTTTGCCGACTTTCAGGGGGCGGCCCAAGCCATGATTGGGATTGCTGATGGGGCGGATGGAGTCGATCAGGTCGCGGCGTCCGAGCATCAAGCCTGATGACTGCGGTCCGCGCAGGTCTTTCCCGCCGCTGAAAAGGGCTAGGGCGGCGCCCATCTCGGTGAATCGCCAGAGATTCTCGACGGGCGGGAGCTGGGCGGCGGCGTCAACGATGACGGGGATGTCGCGCTCCGCCGCGATGGCGATAGTCTCTTCAAGCGAGATGTCATCGGCGCTGTCAACGCCGCGCGCGAACCAGAAGACGCAGGCGCTGCGCTCGCTGATGGCGGCGCGCAGGGCGGTCGGGTCGCTTTCGATTTCGATGAGTTTGATGCCGGTCTGATGGATGGCGTAGTCGTATGGGTTGCGTTGGCTGCGGAAGAGGATCGCTTCGTCCTTGAAGGCGGCGATCTTCGGGAAGTGCTTGAGCGCGTCGGGCTGCTTGTATAGCACGGCGGCGGCGGAGGCCAGCATGATGCCGGCGGCGGCGCCAGAAGTGACGTAGGCGGCTTCGTTGCGCGTGAGCTCGGCGATGCGTTCGCCAACGCGGCTCTGCAATTGTTGGAGATCGACAAAAGCCTTTGCCGCCTCGTTCATCGCCGCGAGGACTTCGGGCGGCATCAGCGAACCGCCGAACTTGGTCATGGTGGCGCAGGCGTTGATAAGGGGGCGGACGCCGAGGGATTGATAGTCGGTCATGGGTCGATTGCTCCAGTAGGATATCGGATCTGCCAGTATTCGGGCGGCGCGTCTTGCCAAAGCGGCGTCGAGCGGCCGTTGAGGTCGTAGACGATTTCGCCGGCGCGGATGGTCATCTCGCAGCTCAGCTTGCTGTCGCCAATCATGCGGGCGTAGCCGCAATCGACATAACCGAACTCACCTTTTTCCTGGCGCAGAACGGTGATATCGGCTTCGGCGCCGATGCTTAGCGAGCCCAGCTCGGGATGGCCGATCTCCCGCGCTGGCGCGACGGTGGAGCGGCTGATGACGTCGTTCAGCGGCATGCCCATGCAGAGCAGCTTTGACATCGTGTTGAGCATGTCATGCACGACGCCGTTGACGTTGCCGATGTGCAGATCGGTGCTGATGGAATCGGGCGGGAAGCCGCCATTGAAGGCGGGAACCGCCTGGCGGAACCAGAAGCTGCCGGCGCCATGACCGAGATCGAAAATGATGCCGCGCTCGCGCGCCTCAAACATGAAGTCGGCGGGTCTGTTCGCCTCATTCAGGATGGGGAATTGCTGGGCGTAGACGTGGGTGTGGATGTCGCCCGGCTTCATCTTCTGCAGAAGCTCTTGATAGGTCCGTCCTTCGCGGTGCCAGAAATCGACCATCAGCGGCTTTTGACAGAGTTCGGAGGCTTCCAGTGCGCGATCGACGGCGGCCCAGGGCGGGTGCGCCGCGTCAAAGGGTTTCGCTACCCAATAGTGCGCGGTCTTGATGCCGACGCAGTCGTCGGGGTAGGCGAGCACGACCGAAGCGGCGAGCGCAGGATCCATCTCGTTGACGTCTTGCTCGAAGGGACCGATCATGCCCGATTTGACGATGTTGATGAAGGCGAAGATGCGCGTCTTCCAGCGGTCAATGACGGTGCGTTTGAAGTGCAGAAAGTGCCTGGCGCCGGCGGTGCCGGTATCGACCACGGTGGTGACGCCGGAACGAAAAGTATGATGATCGGCGATGATGCTCAGGGTCTCCGGCTCGCGCGTATGGTAGACATGGACGTGGATGTCGATCAGCCCGGGGGTGACATAGAGGCCCGATACGTCAATGGTCTGCGCGGCTTGGGCGGCGGGGATGTCAGGCGCGACCCGGGCGATGCGATCGCCGCTGACTGCGACATCCAGCGGCGCGTCGATGCTGTTGGCCGGGTCGATGAGGTTTCCGCCTTTGAGGAGTAGGTCGTATTGGATCATGGGCAATTGCCTTAGTCTCGACTTGACGTATCAAATGGTGATTATATACGACAATGCCGCGCTAAGGCGTGCCGCCAGGCTATCTAGGAGCGCGGCCCTGGCAAATCCAATGTGATTGCGAACGCAGTGGCGGCCGGTTGGCTAGATGCTCTCATTTGGCGGCCAGAGTCCCAACTCCTTCAACATCCGCAAAATCGTGTCTGATGGCCAAGCGTCCAATTCACGACGACGATCGATGAACAGCAGAATGTACTTATCTTCACTTTCGAAGTATAAGACGCGAAATCCGCCACTCTTGCCCACACCGGTTGAGCTATCTTCTACACGCGCGCCAAAAACCGGCGCCGATTTTACGCCGCGAGCGCGCTTAGACGCGATCTCGCCAACAGAGAGCTTATGCTTGAAGCGTTTGAGGTCAGAAGGGAGTTTGGGATATTTCTTGGGCTTTGAGAGAGCTTTGACTTGATTATCGAAGTCGGGTACAGAAACCACTAATTTGGGCACTATCGCAACCTCAATCCTGCAGTTCTGCTATGAGGTCATCTACAGGCCGCGTTCGTCCCGCCGCCATGTCGCTCAATCCGCGCGCAATGCTCTCCTCTATTGCCAACTCTTCAGAATATGGAAGGACGCTGTTCTCTCGTTGCTCAGGATAAAGGAAGTAGATCGCGCGCACGAGCTCATAAAACGACGACATTCGGGATACCCAGCCTACAATTCGTTTGACACCAGATTCCAGCTCTTCGGTCAAACTGAATTGCCAAGATGTGGCGTCACAGGCCATGCGATACCATTGGCGTCCGTCGTCGTAAAAGGTTTCTATCATCGGCCCATCACTTAGTCTTTCTACGTCTGTATAGATGTCTTGTGCAAAGGGCCCATACATATATGGTCTGAACTGATAGTAGTTCTTTAGCTTTCCCTCGAACTCCTCGCCTACCAAGAAAGCCGATTTTTGAAGTTGCACACGGTCTAGACCTTGTTCACCAGCCGCTGCGACGATGGCGATCAATATACTCTCTCTATTTGCTGTTTCTCCGGACATATCATATCTCCGCGTCGCGTGTAGTTTCTGGTCTCAATTATTGGTGATTTGCCAAGGAATTGTCAACGAGCGCCCTCATTGTAGTATGGTATCGTTAGGTTAATTGCAAATGCAGACGGAGAGAAATCAATGACCCAATTCAACGGACAGGTGGCGATTATCACGGGCGCGTCCGGCTTGCTCGCTTCGGGCGTGATTCCCGTATTCAGCGCGGGCGGCGCGAAGCTGGCGCTGACCTGCGGCGACGATCGACTTTATGAGCGCATGCCGGAATTGCGCGATGATCCGAATCATCTGTGCTTGCAGAGCACCGATCTCTCGGATCCGGCCGTCGTTGACGCGCTGGCAGGCCGCGTTTTGGGGGCGTACGGGCGCATCGACATCCTGGTCAATATCGTGGGCGGCTGGGACGCGGGGAAGCCTGTGCATGAAATGACGGTTGATACTTGGCAGACGATGCTCCGGCTGAACGCGACCGTAACATTTCTGATGTGCCGGGCGGTGATCCCGGCGATGCTGGATGGCGGCGGCGGGGCGATTGTAAATATCGGCGCCAGGCCCGGCTTGCGCTCGAGCGGCAACGACGCCGCTTACGCCGCTTCCAAGGCGGCGGTGCTGCGCCTGACGGAGAGCCTGTCCGAAGAATACAAGCGACGCGGGATTCGCGTCAACGCGGTCTTGCCTTCGGCGATTGTGCCGGCCGAGCAGTACGCGGAGGATCCTCATTCGGGCGTGACGCCGGCGCAGCTGGGGCGCGTGATCGCCTTCCTCTGCTCGGACGACGGCGCGATCGTGCAGGGCGCGCTGATACCGGCTTACGGGACGAAGTTTTAGGTTGTATTTTTGCCCCTCACCCCCCGGCCCCCTCTCCCACAAGGGGAGAGGGGGAGCGTCGCCAAGCCCGAAACAGCCCATAATCGACGGACTGCGCCACAATGATGCGAATTTCCCAGGCTGTCAGGCGAAAACTCGCTCATTACGGTCAGAAGCGGGCTTGCCTTACGTTGGCGCGATGTGCATCGACGTCAGCGGCGGATCATAATCTCGGAAAGCGGCTTCTTTTTGATGGCGGGCACCTCGGCGTCTTCCGCGGGATAACCGACTGGAATCAGAACGAAGGCGCGTTCATTGGCGGGCCGATCCAGGATCTCGCTGAGGAACTTCATCGGGCTGGGCGTGTGGGTCAAGGTGGCCAAGCCGGAGACATGCAGGGCGGCCAAGAGAAAGCCCACAGCGATGCCGACCGACTCCTCGCTGTAATAATGGAGGACGCGTGATTCCTCGCCCGTTTCGCTATCGGTCTGGATGCCGTAAGCCTGGCGGAAGACGACGATGACATAAGGCGCGTCTTCGATATGTGGCTTGCGCCAGTCTGTGCCCAGGGGCGCCAGCGCGTCCAGCCATTCCTGGCTCATGCGTCGTTCATAGCTCTCTTTCTCTTCCGCTTCCGCGGCGATGCGTATCTCCCGTTTCAGCGCCGGGTCGCTGATGACGACGAAGGTCCAAGGCTGCTGGTTGGCGCCCGATGGCGCGGAGCCAGCGATGCGGATGGCGTTCTCAATCAGTTTCATCGGCACGGGTTCGCGTGAAAAATGACGGACGCTGCGCCGTTTGAGCAGGCGGCGGGCGAATTGCTGCGCGCGTTGGGATTGTTCAGCCGCGCTGAGACGATCAAAGTCGAGTGGCTCGAATATGGGTTTCTTGGGCATAGGTGTAGCCTTCTTTCACGGTGGGCGAGTCACCGCCGGCGGTCGGTGTCTACGCGACCTCGCCCCTACGGGACCTCGCCCCTACAGGACTGGTGGGCGACCCAATGAGTAGCCCCTACGGGAATAGCGCGCGAGGCGCTACAGGTCGAAAAGGTCGAGATCATTGGTGCTGACAACCTGGCCGTCGTAGCCGCTTTGCACTTCGGCGACCAGTTCGTCTGGCGTCTGACCCCAGAAGAGCTGGTGATATAGCAGCAGGAGACGTGGCTCTACTTGGCGCGCCAGCGCAGCAAGCTCGGCGGCGGAGGTGTGTACGCGGGCGTGGTAGTGCTGCCAGGCTGGCGGCCGGTCGCCAAATTTCGCGGCCGAATAGACCTCGTGAATCAGCACATCGCAGCCATGCGCCCAAGCGGCGAAGGCGGAGACAGGCTTGGTATCGCCCGAAATGACCACGGTCCCGGCGGGCGTGATGATCTTATAGCTAAGAGCAGCCAGATCCCCGTGATTGGCGTGCAGGGCATGAACTTGAACGCGCTCGTCAAGGTAGCAGGGACCCTCTCCGATTTCGCGCGCGTCAATCTGGTAGCCGTCTTCGCTGCTGGGATGGGCGGCGCGATGTTCGCGGATGTTTTCTTCGTATGCCAGCAGGAGGTGGCGGGCCATGCGCGCCAGGCCAGGCGGACCGCAGGCGACCAGCTTCTCGTCGCGTCCGTGAATCCAGGGGGTAAAGAGCAGGTCAGGCAAGCCGACGCTATGATCGGCGTGCAGGTGTGTGATGAACAGGCGCGTCAGATCGGTGCTGTCCCATGGAATCAATCCGGCATCATGCGCCTGAACGACGCGCTGGACGATGCCGTGGCCGCAATCGAAGAGATAGGGCTGGACATCGACGGCGACAGCGACGCCGGCGCTGACGCGATCGGCATCGGCGTTTGGCGTGCCGCTGCCGAGGATGAGGACCTGTACCCGGCTCATTCCAGCCAGAGCCGGCGCAGATAGCGGATCTTCTCGACTGCGTGTTGGAAGCCGCCGCCTTCGTGATTATTGAAGTGATATTCCGCGATCTCTTTCTCGCCCTTTACGTGATTGTAAGAGGCGTAGACGGTCGAGGGCGGGCAGATGGTATCCATGATGCCCACTGAATAGAGCGCCTGTGCTTTCATGCGCGCGGCGAAGTTCAGGCCATCAAAGTAGCTCAGCGTCCTCAGCACGGCGTCAATCTTGTCGCGATGGACTTGCAGGTAGCGCGCGATTTCTGGGTAGGGGTCATCAGGCGTGATCTCGATGGCGCGGCGGAAATGCTGCAGGAAGGGCACATCGGCCAGGCAGACCTTGATATCGGGCAGCAGGCCGGCGACGGCGATGGACAGGCCGCCGCCCTGGCTCTGGCCGTTGACAGCGATGCGCGTCGAATCGACTTCGGCGCGTGTGCCGATCGCCTCGACGGCGCGCACGGCATCAGTGATGAGCCGGCGGTAATAATATGTCTGCTTATCGAGGATGCCCTGCGTCATGAAGCCGGGCGCGGAGGGGTTGGCGCCGCTGCTGGCATCGGGCGTATCGCCGCGGCTCCAGACGCTGCCTTGGCCGCGCGTGTCCATCACCAGATAAGCGAAGCCGGCCGATGGGAAGGGCAGCCATTCAATGGGGAAGGCGCGCCCGCCGCCATAACCGATGTATTCGACCAGGGCTGGCAGCGGACCGGCGCTTCCGCTTGGGCGCATGTACCAGCCCTTGATACGCTCGCCGTTGAAACCGGAGAAGGTCACATCGTAGACGTCCAGCGTGGCCAAGCCGAAGTCGGCTGGCTCGAAAACGGCCTTGAGGTCGTGCGCGCGCGCCTCGGCTAGGGTATCAGCCCAGAAGGCGTCGAAGTCATCGGGTTCGTCGCGCGGGGGTTTGTATACGCGCATTTCTTCCAGCGGCATGTCAAACAGGGGCATGGCGCTCGTCCTTTCGGCAGCTTGTTGATGAAGAGATTATAGCAGCGGATTCTTTGGTGTGTGTCGTAAGCGAAGCGGGCACAGCAGTAACTCCAAATATGAAATGCAGGTTTTACCACCGAGAACACCGAGGTTACAGAGGACACAGAGAATCATTCTCTATCGCTCTGAGTCCCGCCCTGCTAGCGAACTGTAAGGCTTGTCAGATACTGCAAATCGTACGTGAAGCCAACTTTGCTAATACTAAACCTATTCATCAGTGAAGGTCGATTCAAACGTGGGGCAATAGTCTGCTGCGGAATCCGCCAGATTTAGCTCCCCTTCCCTAGCTCGCTGGGAATTCCGCCCCCCGTTGAGCGGGGGGACTGAGGGGGGAACTATGCCGGGGGATGGGGTAGAAAAAGCCCGGTGGCTCGCCCGTTTGCACGACGAACTTGGAACTATTCTGTTGGAAGCGCGCCCCCTTGCGAGTAAGATGGGTGCGGCGCTAGACAATGAAGGACGCGAGATGAATTGGCGCGACTATTACTTGCGCGAGGTTCGCCCCAGGCTTGAGTTGCCCCTGGCGCAAAATTACCCGCATGTAAGCCTGGTTGGGGGCGAAGGCTTTCGACCGCTCGGCGAGTGCGCGCTGCTGATGTTGGTGGCACTGACGGGGACGGGCAAATCAACGACGCTGGAGCGACTGCGGGCGCGGCTGGGCGGGACGGGGCTGGACCTCATCCCGACCCGGCGCGAGCTGGCGGACTGGATCGCCATCCCGATGGCGCAGGCGCTGGCGGACGAGCCCATCGAAATGGTGGGGGATCGCGCGCGGCGCTTCGCTTGCACCCGGCGCTTCGCCGAGCAGGTGCCGGGCGGGCTGGCGGCTCCCTTCTCCTGGCTGCACCTCGCCAATAGATGCGATGGACTCCTGTTTTCGGAGGGCATCCGCGGCCGGAACGAGATCCGATATGCCCTGGATCATTTCCCGCGCTGGCAGATTGTCGAGTTGACCCTGCCTCCCTTGACTCGGCTGCGCCGGCTCAGCGGGCGCCACGATGACTTTGACCGGGCGAAGGGGAGCGCGGACGTAAGTTTCTTGCCGCTACGATTGCAGGGGGAAGCGCGGGCGCTGGTCGACGCGGGCGAGATCAGTGCCGAGGCGCTGGCGATCGTCGAAGCGGAGGCGGCGAATTACGGCTTCGAACCCTTCGCTGAAGCGGACGCGTATCCCAACTATCATCGAGTCGAGGTCGAGGCACGCAGCCCGGACCAGGTGGCGGAGGCGATCATTCGCATCATTGAGCGGAAGGCGGATCGCGGAGAAAGCGGGCGATATGCCGAAGATCGTTCGGATTGACGCGGCGCCATGCGATATCCCGCTAAAGAGTCCCTTGACCTGGGGCGGCGGGCATGAATTGCGTCAACTGACGCATGTGCTGATTCGGGTTGAGTTGGACGATGGCGCGCTGGGATTCGCCGAGGCGACGCCACGCCCCAGCATCTATGGCGAGACGCAGGCGTCGATCCTCCATATCGTCGACGAGCTGCTGGCGCCAGAGCTGCTGGGCGCGGAGATCGACAGCTTCGCGACGGTAGCGGCTTTATCCGCTCGCCTGGCGCTGATCAAGCATAACAATACGGCGAAGGGGGCGCTGGACATGGCGCTGCATCAGGTGCTGTCGATGAGCCAGGGGCGGCCGCTCACATCTTATCTTGGCGCGGCGCGGGAGCGGATAAGGCTCAGCGCGATCGTCAGCACCGGCGGATTGGATGCAGTGATGGCCGATGTCGGCGAGGCGTATGACGCGGGCTTGCGCGTCTTCAAGGTGAAGATCGGGCGAGACATCGCGGCGGAGATCAAGACCTGTCGGTTGTTGAACGAGGAGTATCCGACGGCGAAGTTTTATGTCGACGCCAATGAGACGCTCGATAGCGGCAGCGCGGCGGCGCTCTTGAATCAGCTGCATGAACTGGGCGTTTTGTATTGCGAGGAGGCGCTGCCGATTCATCTTCTGCGGGAGCGGCGTCAGCTGCGGCGGGATTGCCGGATGCCGATTATCGCCGATGACTCGGCTTTTACGATAGCGGACCTGGATCGGGAAATCGCCTTCGAGACATTTGACATTCTCAATATCAAAACGGCGCGCACTGGCTTCTCCAGCTCGCTGCAAATGCTGGACCGCTGCGTTGAAGCCGGGCTGGACGCGATGGTGGGGTCGCAGGCGGGTTCGCTGCTGGGCTGCCTGCAGGCGGCGGCCTTCGCCGGGCGTGCCGCGGTGACTTGCGCCAGCGAGTGCAGCTTCTACCTGAAAACGGATGCCGACTTGAGTTTGGCGCCGCCGATCGTCGATGGCTGGCTGGCGCTGGATGATGTAGAGCGGTCGCTGGTCCGTTTGCAGGAAGCGCTGGGAGTTTTCGCATAGTCATGAGGAAGACACAACCCACACCGCCACATCTACCCTCCTCGGTCCCACCATTGAAATGGGGGAGGCTAAGTCCGTCCGTGTCCGCGCTTTTCTATTCCATGCCCGCCACCCCAGCGTGATGTAGGGGCGAAATTTCACTCCATCCCCCCGGCCTAGTTCCCCCCTCGGTCCCCCCGCTCAACGGGGGGCGGAATTCCCAGCGAGCTAGGTCGCGTAGACATTGACCGCCGGGAAGGGGGAGCTTAAATTTGCGGGCTTTGCGCTTTCAATCCCGTTCTCCGACCCACCAGCGTTTTGTAGGGGCGACTCGCTGAGTCGCCCTCTCTGTGACCTCTGCGTTCTCTGTGTTCAAAAACCCTCTGCGCCCTATGTAGTGAATGTATAAGGGGCCTCCGCGTTCATCCACCAGCCGGCGCGGAAAGTGATACAATCGCCGTGTTGCAAGCTAAAGCCGCTACTGTAAGGGGAAAGACATGAAAGTTCTGATTATGGCGGACATGGAAGGCGTGAGCGGGATCGTGACTTGGGGGCAGGTATCCGGCGGCGCGCCGATGTATGAAGAGGGGCGCAAACTTTACACGGAAGAGATCAACGCGGCGGTGCGCGGCGCCAAGCGGGCCGGCGCCGACGAGATCGTCGTGGTCGATTGTCACGGCGCTGGCGGTGATTGGACCTTCAACTCCTTTGTGCCGGAACTGCTCGATGATGATTGCACCTGGGTCGCCCATCATCCCTGGGCGCGCTATACCGAGCTGCTGGAGCAGGGCGCCGATGCCTGCCTGTTGGTGGGTATGCACGCGCGCAACAATACCACCGACGGCGTGCTCTGTCATACGATCTCGACGGTGAAGTGGCACAACCTCTGGTTCAATCAGGACCTGGTGGGCGAGTCCGGCGTCAATGCGGCCCTATGCGGTCATTATGGCTGCCCGGTGCTCTTGGTCACGGGCGACGAAGCCGTCTGCCGCGAAGTCACCGAGCTGCTGGGCGCTGGGCTAACGACCGTCGCGGTCAAGCGCGGGCTGACGCGGTACTCGGCGCGTCAGATCCCGCCGGGGCGAGCGCGGAAGATGATCGAGGAGGGCGCTTGTCAAGCGTTGCAGAATTTGACGGCGGTGGCGCCGTATGTGCCGTCTTCGCCGGTGACGATATCGATCGAGGTTGACAAAGTGGAGAAGATGGATGACTTCCGCGGGCGGGCGGGCGTCGAGCTGGATCGGGCGGCGCAGAAAGTATACAGCCGGGCGGAGGACTGGATGACAGCCTGGAATCAGATCTGGCACTGGACCGTCTGATTATTTCTCGTATTGCCGCCGCAGATTTGCGATCTGTTTTTCGGTCTGAACGAGCAGGCGGCGCGTCATTTTGAGGCCCGTCTGTTGATCACCCTCTTCCATCGCAGCCAGCTTTCGGCGCAGTTTTTCCGCCGCGCTGTGCAGTTGCCGCAATTTGTCAGCCGCTTCGGGTGGCAAGTCCGTCAAATCGGGCTGGTCCGCAGGCGCCCTGTCCGGTTCTGAGCGCGGTTCCGTTGGATGCGATTCGCTTTTGCGCTCGCTTTGGGACTTTGCCCTGCGCTTCTGCAACTCGAGCATCTTGGTAGATACGCGCGTTGACAAGATGGTGATGCCTTCGAGAGCCCCATCGTATACAGCGCTGCCTTCAATGACGAGCAGATCTCTTTCGTCTTCCAGCGCCTTCTCGACGCGCTTCCAATGGCGCAGGCTCATGAAGACGTAGTAGGTGGTGACGCCGTCGACGGTATCGAAATGGGGCACGCCTTTAGGGTAGGGAGGCGCTTTGACCTGCCGCTGTTCAATGACGGTCATCACGCTGCTGCCATCAATATGCAATTTGCCGGGTCGGCCGCTCAAGGTCACGGTCAGCCCGCTGATTTGACCGGGCTGCGTGCCTAGCGCTTTCATCGGCTCGATGCGGTCGCTCCATTCAATGCCCGGCGGGGCGATGCTGCCATCGCCGCCCTTGCCGAAATTGGGGAAAATCTCCCCGCGCAGATCGGCGTCCATCTGCCCTTTCGCCAGATAGAAGAAGACGCCGCCCTTGGAACGCCGGCGTTTTCGGTCATGCGTGAGCATGCCGCCGGCCGCTTCGGTTGATTCCGTCTCCGCCATGATTTTCTCGACGAAATCCAAGCCACACTTGGCGATCAATTGTCCGATTTGCTTGATGGGCTTGGCGGCGGTCTCGCCGAGGGCGTCGCCGAATTGCTTGGCGAGCTCCGTGGTCTGGTCGGCCGATGGCGTCGCTTTCGTCTGCCGCGCTTGATCATCAGTGCTGTCAGTGCATTCGTCCGAAGCCATAAGGAACTCGCAGTCGCGTGAGCGTGTCGCTAGTGGGCAATATTACGGGCAAAGGCCGGCGACGACAAGACAGTCGGCCGATCAGGCGGCGGGCAAGACGAGCGACAGCGACCAGCCCACGACCATCAGCAGGCCGATCTGTCCGTGCAGCTTGGCGGTGCGTCCCTGCGCTTGATGCAGCAGCGGGATGGCGGCGCTGGTATTGAATATGCGAATGAGGCGGAGCGCCTCGGGCAAGGCGATCAGCGTCAGCAGCGTCAGCGGGGGCATGAGGCCGGCGGCGACCACAAGGCACTGCGAGATGTAGGCGCCGATCACTAGAAGCATGAATTCGGCGCGGGCGAAGCGCAGGCCGAAGATGACAGCCAGCGTGCGTTTGTTGGCGGCGCGGTCGGCCTCCATATCGCGGATGTTGTTGGCGTGCAAAATGGCTGAGACCATCAAGGCGACCGGCAGCGAGATCAGGCAGAGCTCGCCGATGCGCGCGTCGGTCACGGTGGGCGACATCACGTAGTAGGCGCCGACAACGATTGCCGGACCCATGAATATGGCGACCGCGATTTCGCCCAGTCCGTTGTAGGCGAGCGGGAAGGGACCGGCGGTATAGGTGATGGCTACGAGCACGCCGCCGATGCCGATGAGCCAGAGAAGCGGTCCGCTCTGCGCCAGCAAGTAGAGACCGATCAGACAGCCGGCGAGCGTCGCCAGGATGGCGCCGGCGCATACGATCGCCGGTTCGAGGATCTTGCGCTTGATGATCATGCCTTGCCCGGCTTGCTTGAGGGAGTCCGCGCCGCGGCGATGATCGGCGTATTCATTGATGAGGTTGGCGGCGCTTTGCAGAAAGAGCGTCCCGATCAGCGCCAGCAGGAAGATGACGGCATCAAAGACGCCATCATTAATGGCGATGATGCCGGCCAAGCCCATCGGCACATAGGTGGCGGTGAAGACGCGCGGTCGCAGCGCTTGATACCAGGCGCGCAATTTGGATTGGGGCGGGCTGGGGGCCAAGAGCGGGATTCTTTCCGTGGTTAGCTGTCAATTCACCTTGAGACTATACCAGATTTAGTGGACTATGTTGGCAATTTCAGGCGGCGGGCGATGCAAGGTTCGCTCCTACAATCTCTGGGCGAGCAAAATGCCGAACGATGACGTGCGCGCTCCCAATGCACGCGAGTGTGTATAATCGCTGAAAGAGCGAAAGCATGGGCAGTGTGATTTGAAGGTACTTCACCTATCGATAAGCGATGGCGGCGGCGGCGCGGCAATGGGCGCCTACCGCCTGCACCGCGGCTTGCGGCAAGCGGGCTTGGCAAGCGAGATGCTGGTGCTGCGCAAAGTCACTGAGGATCCGAGCGTGCATCGGCTTTCGGACCGGCTGAATCGTTGGGGGCGGGCGCGGCGGCGGCTAGCTGAGCGGCGCCATCAGCGGCGGCTGCGCGACAATCCGCGTGCCCCTGGCAGCGGGCACTGGAGCTTGAATCGTTTCAATTACCCAATCGCCACCGTCATCAATTCATTTGGGTCCGACATCGTGAATCTCCACTGGGTGGGCGATAATTTCCTGCCGATTGACCAGCTGGCGAAGATTCGAGCCCCGATTGTTTGGACGCTGCGCGATATGTGGGCTTTCAGCGGCGGCTGCCATTACGCCGGGGACTGTCAAGAGTATCGAGAGCACTGTGGGAATTGCCCGCAGTTGGTCGCGGCTACGGCGAATGACATCAGCGCGCGCGTCCACGCCGAGAAGCGGCGCGCCTGGTCGAAGCTGCCGCTGACGATTGTAACGATCAGCGAATGGCTGGCGGATTGCGCTCAGGCGAGCTCGCTACTGGCTGACCGGCGGATCGAAGTCATCGGCAATCCGATTGATCCGCGCGTATTCAAGCCGCTGGACCGCGGAGCTTCGCGCCGGGCTTTCAATTTGCCTTTGGATAAGAAGCTGATCCTCTTCGGCGCGATCGGCGGAACGAGCGATCGGCGCAAGGGCTTCACATATTTGGCGGAGGCGCTGCAAAAGCTGAGAGACGCCAGCGAGACTGAGTTGGTCCTGTTTGGCGCCGCGCGTCAAGAAGCGATTGATGTGGTATTGCCCGCCCATCAAGTGGGACGGCTGCACGATGAAGTCAGTTTGAGCGCGCTCTATTCGGCCTGCGATGTCTACGTCTTGCCCACAACGCAGGAGGCGCTGGGCAAAACGCTGATGGAAGCGCTAGCTTGCGGCACGCCCTGCGTCGCCTTCGAGGGTACTGGACCCGACGACATGATCGGTCATCGGCTTGATGGCTACCTGGCGCGCATGAAAGACAGCGCTGACCTGGCGGCCGGCATCGAGTGGACGCTGGCGCAAAGCTGGGCGCGGGAAGACTTGCAGGCGCGGATCGTGGCGCGTTACGGCGTCGAGCATATCAGCGAGCGCTATGGGAAACTGTATGAGTCGTTGATGGATAGGTCGCGATAATCCGGCTGGCAATCGCATCAACGAATATTGCGCGCCAATCGCGAGGCAAAAGCAGAAGATGCCGGGGCGTCTCGCGATACGCGTAGGTCGCGTAGGGCACGTAGACACAGCCCGCCGACAGGACGGGTCAGACGTCCCTACAGTATGTTGGTGTGGCGGGCAGCAAGCGATTTTGCCACCGAGCACACCGAGTTATATTGAGTTCACCGAAGGTTTTTTTTGAACACAGAGAACGCAGAGAGCGCAGAGAAAAGTGTCCGCTATCACAAGCAAGGGCGTTTCGGCGCCGCGCCTAGACACGACGGGTCAAACGCCCCTACAGCAGGTTGGTGGTGCTGAGGCGGCAAATACTGGCGCGAAGCCCATGTTATTCGGTAAGGTTAGGGTTGCAGCGCTCGCCTACGCAGCGCCAAAGGCTGCTGGATACAAGGGAGAGTAACATGACAGACGCGCCAATTCTGATTCGCTATCATCAACCGGGCGAGGGAGCGCGCCTCGGCGTCTTGCGCAGCGACGTGGTGCATGACATCCATCACGCTTTTCCTTCACTCGCTGAATTCTTCCGCGATTCCTGCGGCGTCGTCCCGAGCGCCATCGCCGCGGTCGCCGAGGCGGCCGACGCGTCTTCGCGCCGCTTCCCGGCACCCGACCTCGACAACGCGCCTGCGTCCGATATCCCCCACTGGCTGCCGCCGCTGGATGAGCAGGAGGTCTGGGCGGCCGGCGTGACCTACCTCGACAGCCGCAGAGCGCGCCAGGAAGAATCGGCCGATGGCGGCGATGTCTACGCCCGCGTCTACACCGCCGAACGGCCGGAGATCTTCTTCAAAGCCTCGTCCAAGAACACTGTCGGACACCTGGACGCGGCCGGCTTCCGCGCCGATTCCAGCTGGAATGTGCCCGAGCCGGAACTGGCGCTGGTCGTCAATCCGGCGCTGGAGATGCTCGGTTTCACCATCGGCAACGACATGAGCAGCCGCGACATCGAAGGCGAGAACCCGCTTTACCTGCCGCAAGCGAAGGTCTACGCCGCCTCCTGCGCCATCGGTCCCGGCATCTTGCTCGCGCCCTCGGATGAATGGCTCGATACCACGATTCGCCTGGTCATCCGCCGCGCTACCCCACCCCAAACCCCTCCCCAACAAGTAGGGAGGGGCGAGATTGTGTTCAGCGGCGAGGTCTCGACCGATCAAATCAAGCGCAAGATTCCCGAACTTATCGATTATCTGGGGCGCAGCAATACCTACCCCAACGGCGTCATGCTGCTCACCGGCGCTGGCATCGTGCCGCCGGCCGAGTTCACGCTCGCGGTTGATGATGTCGTCACGATCACCATCGATGGCATCGGCACGCTGCAGAACCGCGTCATCGAGGTCTGAGAGGGGGCCGATGACCAGCCGCGCGGAACTGGCGCCGATCGAACTGCCCGAATTTGGACTGCCCTCGGTCCAGCCGGCCATCCCCGTGGCGACCTACGAGGCGCGCCTGGACGCGGCCAGGACGCGCGCTGCCGAAGCCGGCTATGACGCCCTGCTCGTCTATGGCGACCGCGAACACTTCGCCAATCTGGCTTACCTGACCGGTTACGATCCGCGCTTTGAAGAGGCGCTGCTAGTCCTCCTGCCCGGGCGGAAGCCTACGCTCCTGCTCGGCAATGAAGGCATGGCGTACAGCGGCGTCTCGCCCGTCGATATTGAGCGCGCGCTCTACCAAAGTTTCAGCCTGCTGGGTCAGCCGCGCGGCCAAAGCCCCATGCTGGCCGAGATCCTCAGCGCCGCCGGCTTGCGGGCTGGCCAGCGCCTCGGCATCGCCGGCTGGAAGTCCTTTGACGAGCGCGAAGCGAGCGATCCCGCGCGTGCACTGGAGATCCCAGCCTTCATCGTCGAGGTCCTGACCGATATCGTTGGCGCGCGCGACCGGCTCTATAACGCCACTGACATCTTCATGCACCCGGCGAATGGATTGCGCGCCAACAACGATGTCGATCAACTAGCTTATTTTGAATTCGCCGCCACCCATACCTCGCAAGCGGTCCGCAATCTGATCTTCGGCGTCGAAGCCGGCATGAGCGAGTTCGAAGCCGTTGCTCTGATGCAAATGACCGGGTTGCCCCAGTCTTGCCATTTGATGTTCTCCAGTGGCGAGCGCGCCGCTCTCGGCTTGGCCAGCCCGTCGCTGCGCCGCTTGGGCCTCGGCGATCCGGTCTTTCTGGCTTATGGCATCTGGGGCGCGCTCAACGCTCGCGGCGGCTGGCTGGCGCGGAATCAGGATGACCTGCCGGCCAATGTGCGGGATTACATCGAGAAACTGGTCGCGCCCTATTTCCGCGCCATCGTCGACTGGTACGAAGCGATCGGCATCGGCGTGACCGGCGGCGAATTGCAGGCCATCATCGAGTCGCATCTTGGCGATCCTTTCTTTGGCATCGGCCTCAATCCTGGTCATCTGATTCACCTCGACGAATGGTTGCACTCGCCGATTTTCGCCGGCTCTGATATTCCGCTGCGCTCAGGCATGGCGCTGCAAGTCGATGTCATCCCGGCGACGCATTCGCCCTACCACACGACCAATATCGAAGACGGCATCGCCCTGGCTGACGAGCCGCTGCGCAAAGCGTTCTGGCAGAAATATCCGGCCGCCTGGGACCGCATTCAGCACCGCCGCAACTTCATGCGCAACCAGCTCGGCATTCAGCTCAAGCCGGAGGTGCTGCCCTTTTCCAACATGCCAGCCTACCTGCCGCCTTTCTGGCTCTCGCCGCAGCGGGCGATGCGGGTAGTCGATTAACAGGCGCTGTACCTCATGTACAGAAACTCTATAATAGTCTTGCTTAAGATAACGTCGGGGATGCTCGACAGAAAGGCAAGACTATGCATCGGATTATCTTGATCGTGATTGGACTGCTGGCATTGCTTGCCGGTACCGCATGGGCAGAGACGCCTGACGAATGCGCCGCCCGCCTTGACCAGAGCATTGCCATCAGAACTTATGACGAAGCAGAGTCCTGGTGGGTACAAGTACAGGAAGAATGCGGCCCCCGACAAGCAACAGAGCAAGAGCTAGCACCCGAACCAACAGAGATTTGCGATCCCGCAAGCGAAGAAGTGCAACGAGTGATTGGTATTTCAGTTTACGGTGGCTGTGGTGAATTAGATTTCTGCGTTATGTCACCGACCTTAAACATTCGCTCTACGCCCGGCGGATCCATCATTAGCAGCTTTAGCAGAGGCGATATATTCACAATCGACCGAGCTAAGCAGGAAAGCGCCAACGGCTTTATATGGGCAAAACACGACCAAGGCTGGTCCGCACTATTCAGATCACCAGGCGCGATAGACGAATTCACTTATCCAGAGGCATGCCCCGAGCCAACGCGACAGCCAACGCCGAGCCCCACGGCAACCCGCCGGCCGACCAGAACCAGCAGCGCGACACATCCAGTCCTTCAAATAGGACAAACGAAGACATTCCAACTGAGCGGCGCGGATTGTGCAATCACGGCCGGTAAAAGTCCACTAGAACTCCTGGCCTTCGGTGCCGGTAGATTTGGCTGGCTACAGGATGAGTTCATGATTGACCTTTACGCACCTTGGGGAGGTAGCGCGATGTCTTACGCAACCGTTCCAGTCGACGACGGTATTGGACAAATGTACATTCCCGACTATGTAGACTTTGAAGGCTACTACACAATAAAAGTCTCAACATTCACTGAAAGCAAATTCTACCGACTACAAGTCACCAACAAAGCAGCTTACAACATCTCGGTCGCTTGCGAATAAGGCTACCCGTGCTGGTCAGCATGGAGCGCATCGCCCGCGCCCTCGAATAACTCGGTGTACTGGGTGGTAAAGTTTAAGCGAAGGGCGTCCAATGAAAATCACCCAAATCGAAACCTTGCAGTGGAAAGCTTTTCCGCGCCTGCTCGTCGTTCGCGTGCACACCGACAGCGGGCTGATAGGATTGGGCGAGACGGTGGACAAGGTGCCGGGCGCCAACGCCGCTCTGCACGGCACGATCGCGCCGCTCGCGCTCGGGCAAGACCCGCTCGATATCGAGGGCTTGTGGCGCTTCGTCATGGACAACATCATGTATCACGGTTATGCCGGCGCCGAGACGCGCGCCCTCTCCGCCTTCGAGCTCGCCCTTTGGGACATCATGGGAAAGCATTACCAAGCGCCGCTCTATCACTTGCTGGGCGGCAAGACGCGCGATGAAATCCCGACTTACAACACCTGTATCAGCTTCGGCGGGGTACGCGATTACCAAGCCTGGCACGAAGACTCCGGCGCCCTGGCGCGCAACCTGCTCGCCGACGAAATCTACGCCATGAAGATCTGGCCCTTCGATCAATTCAGCGAGCGCAGCTTTGGCCAGCGCATCTCTTTGGCCGAGATCGAGAAGGGCTTAGTCCCGGTCAAGCAGATTCGCGACGCGGTTGGCGATCAGATCGAGATCGGCATCGAATGCCACTTTCGCTGGAATCGCGCCTCGATGGAGCGCATCGCCCGCGCCCTCGAGCCCTACAACATCCTCTTCCTCGAAGACGTCATGCCCGCCGTCTATCCGGACGAGATCAAAGCGCTGGCGCAACGCACGACTATCCCAATCGTCGGTTCCGAGTTGCTGATGACCCGCTGGCAGCTGCGCGAATGGCTGGAGAAGCACGTATCGCAAATCGTCATGACCGACCCGGTTTGGACTGGCGGCATCGCCGAAACGCGCAAAATTGCGGCGCTGGCGGAGACCTTCGGCGTTCCGCTCGTGCTGCACAATGTCGCCGGTCCCATCAGCCACGCCGCCTGCATGCACCTCGGCGCCCATATCCCCAACCTCTTTTATGTCGAGTCCGTTCGCGCCTTTTACCGCGAATACTTCCCCGTCCTCGCTGGATTTCAGCCGGCAGTCGCCGATGGCTGCCTGGATATCCCCGCCGGTCCGGGCTTGGGCGTAGAGCTGCTGGACTCGGCTTTGCAGCGTGCGGACATCATCCGCGAAGTCTCGGAGGGCGAAGGGCTAACAGGCGGCCGCCGCGCCATGGGCGATCACTGGGCGGTCGAAGAGATCCGCTAATGTACAGGTCGAAATTGCGGGCTCATACCGCGAGTTGAAAAACATTCGAATATGCGTTAGAATACTTAGCGCTTGGCTGGCCGCGCCCAATTATTGCGTGGCGCGAGCCTCTTGAAACCGGTCTCAACAGGCGTATTGCCTGAGACGAACGTACACAAATTCACTTTGAAGGAGTTTCGAAATGAGAAAGTTGCTTCGCACAATCCCGGTGCTGCTTTTGGCATTGGGTGTCATGATCGCCGGTATCGGCGGCGTCGGCGCGCAGGACCAGTTGGTCTTCAGTATGGTCAGCCATGGCGGCGTCGGCAATCCCTTCTGGATCGTCGTCATCAAAGGTATGGAAGACGCCTGCGCCCTGCTCTCGGCAGATTGCGCCTGGCTGTCTGACCCGGTCGACAACGTAGACGATATGGCTGGCTATTGGGATGATGCGCTGGCGCGCAACAATGATGGCATCGGCACCACCGTTCCCAATCCGGAAGTGATCCGCGATGGCGTCAACCGCGCGGCCGAAGCTGGCATCCCGGTCATCGTCTTCAACACCGCTGATCCCAACGCCGGCACGCCCGACGCGCTGCCGACGCTCTTCTACATCGGCGCCAACGAATTCCTCGGCGGCCGTTCGAATGCGCGCGCCGTTCTGGGCGCCGCTGCTGACGCCGGCGTCGACATCACCCGCGGCGTCTGCCCGATCCAGGAAGTTGGACACAGCGGCTTGGAAGCGCGCTGCGCCGGTGTTCGCAGCGTCTTTGAAGAAGCTGGCATCCCGCTTGACGGCTTGACCATCAACAACGATGTGACCGCGTCAGCCGGCATCTTGGCGGATTACTTCAGCGCTAACGACGATGCCAACGCCGCTTTCATGCTCGGCCCCAACCCCTCAAGCTCCCTGAACCTCTACATCCAGGAAGCTGGCGTCATGGCTGGCGAGCTCTTCGCCACCACCCACGATACCAGCGCCGAGATCTATGAGATGATCCAAGGCGGCTATCTGGTACAGGCGATCGATCAGCAGCCGTACCTGCAGGGCTTCGAGACCATCATGTGGCTCTACCTGAACAGCCAGTTCGAGCTGGCGCCAGGTGGCGACATTCTGACCGGTCCCGGCGTCATCGACAACAGCAATGTCGCTGCGATCATTGAATTGACCGCAGCCGGCTATCGCTAAACCGATATCGGTTTTCGCAACGGGTGGGGAGGCGCTTCCCACCCGTTATCATCCCCTCCGCCTGGCAGCAATGCCCCAGCTGCGGCATACTTGATATGCGCCTGAAAATACGCTAACCGCGGCCAATGTGATTGGTCTGGCGAGCCATCCGCCGGGTTCCCCACTGCACGGTTCGCGCTGGCATGCAACGGGCGACGAATTTCTTCATTCTTCTTGAGTTGCTTCCCGGAAATCGCTTATGATGCAAGCCTACCTAGAAAATAAAAATGAAGGTCGAAACATCGGGCTGCTGGTCACGCTCCTGATGTTTGGCTTTACGCTTATTGGCGCGCTCGTCGCCTTGATGGTCTTTCTCTGGTGGATGCCATTGGGCGAATATGAAAATCTCCTGCTCGACGACTTCAACGCCTATGAGATCATTGTCATCATCGCCGGCGTTATTTTCGCGGTCTGCTGCGCCCGCACGACTTTCGGTCTCGTAAGGCGCGAGCAGTCAAGCCTGCGCTGGTCCCAATGGATGTTCTTCATCGCGCTCATCATCGGCGGCGCCATCCTGCTGAGCGTGGTCATCCCGGTGGGCCTGAAATTCGCGCTCCTGCTCGGCCAGAACATTGACTTGCGCGCGCAGATCAACGAGGAAGTCGGCGGCTTGGTGCCCATGGTGCTCTCGATTGGCGAAGGCTTGATCAGCATCAGTGTGCTGGTTCTGGTATTGATCGCCTTGCTGGCGCTATTCGTCTTTATCATTCCGCCACTGGAATCGCTGCGCCGGATGGAAGGCGTTCGCTTAATCGTCGCGCCGCCCCGCCGGCTGATTCAAGCCATCTTGCTCGTCTTCGCGTTGGGGATTATCTGCGTGCTTATCGCCGGCATTTATGCCGTGCCGCTTCACCTGGACAAGACCAAGATTCGCATAGCGGAAGATCACCGTATTCTGGCCGGATTGATCTTTTTCCTGCCCGCGTTTTTTGGTTATCGCCAAGTGCGCCAGATGCGCGAAGAATCGGACGAACTGCGCCGCGCCGTCGCGCTGACGCCCGGCAAATTCATCCGCGCTGAACTGGCGAAATCCCCCAGCGCCGGCGCCATCATCGGTTTCATCGCCATCTTCATGACCTTCACGATGGCGACCGACCTCTTCCTCGAACCCAGCTCCATCGCCTCCTACCTCAGCAATGTGGCAACGAAAGGCGTCATCGCCATCGGCGTCACTTACCTGATGATCTCCGGCGAGTTCGATCTGTCGGTCGGCTCGGTTCTCGGCGTCGCCGCCTTGTCATTCATGCTCTTCATGACCGAAGGCGCGCCTGTGCTTGGTGTGCTCGATCCGATCCCGGCGGCTCTTCTCGCCATCTTCGTGGCGATGGTCCTCGGCGCGGTAAACGGGGTGCTGCTTATTACCACGCGCATTCCGTCCTTCATCGTCACTTTGGGCACCCTGCTCGCCTATCGCGCCATCACCCTGGTCGCGATCGCTGGCGGGCGAATCCTGCGCTACCGCGATTATCATGCCGAGTTCCCCGTCTTCGCCATCAGCAACATCGTCTTCGTCGCGCTGGCGGTCATCGGCTTGGCTTTAGTGGCTTTCACCGCCTATCGTGTTTTGCCGGTTCTGCTCCAAGGGGCGGGCCGCGCTTGGTCCATCCGCAGGGAGAACGGCGATTTCGGAACATCCGGCGCCATCATACGATTTGTTGTTTTCCTGGCCGTCCTGCTCATACTGCTGGCGATAGTCGTCTGGCTGGTCGCCGTCTTCGGTTATCACATCGGCGGTGGACTCGTTGAGGTCGGCTACTTCGATATCTTTAATGGGCGCGTGTCTGCCATCGGTTCGGAAGGCGACTTCTTCCACCTTGAGATCCCGCGCGACGCCAACGTCCGCCTGGCGATCCTTTGGTGGTTTATCTTCGTGGTGATCTTCCACATCATCCTCACCAGCACATCCTTCGGCAACAGCATATTCGCCGCCGGCGGCAACGAAGGCGCCGCCCGCGCGCAAGGCGTCAATGTCGATCGCGTCAAGGTGCAGAACTTCGTCATTGTCGCTGGCTTAACCGGCATCGCCGCCATTTATGAAACCGCGCGCAACCCCGGCGTCGATCCCCTGAAAGGGCAAGGCTGGGAGCTGGAAGTCATCGCCATGACGGTGATCGGCGGCGCCCTGCTGACCGGCGGTTACGGCAGCGTGGTCGGCTCGCTGCTGGGCGCGCTGATCTTCGGCATGCTGCAGACCGGGCTCGTGCTCGTCGGCATTGAATCGCGCCTGTTCAGCGGCACAGTCGGCGTCATCATCATCGCGGCGGTGGTGCTCAACACCTTCGTTCGCGGCGCGCAGCGAAACTAGACGCTCGGCACGCCAATATTCGAATGGAGGAGCGCAAAATCAGCGACAGTGAACTGAGAGGAGACGTCATGACCGACCAATACAGACACGAACCAGAATGGTTGCAAAACAATGAGCCGCCTTATGAATTTGACCGCCCAAAACGTAAGCGCGAGATGATCCAGCAGTCGCCAGCCGAAATCCATCACCATCACCATTACTATCACGAGCCGCAGTCACATCGGCAAATTATAGATCATTCAAGCGACAATATGTGGATCTTCCTTGGCTTCGTTATCGGGATAATCGCTATCCCTGCCGCATTCCTGATTGACATAATCAGCAAAGATTCAGGCGGACGCACCAAAGCTGCATTGAAGGGATTCGCTTGCATCTTCATCTTCTCTTTGATTATCGAGATAGCAATCGACGGCTTCATTCTAGAATTCATCGAAGAATTCATCAAAGGCTTCATAGACGGATACAATAGCTATCGCTAGCCCCTCACCGTGAAACAATGGAAAAGACAATTATGGACTCAGATTCTCACTTCATAATTCTGCGCCGCCATTTGCTGAAAGGTGACCACGAAAACACACCACTTAGAGTTGTCTATACGAATGACCACCAGTACAAAAGACACCGCAGCTACGTCACCAGATACTTAACAGGATGCAAAGACATCAACGATCTGCTCATCGAGGAAATCGACAACGGCAAACACGTCAAAACCTACTTAGCTAGCGAATGGCTCAAGTGCTACAAAAGCAGCACATAAAACGAAAACAGCTACCACCTTTTCCGCGCTACAGTGCGAGCGTACCGAGAGGAGAAGCCATGAGCCAGCGAACGACCGAGTACATCATGAGCCAGCGCAGGAGAGGGACGTTAGGGGATGAGCGCAAACACCAAGAAACGGCAGCGATCTAACGTCCTACGCCCGCTTTTGTGATTCTCTTTCGATTAGCGGCCCGGCGCCCCAATATTTGAATGCACGCAGGGGCGAGCGGGCGGCTCGCCTACAAATACAACTAAAAGCGTAGAAAGCGTCAATCATGGAATACAAACAGAAAAACCCCGATGCCCTGGTGGATATGATCGATATCCACAAGTATTTCGGCAGCGTACAAGTTTTGCGCGGCATTGATTTTCACGTCGATCGGCAAGAGATTGTCGGCTTGCTGGGCGATAATGGCGCCGGCAAATCGACCCTCATCAAGGTGCTGACCGGCTTCCATACGTTGACCCGCGGGCAGATCTTCTTTGATGGCGACGCGGTCGACATCGCCTCGCCACACGACGCGCGCGAGCTCGGCATCGAGACGGTGCACCAGGATCTCGCTCTCGTGCCGCTGATGAGCATCGCGCGTAATTTCTGGCTCGGCCAAGAACCGACCTACAAGGTTGGTCCCTTTCACTTTATGGACAAGAAGCTGATGGCGAGCGAATCCATTCACGCGCTGGCGGACGTAGGCATCCACATCCGCGACCCGGAAGAGACGGTCGGCACTATGTCTGGCGGGGAGCGGCAGTCCATTGCGATCGGCCGCGCCGTATACTTCGGCAAGAAGCTGCTCATCCTCGACGAGCCGACTTCGGCGCTTTCGGTGGGCGAGACGCAAAAGGTGCTCGACTACACGATCGCCGCCAAAGAACAAGGCATGAGCGTCATCTTCATCACGCACAACATCCGTCACGTCTACGAAGTGGCCGACCGCTTCACCATTATTGAACGAGGGCACAAGCTGGGCGATTTCTACAAGAGCGAAGTGACCGAGAACGAAGTCGCCGATATGATCGTCACTGGGCAGATCCCCGAGCGCCTACGACTGTATGAAGAAGCGGCAGTTGGAGATTGACTATGAACGCGACAGCAATTTCCCTCCGCCGGCTTTCGCTTCTTAGCCTGATGGCGCTGCTCGTTCTTTCCGCCTGCCGCCCGCCGGTTGATTTTCACATCACCCCCTCGCCCACGCCCACGCCGCTGCCAACCGCCACACCTTCGCCCACGCCGCCTCCAGAAGACTATATCGACCCTTACCAAGTAAACCTGGACATCATGGAGCGCCTCATTGAGCTGCTGCCCAACCCGCTGTCCGCCGGCGAAGAACAATGGAAGCGCAACTATGAAGTCGGCGACGATGGCGTGGAGCGCATCCTTGGCGTGCGCAAACCCGCCGTTGGCAGGGAGATTTATTTCTTCACCCAGCAAGGCAGCAAGATGAGCCTGAACTTCGTCATCTTCCCCGATGCGCAAAGCGCGCTCGCCGAATTCGAGCGCAAGCAGGAGCTCCGTTCATCTCTAGTAAATCTGGCGCCGGATGATTCTCTGCCGACGCCCAACCTTACTGGCGGCGGGCTCTACGGTTCCTTCGGCTTATTCCAAATCGACAATTACTTCATTGAAGTCTTCATCGAGATTTTCACCACCTCGTCAAGCCCTCTGCTGCCTCTGTCGCGCGCGGCGCTGCGTTTCTTTGATGACAAGCGCGCGGAGTTTGAAGCCGTGGCGACCGCCGACGCCACCGCAGGCGGTTGAAGAGACGTCTTGCCGATCATCCTTGACAATCTGCCGCGCGAGATCTTCACCGATACCCAGTGGCGCCGCGATTACTCGCGCTTTGACGGCGTCGAAACGCCGCCTAACGTGCAGAATGGCAATGCCGTGCGCGTCTTCTATCGCGACCAGGCCGCCAACGTCTTCAATATGACGTTCGGCCAGTTCAATAGTCCCGCCGATGCGACCGCGCATTATGAGCGACTGAAGGGCATTCGCGAAGGCATCGAAGACGAGAATACCATTGAAGAGTTCCCCAAACCGCATGTCATCGGTCGCGGTCTCTACGGCTCGGTCGCGCTATTCGCTATCGACGAGTTTTTCCTCGAGGTGCTCATGGAGCGCGCCCCGGGCACCAGCGCCAACCCCACCGTCGCCATCGCCCGCAAAGCATTGAAGCTGCTGGAGGAGGCTCGCAGCGGAGCGCTGGACTGACGCCAAGCCGGCGCTATGCTATAATGCGCGCCGAATTCAAAACTGAGGAGCGAATAATGTCCCCAATGCCCCGATACCGGCGCTGGCAGATCATGGCGCTGGAAAAGCACATGCTCAATATCGAGCATCTTCTTTCGACTATCAGCGATCCCGCCGTCTTCGACAAACGCGATGGCGGCGATGGCTGGACCATTTCCGAAGTCCTCGGCCATCTCGCCGATACCGATAGCTACTTCCTGGCGCGGGCGCGGGCGCTTGTCGCTGGTGAGGAGCCGCCGGGTGGCTCGGGCAAGACTGTGGACGAACGGGTCAAGGACGCCGGCTACGCCGAGCAAGACGCCATGGACCTCCTGCAAAGATGGCTGGGCGTCAGCGCCGACTATCATGCGTTTCTGGCCTCCTTGCCCGAAGATGACGAAGATCTCTGGGAGCGGCCCGGTCGCCCGGCTGATGGCGGCGGCTTCACACTCAATGACCAGGTCATACTCAGCGCCTACCATGACCTCGATCACTTGCATCAGATCGTGAAGATCATCCGCGATTGACGGGGATCCCTCGCTCGGCAGCATTGAGATGGTGGAGATTTCTGCCATGAAATCAAGACAGAAGAGCGAAGCCAAACCGAAGGGGAAGCCGCAGCCAAACCGACGGCGCCGCACCCTGGTCTTCCTTCTCGCTGGCCTGCTCCTGATCGGCGCAACCAAGTACGCTTATTCGTTGGCAGTCTCGGTGAGCGAACGGGGCAGAACGCCGGAAGCGCTGATTGCCGGTTATCCAGAGCGATACTCCAAGCTGATGCACAATGAATTCACCTTGAGTTCCATAGAATATCGCGGTCCCGAAGTCTACCATCAGGAACCGCTGCCGGATTTGGACGCTCAGCTAGTCTTGTTCGAATGGCGTGCAAGAAGCGATAACCATGTTGAACTCTGCATTACCGCCGTTATCGTGGCTGAAGCGCAAGATATCTTTGGCGGCTGGTACAGCAAACAAGAGGTTTTCCCGATCTGCGAATACCAAATGGTTGACGCCAAGCCGCCCAGCATCACCTATTGGGAGGCGCCATCAATGGGGAAGACGATACACTACGCGCTGGTCGCCGGTCCCGCCTACGGGTTAGCAAGCTGGGTGGAATTGCAGTTGGCGGATGGGAGTGTCAGCCGCAGCGAAACATATCGCATCGCCTACGCCCAAGTGATTCGCCGGGATGAACCCATTCAAATCGATAGAGTAAACTTCCTGAACAGCGAGGGTGGCGCATTCGCCTCCTTCGCCCACCCGTTATGGATGGAGGAGTAGGCCATTTCCCCGCCGGGGCTAGCGATAATTGCCGAAAGCCAAACCATGGTTCTTTCATCCCCTCCCCTCGCCGAACGCATCCGACCGCGCGACCTGAGCGGCTTCATCGGGCAATCCCATCTGGTCGGCGAGGGCAAGCCGCTTTACCGCGCGTTGCAACAGCGGACCGTGCCCAGCATGGTCTTCTGGGGACCGCCCGGCGTCGGCAAGACCACCCTCGCCCGCATGATCGCCGAAGTCACCGAGAGACCCTTCTACAATCTCTCAGCAGTCTCGGCCGGAAAAGCGGAACTGCGGCGCATAGTCGATTCGGTCAAAGGGACTGCAGCCGTCAATAACAGCCAGCCGAGCCTCTTCGCCGCGCCCAATGCCGAAGCGCCAGCCGAAGGCGTCATCCTCTTCCTCGATGAGATTCACCGCTTCAACAAGGCGCAGCAAGATTTCCTGCTGCCTTATGTCGAGGACGGCACGATCACCCTCATCGGCGCCACCACCGAGAATCCCAGCTTCGAAGTCATCTCGGCGCTGCTCTCACGCATGCAAGTCTTCACGCTGAATCCGCTCACCAGCGCCGAGATCGAGCAGATAATCGCTCGCGGCATCAGCGCGCTGGCTGTCGACATCGATGCAGACGCCATCCACTTTCTCGCCAATTACGCCAACGGCGATGCGCGCGCCGCCCTCAATCTGCTGGAGAACGCCGCCCGCCTTTATCGCGCCGCCGCCATCACCGTTGAGCACCTGCGCGACACTTTGCAGTCCAAACACCTGCGCTATGACAAAACCGGCGAAGAGCATTACAACACCATCAGCGCCTTCATCAAGAGCATGCGCGCAAGCGATGTCGACGCTGCGCTGTATTATTGCGCGCGCATGATCGACAGCGGCGAAGACCCCAAGTTCATCGCCCGCCGCATGGTCATCTTCGCCAGCGAAGACATCGGCATCGCCGATTCCGACGCGCTGACCGTCGCCAACGATGTCTTCCGCGCTGTTGAGACCATTGGCTTGCCTGAATGCCAATTCAACCTGGCGCATGGCGTCGCTTACCTGGCGACCGCGCCCAAGAATCGCGCCGCCGGCGATGGCTATTTCCGGGCCCTGGATGATGTCAAGGAACACGGCAACCTGTCGATCCCGCTGCAAATCCGCAACGCGCCTACCCAGCTGATGCGCGAACTGGGCTACGGCGATGGCTACCAAGCCTATACTGACGAAAGCCTGCTGCCGGAAGCGATCAAGGGCAGGCGGTATTATCGACCCCATCCCCGGAGGTCTATGTCTACGTGACCCGGCCCCTTCCCCAGCGAGTTAGGGAAGGGGGAGCGCCATTGGCAAGATCGTCCCATCAAGACGAATGACAATTTCGATTGCGCCGTTTTCATGTGTCCGCCAGCAGCGATTGCCGAATTATGACCAAATTAAACGTACTGCTCATCACATCGGACCAGCAGCATTGGAACACGCTGGGGCAATTCAACCCTGAGGTGCGGACGCCGGCTCTCGACAAGTTGGCGTCGCAGGGGACGACCTTCCGACGCGCCTACTGCCCCAACCCGACATGCACGCCGACGCGGGCGAGCATGATCACCGGCAAGTACCCGTCGCAGCACGGCGCCTACTCGCTCGGCACCAAGCTGCCGGAAAGCGAACCGACAGTCGGCGAACGTCTTAAAGAAGCGGGCTACCGGACGGCTTTGGTCGGCAAAGCGCACTTCCAGCCCCTGCACTCGACCGAAGAGTATCCCTCGCTGGAAGCCTATCCCAAGCTGCAAGATCTCGATTTCTGGGCTGATTTCGCCGGACCCTTCTACGGATTCGATCATGTCGAGCTGGCGCGCAACCACACCGACGAAGCCCATGTCGGCCAGCATTATGCCCTCTGGATGGAAGAAAAAGGGCTGAGCAATTGGCGCGATTATTACTTGCAACCGACCGGCAATGTTGTCGCGCAGCAACGCAAGTGGCTGATTCCGGAGCGCTTTCACTACAACGCCTGGATCGCGGAACGCAGCAATTCGCTGATCTCACAGTACGACGAGGCTGGCGAACCCTTCTTTCTCTGGGCGAGCTTTTTCGATCCGCATCCCAAATACCTCGCGCCCGAGCCTTGGGATACGATGTATGACCCGGCCCAGGTCACCGTGCCGGGATTCTCGCCGGGCGAGCACGAGGCATCCCCACCTCATCTGCAGTTGACCCAGCAGCCCGATCCCGATTTCTCCGCCTGGCAGGAACCCAACGGCGCCGGCTGTCACGGCTTCCACTCGCACCTGCATGACCGCGACGAGCTGGCGAAAGATATCGCATGCTATTACGGCATGATCAGCTGCATGGACAAGTACATCGGTCAAATCATCGACCATTTGGACGATCTCGGCTTGGCCGAGAACACCCTTGTCGTCTTCACCAGCGATCACGGCCATTATTTCGGGCAGCACGGCTTGATCGCCAAAGGCGCTTTCCATTATGAAGACGGCGTGCGGGTGCCAATGATCGCCCGCTTGCCCGGTCGCATCCCCGCTGGCCAGGTGAGCGACAGCCTGCAATCGCTGGTGGATTACGCGCCGACATTCCTTGATTGTTGCGGTCTTGCTGTCCCTGATGAAATGACCGGTCTAAGCCAGCAGCAGGTTTGGCGTGGCGACGCGTCCGAAGCGCGCGAGCAGGTCATCATTGAGAATCGCCACCAGCCGACAACGCTGCATCTCAAAACCTACATTGACGCTCGCTATAAAATCACGCTCTATTACCACCGCGATTACGGCGAAATCTACGACTTGGTTGACGACCCTAACGAACTGAATAACCTGTGGCCGGATGCCGAATTACGTGCCCGGCTGACCGAAGCCTTCCTGCACGCCGAGATGCTGAAAGAAGAACCGCTACCCCCCTCGGTCCCCCCAAAGCATTGGGGGGATGCAAGCGCCCTCTTGTCCAACAAGTCAGCGGGGATGTATCTCAAGAGCTGCAACCTGCGTTTCAAGCAGATCAACTTTGATCCGCGTGAGAACTGCTACGAACTCTTTGACCTGGCGGCCGACCCCGAGCGTATGCGCAATGTATGGGAAGATCCCGCCCATCGCGAAATCCGCGCCGAGATGGTTCGCGCCCTGCTATTCAGCCGCTGGGGTTTGGAGCCGCTCTGGATGCCGCGGGTTTCGGGCGCGTGATTCTAGCGCCTCGCCTACGATTTGCCGATAGCGCCTCAATGATGTTATATTTTGTCTAGTCATGTGCAGTTGGCTAGGTTCGCGATGCAACTGCGACTGCCGTTTCAGCATCCTATTAGCCAGGAGAAGAAACAATGATCAATGAACGACGGTTTTTCCTCTGTTTGTTGCTAGGCTTGACCTTGCTGATTCCTGTATCAGCGCAGGACATGGTCGACCTGACCTTGTCCATCGGCGCGCGCGGATTCGGCGATGCCGCCCCGATCCTCATTGAAGCCTGCCAAGAGGAAGTCGGTGGCATCAACGTCGAATGGGAGCGCATTTCTGACGTGCCCAATGAATCGCGCAGCATTTATGTGACCAACTTCACCGCGCGCAACCCCAAGCCGGATATCATCGCCGTTGACGTGATCTGGCCCGGCGACTTCGCTGCCCGCGGTTGGATTGCGTCTCTCGAAGACTATATCGCGGCAGAAGACTTGGCCGACTATTTGCCAGGCTTCCTAGCGGCCGCGCAAGTCGGCGGCAGCACCTATGCCATTCCGCTCTATATTGATGGCATCCACCTCTTCTACCGCGCTGACTTGCTCGACAAGTATGGGCTTGATGTGCCGACGACTTGGGAAGAACTTATCGCGGCGGCTGAAACGGTAGTCGAAGGCGAAGCGAATCCCGATCTGGCCGGCTTCATCTCGATGTGGGCGAAGATCGAAGGCTTGTTCATGAACTGGCTCGCCTTCTTCCAGGGCGCTGGCGGCACGTTTTTTGACGCCGACGGCAACCTCGACATAAACAATGAAGCCGGCGTCAAATCATTATCCACGATGGTCGACATGCTGGAATCCGGCGTCGCGCCCGAAAGCATATTGACCTTCCGTCCCAACGATGCCCGCCTGCTCTTCCAGCAAGAGCGCGCCGTATTCCTGATGGTGCAGGACTTCGTCTGGGCGACGTTGACGGCGGATGACTCGCCCGTGAAGGATGCAGTCGCGCTAACCCGCGTGCCGTATTTTGAAGGCAACGATGACACCAATACGACTGTCATCGGCGGCTTCCTGCTCGCTGTGAACGCCAATTCAGAGAACCCCGGCGCTGCGGCCGATTTCATCAAGTGCTTCACCAGTTATGAATCACAGGTGCAAGCTGCTCTGATCCAGGGCAAGGTACCAACCAGGCCTGCGGTCTATACCGACGATCGTGTGGTCGAGGGGGACCCGGGTATCGCCGCCTTGGGCGCTAACTTCGTCTATGCCTTTGCGCGCCCCTCGGCGCAGACGGGCACAGCCTATCCGGAAATCTCGGAGATCATGCAGACCGAAGTCTCCGCTGCCTTGCTCGGCGAGAAAACGCCCGAACAAGCGCTTGCAGATGCCGAAGCGCAAATCCTGGCGATTATGCCCTGATTCGGATTTGCAGATGGGGCGTGGCTCCTATCGGCCGCGCCCCAGAACATCGCAGCCGAACGCTGCCAGGCGCTAAGCCATGAAACATGCCAATCGGGCCGGCATCTATTTTCTAGTGCCGGCAATATTGATTATCGCCTTCGTACTGCTGTTTCCCATTATCCAGACCGTTGTTCTAAGCTTCGGGCGCAACAGCACCAGCATCTTCATCGGCTATGAATATGCCGGGCTGGCGAATTACCAGCGCCTGCTCAAGACGCCGCGCTTCATCACCTCGCTTAACAATACGATCATCTTTACCGCCGTCACCGTGCCGTTAGAACTGCTGCTTGGCATCGCCTTGGCGTTGATTTTGAATCGGCGGTTCCACGGCAAGGGGCTCGTGCGCATGGCGGTGTTATTCCCCTGGGCGCTGCCGACCGCGCTAAATGCGCTTATGTGGCGCTGGATGTTCAATACCGAGTTCGGTCTCTTTAACTCAATGCTGACGGACACGGGCTTGGCGCTGCAGCGCATCAACTGGCTGGGCGCGATTCCCAGTTCGATGCTTGCGATGATGTTTGTCTCAATTTGGAAGACCAGCTCCTTCATGGCGCTTTTGCTATTGGCCGGCTTGCAGACGATTCCCAGCGACCTTTACGAAGCCGGCAGCGTCGACGGGACCAACCGTGTGACGGAGTTTCGCTTTATCACCATGCCTCTCCTGCGTCCGGCCATTCTGGTTTCCGTGTTGCTGCGCACGATGGACGCCATGCGCACATTTGAGCTGCCTTTCAACCTCACTGATGGCGGTCCCTTGACGTCTACCGAGACCCTGTCGCTCTATGCCTATCGCGCGATCTTCCAGTATGTAAACTTCAACCTGGGCTCCAGCGCCATCCTCATCCAGTTCATCATCATTATGTCCATCAGCGTCATATATATCTTGATTATCCGGCGAGGCGACGCATGATACTCGGTAGCGCGATAGCCGCAACAGCGCCCACGGAACGGGAACGAGCCAGCTTCCATAGCCGGCAGCAAGCCAGCGCGGGATTCTATATCCTGGCGGCGATTACCGTTGTCCTGTCCTTCTTCCCGACTGTCTGGATCTTCCTCACATCCATCAAGACCGAAGCCGACATTTACGCCTGGCCCGTCCAGTATCTCCCCGACCCGGTGACGCTGGAGAACTACTTCAATATCATCACGGAAACCCCAGAGTTGCTTCTCTACATCTTCAACAGCTTCATCGTGGCGACCACCACCACCGCCGTGATACTCGCGTGTGGCGGTCTGGCCGCCTACTCCTTGGGTCGCTTGACCTGGCGCGGCCGCAACCTGGTTCTCATTCTGATACTCGCCGTTTCGATGTTCCCGCCGCTGGCACTCCTGCCGTCGCTTTTCAGCATGTTCCTTGAACTGCGTCTGATTAATACATACCCCGGTTTGGTCATCGGCCATACGGGACTGTACATACCCATCGCCATCTGGATTCTGACCAACTTCTTCAAGTCCGTGCCTTCGGAAATTGAGGATGCCGCCCGCGTCGACGGCGCGTCCAGCCTGCGCATCTTCTGGAGCATCATCCTGCCGCTTTCCGTGCCCGGCTTAATCTCGACTGGTCTGATAGTCTTCATCTTCTCGTGGAATGAATTCCCGCTCTCGCTCGTCATCATGAGCGACAATTTCATGCGCACTGCGCCCGTTGGTATTTCTCTCTTTCCGGGGGAATACTCCTTCCCCTGGGAGATCATCACCGCCGCGACGATGCTGACTATCCTGCCTATTCTGATTATCTCGGGAGTATTTCAGGACCGGCTGATCGGGGGGCTGACCGCCGGCTCGGGAAAATAGGCGCAGCGCGGCTTATCCCCGCCGCACCACGTAGTACCCAATCACCAGCGAGATCACCGTCGCCACTTCAATCGGCAGCGCCGGCTCCATGAAGCGCAGCCACAAAAGATGTATCCCAATTAAGATCACGACGCCGATGAAGACGCGGTCGAAGGCGTTGGTGTGAATAGGCAGAAAGCCGTCTCCCGCTTTCTTCCGTTTCTGGTCTTCCATGCGGCTACTCCTTCACCGCGCCGAAAGTCAAACCCATGACGATATAGCGCTGGGCGACGATGACGATGATCGCCGACGGAATCAATGTGATCATGGACATGGCCGCCAGTTCGCCCCAATTGGTGCCAGTCACGGTCACGAATTCGGCCAGCCCGGTCGTGATCGTACGCGCCTCGACGCTGGTCAGGTTGGCCGCGAACAGGTACTCGTTCCAGGCGAAGACCCAACTCAGAATGCCCGTCACCGCCAGACCGGGCGCCGCCAGCGGGATGACCACATGACGCAGCACACCGCCCAGACCAGCGCCATCTATCATCGCCGCGTCGTCCAGCTCAATCGGGATGCCATCCACCACGCCCTTCAACAGCCAGATGGCGAAGGGCAAATTGAAGACGCAGTAGACCAGAATCAAGCCTATCTGCGTGTCGAACAGCGTCCAATCGCCGATGCGGAAAGTGCGCGTGAACATAATAAACAGCGGCAGAAGGAAAGCGGCCGGCGGCGCCATGCGATTGGTGATCAGCCAAAAGAAGATGTTGTCCCGCCCGACCAGCTTGTATCGTGAGAGCGCATAAGTCGCCAACAGCGCCAGCGCCATCACCAGGGCGGCGTTGCATGTCGAGACGACGACTGAGTTTGTCATATAGCGCTGGAAGGTGCTGTCGGTCAGCACATTGCTGTAATTCTCGAGGTAGATTCTGCTGATGGCTAGGTTCGGCCGGCTGAAGAGTTCTACCCGGCTGCGCATCGAAACGACGAACATCCACCAGATCGGTATCAACGTGAGCAGGGTCATAAAGACCCAGAAGCCATAGGTCGGCAAGAGTCGTCCGGCGCGCTGCCGCATTACTCGAACTCTCCCTTGCGCCGCCCCATAAATCCTGACTGTAGGGGCGAGGCGGTGACTCGCCCACAGCGCCACACCCTATTGCGCTCTCCGCTCACTCCACCTCTCCTTTGCGCCGGCCAGCCTCAACATTCGACACGGGCGGCTTGCTGTAGGGGCGACTCTGTGAGTCGCCCGCTTTATACAAGCGCATCACTCCACCTCTCCTTTGCGCCGTCCAGAAATCGCAATGAAAAGTAGCCAACACAGAACAACAGTCAAATACAAGGTGACGAGCGATATCGATGAGCCGTAGCCATAATCGGTGCGCGGGAAGACTACCCGCCAGATATAGATGCCAGTGAAGCGCGTGCCCGGTCCGCCGCCAGCCAGCATCCAGACTTCATCGACGGTGCGAATGGCGTCCATGATGCGGATGAAGACCGTGGTCAGCAAGATTGGCCGCAGGAAGGGCAAGGTCACATACCAAAAGACTTGCAGGCGATTGGCGCCATCGACCTTGGCTTGCTCCACTGGTTCGCGCGGAATCGCTGATAAACCAGCCAGCATCGTCAAAGTGACGAAAGGCGTCCAATGCCAGACATCCATGATCACAGACGTCCACAATGCTTGATCAGGAAAGGAGCCAATCTGATATTTGATGTCGAACCAGCGGTCGAGAAAGAAGGGCACAGGACCAAAGCCCGGGATCACCAGCAGACGCCAGATGGCGCCGACGGCGATGGGCGCCACCATCAGCGGAAAGGTATGAATGACGCGGAAGAGCGACTTTCCAGGGAACTTGCGCGTCAGCATCTGCGCCAGCAAGAAGCCGAGCACGACCTCGCTGGCGATGGCGAAGACGGCAAAGCGTATCGTCAAGCCGACCGAATGCAGAAAGTCATCATCAAAGACGAGCCGGCGGAAATTGTCCAAGCCATTGAAGCGAAGGCCGTCCTCCGCCGCGAAGATATTCCATTCATTAAAGCCAACAAACAAAACATAAAGAAAGGGCATAAAGCCGAAGATAATTAAGATGATGAGTGTGGGGCTGAGCAGCAGCCAGCCGGTGCGAGGATTGCGCATTTGACCCCCACCCCCTAGCCCCC
>WTGC01000204.1 GCA_011523705.1 Chloroflexota bacterium | reverse complement strand
GATGGTGCATGCGGTTGCGCGTCTCAGTCAGCAGGCTGATGCCTTCCGTCATCTCCAGTCTTTCGCGGTCCGGGACCGGTACTGACGCGATCAAATCGACTTGACCAGCCAACAAGGCAGCCACCTGCGCCGAAGCTTCCGGGATCACCTGGTAGATGACGCGGTCCACTTCGGGGCGGCCACTGTGATAATCGTCCCAGGCTTCAAAGACATAGCGGTCGTTTTCGGTGAATTCAGCCAGCTTGTAGGGGCCGGAGCCGACCGGGTTGCGGATGAACTCTTCCTGACCGACTTCCTGGAAGTACTGGGGCGGCAGCAGCTCGCAGCCGTTGAAGCTGACATCGTTCTCGAAGTAGGCGTGGGGCTCTTCGGTGGTGATATCGATGGTCAGGTCATCCACGACGATGGTGTCTTTGACGAAGCGCCATTGCAGCCACAGCGGAATTTGCGGGTCAATTTCCACGCGCACGCGGTCGATGTTCCACTTTACCGCATGGGCGTCGAGCGGTTCGCCATTATGGAAGGTCGCGCCTTCGCGCAGGTGGAAGCGCCAGGTGGTGTCGTCGACCAGCTCCCAGCTATGGGCGGCTTGCGGCACATAACCACCGCCTTCCGGGGCGCGCCAGATCAGACAATCGTAGAGCAGGTTGGTCAGCCAGTGGCTCGAGATGAACCAGTGGGAGTGCGCGTCCATGGAGCGGATGGGCCCGGAGTGAGCGAAGACGAATTCGGACATATCGTCTTGCGCGGTCGCGGGCACGACGGCCAAGGATCCTATGAGCAAGCAGAGGCCCAGTAGGATAAGTACTCGCTTTGCTAACATGGGTTTCTCCTTATGTGAAACACTTCATCGATAACGAACGTTGAGCGTGAGATACTTGCGATAATCACCTCCTGCAACAGTTTTCGGCAAAACATGGTCCAATGCCCGCATGCGCTTAGGCGGAAGCTGCGAAATAAGCGAGCTTGTCCTCATCAATTTGTACGCCGAGCCCCGGTCCGTCGGGCGCCTTCAAGATAATCCCATCGGGTTCGTAGGTCTCGGCAAGAATCGTATCGGTCATATCGGAAAAGCCGGCCGGCCATTTGGCGACCGGGGTCGCGGTGGCGAGATGCGCGGCCGCAGCGGCGATGACATCGAAATAAGGCGCGATCGAGATTTCCAAGCCCGCAGCCTCGGCGATTGCCGCCATGCGCGCTGAGGGCAGCAGCCCGCCGTATCGGTGAATCTTGAAATGCAAGACATGAGCCGCCCGCTCGCGCGCGATTTCGAATACGCTGCGCGGACCGCCGCCTGTCGATTCGTCGGCTTGCAGCGGCGTCGCCAGTCGTGTCGCCAAGTGCGCCATTTCGTCCAAATGCTCCACCGGTTGTTCAAAGAGCGCGACCCCGCCCAGTCGCTCCAGTTGCGTCAGCGCGTGCACGGCATCGCCGAGAGTATACCCCGTATTGCCGTCAAGTTGAAATCTGACTTTGTCGCCGACCAAGTCGCGCAGTTGACTATACCACAGCAGGTCCTCGTCGACTGTGAATCCGATCTTGGTCTTGAACCAGGTCCAGCCGTCGGCGCGCAATACTTCAATGCGGTCCGCCATAGCCTGAGGTTCGTCGCGCTCGACGAAGCCATGGCAGACGGCGCCGGGCATGCAAGCCCCGCCCAGCAATTGGTAGACGGGTACGCCCAGCGCCTTTCCCTTGATATCCCAAAGCGCGAAATCGAGTGCGGTGCGGGCATTGACCGCCGGGCGCAGCGCCTGAAACATGACGATGTGCAGTCGCTCGATATTGAAAGGATCTTCGCCGATGAGGGCGGGAGCGAGGTATTGGTCAATCTGGTGCTTAACGACCTCAACCGCGTCACCGCCCCAAGGCGCGGGCGCGACCGTCTGGCCGATACCGGTGACGCCGTCGTCAGTGCGCACTTGCACGACGACGGTGTTGGTCCCGGTCGAGACGCCGTAAGCCGTTGCCAGATCGCGACTGCGCGAGATATTGACGATGGTGGAGGTGACGTCTGCGATTTTCATGGATCTTTACACAGCGACTTTCTGCGGCACGCTGAGCCGCACGAGTTCGCCGACATCATCGAGCTGCTCCAGGCGACCGATGCCATCCAGCAGTTCAGCAACTTGCGCTTCCGGCAGAATGTCGCCGGCCATGTGGCGGAACTTGCCTTCGAATTCCGCATCGGTCAGCATATTCTCCGGCTCGCCTTTCGCGTGTTCGACGCGCCCGCGATAGAGTTGGCCATCATCGGTTATGATTCGGACTTCGCAGCCATTCTTCGCCGGATGTTGAGCCTGAATCTCTTCGTCCAATCCGACCTTTGCCAGATGACGCAGCCGCTGCTGAAGCGGCTCGTCGTAGGTGGCGATGTCATCCGAGAACCAACGCCCGCGGGTCAAGATGACGGCGGCCGTAACCGGCAGGCTGAATGAGGCTTGCCCTACGGTTTCCGGTTCATAGTTGACGCGGAAAGAGGGCGTGATCGCTTCGTGATAGGCATCGATTTCGATGGATGTGATTCTATCGAGGTCGGGCTGTCCGGATTGCAGGAGCGCCTGCGTGGCGTCGACGCAGGAATGCACGTGGCGGCAGCCGGCGTGGGGCTTGAAGCCGGTGCGCGCCAGGGCTTCGCCATCGAGCCGATCGAGAAATGCCGGATCATAGCCGGGGCCAAAGGCGTGAAAATAGCCGTACTCGCCATCGAGCGCGCCAGGCGGGCCACGGAAGCCAAACTCCGCCATTTTGGCGCTGGCGATGCCGTTTTGCGCGCCGTAGGCCGCCAACAGATCTTTCGTATCGCAAGTACCCGCATCGTAGACATACTGCTCTGTGCCGCAAGCCATATCCATGGACAATGCGATGGCATGTGAGATCTGCTCAGCGGGCAATCCCATGGCGACGGCCGCTGTCACGGCGCTGGCCATCGTGCCGGCCTGACCTTTATGATCATGTCCGCGCTCGCGCTGCCAAACGTCGACAGCGACCTGAATCATCTCCATCACGTCATAACCAACCGCCAGCGCGGTAATGATTTGCTCGCCGCTGAGTTGGTAGGCTTCGCCGAGCGCGAGGGCAACGGGCACCAATTCCGAGGCGACATGCCCGGCGCCGCGGTGGCTGTCGTCCATGCCCATGGCTTTGCCGGTGACGGCGTTGGCCCAGGTCGCGCCTTCTAGCGAGCTGCGGCGTCCGTCGCCGATGATGGTCGCATCGTCGCCGGGATGCATTTGAGCGGCGTAATCGGCCGCCCGCCGCCCCAGCTCCGTCTGGATGCCGCCAAGGGTGACGCCGAAGTGATCGAGCATGACTTGGCGCGCTCGCGTTATCGTGAGCTCGCTCAACTGGTGATAGCGTCGGTTCGCAGCGTATTCTCCTATGAATTGAACTGCTGTTTGTTCTTTCATGACTCTGCTCCTTTTTCTCTTGCGGTCTTACTTTGGCCGATGCCGTCCTCAAGGGTAAAGGACGGGATCGGAATTCTGTGTAATCCGGGGCTGAATCGAATCATGCATCCAGCTGTATGTAATAGCGGTCGGCATGATGCGGCGAGAGGCGGACGGCTCCACCTGGTGTGATCAGGAAGTTATCGGAGATGAGAAAACCGCGATCATTCTCCAGCACGGTGCCCGGATGGAATGAGAGCACCATATTCGGTTTCAGCACAAAGCCGGGAGCGGCCGGAGAACTGGGTCCGTCGCTGCCGTCCAGCCCGGTGCTGTGACAGTCCGGCGTATGCTTGCCATCGACCGGGAAGCCGAGATCCCGGATCGCTTTGTCGTTCGCTTCGGAGATGTCGCGGAAGGTATTGCCCGCTTTGGCGGCGGCCGAAGACGCTTCCACCGCTGCCAGATAGGCGTCTAGGAGGGCGCGCACATCATCGGGCAGAGGATCAAAGGAGAAGACGGTGGTCATCTCCAGCCAGTAGCCATAAGGCGACTCGTATACGATCTCAAAGTTGATGATGTCTTCTTGCTTCATGCGCTGATCTTTCGGCGTGGGCACGGTGTAGGGCGTCAGATCGGTCGAAAGCTTGGTCCGCCCCCAGAAAGCGCCGAAGGATTTGATATAACCTTCGACGGCGGCGCAGACATCCCAATAGCGGACGCCGACGCCGGCCACATCCTTGAAAACATCCATAGCCGAATCGAGGATGGCGCCGTTCTGCTGGATCGCTTCTAACTCAAAGGGAGATTTGATTTGGCGAATGACGTTGAAGGCATCGGTGACTTCGACCATTTCGTAGCCCTCGAGCTGCTTGACGAAAGCCTGGTAGGTGCCGAGGCCCATCAGCTTGCTCATATTGACCATGCCGATGCGTTTGCTGTCTGCCGCATAGTCCTTGGCTTTGTCGCAGGTGGCGACCACGATATCGCCCTCCGGCGTGAAGACGCGCTCAGGCAAGGTGGTCGTTTCGTTGCGGCTCCAGACGGCTTGGTAAGAGCTCCAGACATGCAGCCAGGGATGGGGGTCATCGGCGCCCAGAATGGCATAGGCGACCCCTCCCCAGAGATGCGCGTTGGTGATGTAGCGAATCCCGCCCATGCCACCCGGCATTGCCTGTCCGGTGATGATGAGCACGTCGAGGTCTTGCTCCTTCATCATCGCTTGCAGTTTTTCCACGCGCCGCGCGGTATCTCGTTTCAGTGCGTCATGCGTCAACATGTAAATCAGCTCCTTATAGCTCGTATTCGTAGGGTAGATTAAATGAGAACTCGGTACCGATACCTCTCGCCTTTGCCTTTTCAACTAATCGTGTGGCGACTGCCACATCTTCGATCGCGGTGCCGCCGGAGAGAAAGAGCGTCCATCTGCTGTCTTCTGTGCGTCCCTTGATCTTACCAGCGACCAAGCCGCCTAAGTCGCCGATCACGTGTGATTCATCAATGATACCCGCTTTGAGCGGGATGATGATCTCGCCATTCTCTTTGAATCCCTGCTTCCATTCATCGACGAAGACGCGGCTGTTGACCACCGTATATTCGTCTACTTCGCGCACCCAGGGATAGTGGGCGCCCAAAGCGTTGATGTGCAGCGGCTTGTCGGGCAGGTCTGCGCCGTCGAAGACTGGCGATGGCGAGGTCGTGATGGTAATGACGATATCGGCGTCCTGCAGGGCAGCGGCCGGTGTTGCGGCCGGGATGACATCAATGCCCAATTCGGCGGTCATTATCTCGCAGAATTCATGACGTTGCGGCGCCCGGCGGCTGTAGGCTTTGACCGATTGGATCTGGCAGACTTTCGTCACGGCGTGGAGTTGGGAACGGGCGTGACGGCCCGTGCCGAAGAGCGCCAACTGCGCGCTGCCGGCCGGCGCCAAGTGACGTATCGCCAGGGCGGACAGGGCCGCCGTCTTGAGCCAGTCGTAGTAAAGAACCTCCATGACGCAGGTCAAGGCCCCGCTATTGGTATCGAAGAGGAACAGGAATGTTTCGAGCCCGGTGGGTAGGCCGGCAGTGTATGGCTGTATGCCCGCGCCACCCAGACCCGGCAAGAGAGCCGCTTTGAATTGGAAGGAGGCTTTGGAGCCGGCCGGCAGATGCCCGGCGCGGAAGGATTCGTTGCGGTCGCCCTCGATATAAAGGCTTTCACGGGGAAAGCCAATTCCCGCGCCCATGCCGATTTCACGATAACCGGCTTCGACGGCGTCAATGTATTCGGGCAGGTCCATAAGTCCGCGGATTTCGTGATTGCGCAAAAAGAGAACCATGATTCGTTATAACTCAAACTCGTAGGGTTGGCTGAATTGGAATTCCGTGCCTATCCCGCGTTCACGCGCGCGCTCGTAAAGGCGGGTCGCCACAGCGATATCGTCAATGCCGGTGCCGCCGGAGAGAAAGAGCGTCCATTTGGTGTCGTCGAGGCGCGCGGGCACTTTCCCGACCACGAGCGCGCCCAGATCGCCTACCACGTGCGATTGGTCTATGAGGCCCGCTTCCAACGGAATGACGATTTCGCCGTTTTCGCTGATACCTTGCTGCATGACGTCTACGAAGACGCGGCTATTGAGAACGGTATATTCATCAATTTCGCGCACCCAGGGATAATGCGCGCCCAGACCGTTGATATGCAAGGGTTTTTTTGGCAGGTCGCGCCCGTCAAAGACCGGCGTGGGCGAGGTGGTGATGGCGGTTACGATATCGGCATCGTGCAGGGCGTCTTTGGGTGAATCGGCGGGAACGACGTCAATGCCCAGTTCCGCGCTCATCTTTTCGCAGAAGGCGCGGCGATTTACGGCGTTGCGGCTGTAGGCTTGCACTCGTTGGATGTCGGCGACTTTCGTGAGGGCGTAGAGCTGCGAGCGGGCGTGGCGCCCGGTGCTGAAGAGCGCCATGATTGAACTGCCGGGCGGCGCGAGATGACGGGTCGCCCAGGCAGAGACGGCGGCGGTCTTGAGCCAGCTGAGATACATGACTTCCATAATGGCAGCCAGCGCGCCGCTTTCCGTGTCGAAAAGGAACAGGAAGGTTTCAAGGCCGTGCGGCAAGCCAGCGGTGTAAGCGTTGACGCCGGCGCCGCCCAGGTTGGGCAGCAGCCCCACTTTGAACTTGAAAGAAGCTTTGCTGCCCGCGGGCAGATGGCCGCCTGTGTATTCGTCACTTTGCCGCTCGCCCTTGATCCAGAGGTTTTCGCGCGGGTAGACGGCGCCCGCGCCGGCGCCAAGCTCGCGATAGCCGTCTTCGACCGCATCCATGTAATCCGACAGATCTATCAGTCCGCGGATTTCGTGATTGTGCAGGAGCAATACCATTCTATTGACCTAGTCTCTTGCAGCTAGAGATCGAGCAAGGGCGAGCGCGTCGCCATCATAAAAATACAGGTGAAGGCGACGCAGGCGCCGGCAGCGGCCATGACGATCGAGATGCCAAAGAACTCGGCGACCGTACCGCCAATCAAAGCCGAAATCGGAATCAGCCCCCAGACCATGCCCCAGACACTCATCATGCGGCCACGCAGTTCGTCTTTGATGTGAATCAAAAGGAGCGCATTGATGAGCGTCAAGAATATACCGGAGAATATGCCGATGACAAAAATCAGACCGAGCGCGATGAGCGAATCGCTCATGAAGGCGAATACGACCATGCCGAGGCCGAAGAGCGCCGAAAAGACAAGAATCGCCCAGCCTTTGGGATAGACATCGCCGATAAGGGCGACAGCAAAGCCAGAGAGAGCGGAACCCAAGCTGGCGCTGCCCACCAGCAGCCCGAGTAGTGCCGGTCCCTCATTCAGTACACGGTCGACAAAGATCGGCATCAGTTTTTGGTAGGGCATGCCAACCGGCACGAAGACGAGCGCCATCAGCACCAATGCGAACAGAGCGCGGTCCTGGCGCAGGTAGGCAATGACCTGCCACATGCCACGGAGGATATTGTAAGCATCTTTCCGCTTCTGCTTTGGCGGCGGCAAGAAATGGGCGGCTTTGTAGTAGAGAAATGCGCCCAGGGCGAATATCGCCGCCTGCACGGTCAGCGTGAAGGCGATATTGGTCAAGTCCAGCAGGAAGCCGGCCAGCACTGGCCCAAAGAAGCCCATCAAACGTGTGCCGGAGTAGCTTAATGTGCTGGCGTTGAAGATCATGTCTTCCGGCACCAGGTTCGGCAATATCGCCATGCGCGCCGGGGCGTATATGGCGAAGGACGCGCCCAGCGTCATTGAGGTTAAGAGGATGAACTCGGGACGCGCGTGATCGGTTGCAGCCAGCAGCGCCAAGAACGCGGAGCTAAGGACGGCCATCGTCAATGAGAACTGGACGATCACCTGGCGCTTGAGGCGGTCGGCAACCAGGCCCGAGAATGGCGACACCATCAGCAGCGGCAAACCATAAGCGAAGGCGACCATGCCGACCATGACGGCCGAATCGGTGATAACCAGCATGTACCAGCCAAGAGCGACCGCTTGCAGCAAGAAAGCGATATGGACGAGCACATTGCCAAACCAGTACCAGCGGTAGGCATGCACGCGGAAGCTGCTGCGGTTGACCAGGCTGAGGATCATGCCACTCCCATTCGTAGATCGCTTCTCGCCACAGAGGGGAAGCGGGGAGACTGAGCTTGTTTCAGACCTTTGAAGCGCTCGCATCCTATTGATGGAGGGGTGTTGAGCAGCGAATCAGGCAATGGCGATCTCCTCGACCAAATCACCGAGGATGGCCAGCACGGTGCCTTGCTCTGGCACAGGCCACGCGGCGCCGCCACGCGCCATGATGCCAGCTCGCGGCGCCAGGATGTCCCCAAGGCGTTCCCCGGAAAAGGGATGGCGGACGTAGCCGATTTTATCGCCCGCTTGCACTTGGGTCCCTCGTTTGTCCTTGTCGATAAAGGTAAAACCGCGTACATCGGATGAGGTCAGGACGGTATGCTGCCGGATGACGCTCACATTATCAACGTCGGATTCGATGGCGCCGCCCAGCATGCCGAGGTGACGCATGGCGTTGCGCACGGCATTGCGCATGCGGCCGAGGTTCTGATCGCGATAATCGCGCAAGCCGGGACCGCCACCGATATAGGCGGCGACGCTCGCCTTTCCGTCCTTGGCCGCTTCGCAAGCCATTGATCCATCGTCGTCGCGGTCCAGCAAAACATGCGGCAAGCCCAGCGCAATAGCCAAATCTCTGGACTTGTCGACAGCGCCTTGGTTGTAAACGCCGACGAACTCGTGGTAGCTGGAAAGGGCGCCGGTGCGTATGTCCAGAATAGCGTCCGCGTTGGCGATGGCGGCATGGTAGTAGCTGTGCACGAGTCGCTCGCTGACGCTGCCGGCGGGATCACCGCGGCCGACTCGATTGAAGTGTTTCCCGTCCCAGGCGCTGTTGACCTGTTCGAATTCAAAGGCGGAGGTATTCATCAAGGGGGCGAGGATCAAGGCGCCTTTCATCTGGGCGGGATCGAGCTCGTTGGCCACATGCGGGAGGATAAGAGCCGGCTCGATTTCCATGCCGCTGGCGCCAGCTTGCACGACGAGAGTCGGACCGTCCTGCGCGCCGACGAGCAGATGCAGGGGAATATGGATGGGAAAGCGCCCGTGTGTAACCCCGATACTGAAGAAACCGAAGGCGCGCTCGCCTGGATTCGCTTGAATTGTGCCGATCTTCATTTGTCGCATCTCCAGTCTCTCTAGTCGAAGTCGAGGTAAAGGTCCATAGTACGGCGATCTTCGATGCGGTCGATTGAGCCGAGAATGCCGATGGAGGTTGCGCCGACGGTTGGCCATTCTTGCCCGCTGGGGATGACAATGCCATCGTCCGGCGTCGGCATGGCTGCCAGGAGCGCGCCGGTGTAGGGATCGACGAGCCGGCCATAGACATCGCCCTCTTTGAGTTCGTCGCGGAATTTGCGATCGCGGATGAAGAGGCCGTCGACAGGTGGTTTCCAGATGACGGTGCCGGCGTTGTAGACGGTACAGAGCGGACCGTCGGACTCGAATTCGCCGTCGATGATGCGCATGGCTTTCAAGATATTCCAAATGCCGCGCTCGGCGTCGCGGACGTTGTCTTCGCCATTTTTGAACCAGCCGGTGCCGCCGCCAAACTCGATGGTGATCATCGTCGTGCCGACCTCTTCGAGCGCCACTTTGGCGAAGCTTGGCGAAAAGGTGCCGGCGGGGAAGAAGGCAGCCTGATCGAGCCCGTAAGCCACCACAAGCTTTCGGCGGCGCTCTTCATGTATGGTGAGATTGTCGGGGTCATCTTCGGCGTCAAACAGGACATAGCGTTCGTATGCGGTTCGGCCGCCGGCATGAAAGTCGATGAATACATCGGACTGGATGAAGGCTTCCTGGAAATAGACGTATGCCATTAGGTCGGAGGCGCTGCCGCTCTTGTTTCCGGGAAAGAGCTGGCTGATATCTTTGCCATCGACGCGCGACATGCGTTCGCCAAGTTCAAAGCCGGCGCGGTTGACAACCGGCACGGCGATAACGTTGCCTCGCATCGTGCTCGGATCCGCCTTCTCGACGAAGTTGAGCAAAGCGAGGGAGCCCATGATTTCGCCGCCGTGGATGGCGCCCTGCATCAGTAAGGTAGGACCCGGCTCCGCCCCAGCCAAGAGGTGTACCGGTATGTCCAGCTTCAGCCCGGAGCGCGTCGTCGTCGTCTCAAGATAACCGAAGGTTTTTTCTCCGGCCTTTGCCGAAACATTGCCGACTCGTAACATGCAATTCCTCCTCAAGTGTTCGGTTGATCCGAAGGGCGCGCCCGATTTCCCCTTGCGCGCGAGCCCCGATCAGCCAATCGCGATCTCTTCGACCAGGTCGCCGATGATGGCGAGGATCTCGTCTTCGGGCGGGACGGGCCAGGAGGCGCCGGCGTGGACCATGATGCCGCCGCGGGGCGCCTTGATCTGCTCGATCGTCTCTCCGGAGAAGGGATGGCGCACGTAGCCGAGCACATCGCCGGCGCTGACCTGCTGGCCGCGTAGACTTTTGTCCATGAAGGTAAAACCGCGTTCGCCGGTTGGGGTGATGACCGTGTGCTCTCGGATAACGGCGATGCTTCCGACATCGGATTCTGGGCTGCCGGCGAGCATGCCCAGGTGGCGCATGGCGTTGAGCACGGCAGCGCGGACTCGACCCAGATCCTGATCGCGAAAGTCGCGCAAGCCCGGTCCGCCGCCGATAAAGGCGACCACGGAAGCTTTGCCAGCGCGCGCGGCTTCCAGCGCCATCGAGTTGAATTCGTCTTGACCGAGCACAACTTGTGGCAGCCCCAACGCGATCGCCAGCGCTTTTGAGCTTTCGACATCGCCCAGGTCATTGACGCCCGCGAAATGATGATAGCTCCATTGCGAGCCGGTGCGGATATCGAGCAGGGCGTCGGCATTGGCGATGGCTGCTTGATAGTAGGCGTCGACCAGTTGCTCGCTGACGCTGCCGCCAGCATCGCCGCGGCCGAGTTGGTTGAAGTGCTTGTCATCGAAGACGCTGGTGACGCGCGCGAATTCAAAGCCGGAAGTGTTCATCAGCGGCGCCACGATCAATGTGCCGCTGACATCGGCCGGGTCGAGTTCTTTGACCACATGCGGCAGAATCAGCGACGGTTCGATTTCGAGGCCGCTGGCGCCGGCTTGCACGACCAGGGTGGGACCGTCTTTGGCGCCGTTGACGATATGCAGCGGAATATGGACGGGGAAGCGCCCGTGCGTTTCGCCAGATTTGAAGAAGCCGTAGGCTTTTTCACCGGGAGCCGCTTCTATGTTTCCGAGTTTCATTGGATTGATTTCTCCTTTGCGGGCGACCCAAGGGTCCCCCCTACAGATTTCACGTTGAACGGGCGAGTCACCGCCTCGCCCCTACGATTTCGTATGCATGTTATGGGCGAGTCACCCCTTCGCCGCTACGAATCTAGTCGAACGAGACGGACAGGTCCATCGTGCGGCGGTCTTCGATGCGGTCGATATTGCCCAGGATGCCGATAGACGTCGCGCCGACGGTGGGCCATTCCTGGCCGCTGGGGATGACGATGCCGTCCTTCGGCGTTGGCATTTCTGCCAGCAGGTCACCGGTATAGGGATCAACCAAGCGACCGTAGACATCGCCCTCTTTGAGTTCGTCCTTGAATTTGGCATCGCGGATGAAGAGGCCGTCGACAGCTGGTTTCCAAATGACGACGCCGGCTTCGTAGACGGTGCAGAGGGGACCATCGGCTTCGAGCTCGCCGTCGAGCATGCCCATGGCTTTCAAGATGTTCCAGATGCCGCGATTGGCGTCGCGCACGTTTTCCTCGCCATTCAGATGCCAGCCGGTGCCGCCGCCGAATTCGAGCGTAATCTGCAGCGTGTTCGCTTCCTCAATGGCGACTTTTGAAGCGCCGCTGCCGAAGGTGCCGGGCGGGAAGAAAGCCGCTTGATCGAGCCCAAAGGCGACGACCAGCTTGCGCCGCCGCTTTTCCATCAGGCTGAGATTATTCGGATCATTTTCGTTTGTGAACAGAACATAGCGTTCGTAGGCGGTGCGGGCGCCGGCGTGAAAGTCGATGAGCACATCAGCCTGGGCGATGCATTCCTTGAAGTAGATAAAGGCGGTCTGGTCGGAGACGCTGCCGTCTTTATTGCCGGGGAAGAGGCGGCTGATGTCCTTTTCGTCGACCAGGGAGCCGCGCGTGCCCATTTCGAAGCCGGCGCGGTTGACGACGGGCACGGCGATCACGTTGCCGCGGATGGCGCTGGGGTCGGCTTTGGCCACAAAGTCGAGGATGGCGATGGAGCCGATGATCTCGGCGCCGTGGATCGCGCCTTGCAGCATGAGGGTGGGTCCCGGCTCGGCGCCGGCGATGAGGTGGACGGGAATGTCCAGCCGCATGCCGGAGCGCGATTGCGCCGTCTCCAGATAGCCGAAGGTCTTTTCTCCGGGTTTGGCGGATAGGTTGCCTACTTGTAACATAGAGTTTCTCCTTTGTTTGTCGGGCGACATGATATGTCGCCCCTACATTTTTACATTTTGCGGACGACCCAAGGGTCGCCCCTACAAATCCGTTTTGTATTCGCGGGCGACTCAAGGTTCGCCCCTCCGTTTGCGTTTCTGTGCGGGCGAGTCACAGAATCGCCCCTACGGTTTGCGTTTCTGTGCGGGCGACATGATATGTCGCCCCTACACCGATTCGAGTTTGATCGGGTTTGTGCCCAGATATTTCTTGAACCAGCCGAGGAGGCGGTGATGGCGTTCGATGCGGTTGCCGGGGCGTCCACCGCGCGAGAGTCCGTGATTTTCGCCTTCAAATATAACCAACTCGACCGGCTTGCCGCGCCAGCGCAGGGCAGCGAACATCTGCTCGGCTTGTTCGAGGGCGCAGCGATGGTCTTCGTCGGCATGGATGATGAGCAGGGGCGTATTGACTTGGTCGATGTAGGCGACGGGCGATTGCGCCCAGCTGCTCTGCAAGTCGCGCCAGGGATCGGTGCGCGTCTCGCCGCCGGTGCATTCGGGACCGATGTCCGATGTGCCGAAGAAGCTGATCTGATTGACGATCGAGCGCTGGGTAACGGCTGCGCTGAAGCGATCGGTGTGGCCCACGACCCAATTGGTCATGAAGCCGCCGCAGCTGCCGCCGGTGACGCCCATGCGCGAGCCGTCGATGTAGGGGCGCGCGACCAACTCATCGACGCCGAGCATGATCTCATCGAATTCGGCGCCGCCTTGATCGCCTTCGCTGGCTTTGGTCCAAGCCTGGCCGTAACCGGCGGTGGTGCCGCGCTGATTGAAGTAGGCGATCGTGTAACCGGCATTGGCATAGACCTGGAATTCGTGATTGAAATCCCAACCGAACATTGAGCAGTGCACGTATTGAATGTGGGGGTAGGCTTTGCCCTCCTCAAAGTTGATCGGTTTGATGAGCCAGGCGTGTACTTTGACGCCATCGACGCCATCGTACCAGTAGCTCTCGGGCGGCGACAGGATATGGTCGCGCAGCCAGGGATTGAGATTGGTCAGCTTTTGTGATTCGCCATCACGCCAGATGTAGAGTTCGCCGGGGTTTGCCGGATTGGATTGGCCGTAGGCGGCGATGCTGCCCACTGCCGGGCTGTACTCGAAGGTGATGCTGTCGCCGCTGATGAGGCGCTCGTATTCGCCGTCGGTATTGATGCGGAAGAGATTGGCCGCGCCCTGCTCGGTGAGCAGGAAGTAGATCCAGTCATCGCCGGGCGCCCATTTCATGGTGACGTTGGACAAGCTCACACGCTGATCGGCTACTGAATAATTGCCGACTTCTTCGTCGATATCGTCTCCCAGTTTCCAGGCTTTACGGGCGGCGACATCAGCCAGGTGCGGCTGCCAGAAGTTGCGGCGATTGACCGGCGGGGGCTTGTTGTGGCCCGCGAAGGCGATGTATTGGTCTTCGGCGCCCCAGACCGGGCTGGCGGCGGTGCCTTGCCAGTCGGGGATGAGCAGCTCGGGTTCGCCGGCGGGATAATCGCAGGTGAGAATCTGTCCGTAGCCGAGCGGCGTATTCTGCTCGCGCGCCATGCCGATGAAGGCGATCCGCGCGCCGCTGTTGCTCCAGCTCGGCTCCGAGTAGTCGCATTCGCTGTGCGTGACTTGGGCGAAGTCGCCCGTTTCCAGCTCCAGCACCCAGATTTGCTTGAATTTGTCGTGCACCCAGCCGACGCCATCCTGCTTGTAGCGGAGGCGGCGGATGACTTTGATGGTGGGTTCGGGGATGCCGGGCGCCGGTCCGCGATCTTCGGCGGCGCGCATCGGCGTCCAGCGAACGCCGACGAGTTTCGAGCCGTCGGCTGACCAATCAAGGCCGGACATGGGCATGCCGTCCGTGGGGAAGATCGCTTCGAAATCGTCGTCGATCTCGATGACGCGCAGTGAATCGCCATCGGCATCGCTGTGCGCATAGGCGAGGCGGCTGCTGTCGCGGCTCCAGGCGATGGAGGAAACTTGACAATCGCCGTCGGTCAGACGGCTGGCGGAATCGGCGCGCAGATCGTGCAAGTAGAGGTGTGAGACGTAACCGTTGGATGGGCTGTGGGGGCGGCGGACGGTGTAGGCGATTTGCGAAGCGTCGGGGGCGATGGTGAGTTCGGTGAGCCAACTGAACTTCATCAAGTCTTCGGGGATGAGCCCGCGGCGGCGGTTGACGGGTGTGCTGGGGAAATTGTCCATATTCTAGATCCTGTAAAATCCGTTTTCAGTTATGGGATCAAGTTCGCGGCTGTCTCCTCGACGACGCCGAAGAAGCAGCACCAGTGGCCCTCGATGACCGAGGGGCGGGCGCGCATGCCAAAGATGAGGCCATCTTGCGGCGCGCGCACTTCGCCGATGACATCGCCATACAGATCATGGATTTGTCCGATGAGGGTACCGGCCGGGACTTCGGTTTCAAAGGGCAAGTCGGCGGCGCCCACATACATGCCGGTGGCCGGCGCCAGCAGCGGTATCTGATAGCCCATTCGCCAGGCGCTTTCGTATTGCGCCTCGCCGCTGATCATGTTGTAGTGGCGCATGACATTGAGGTAGCCGGCCGCCAGATCATCGGCGATGGCGTGGAAGTCGCTGGTGAGCGTGCGGCAATTCCCGCCGAGCTCGACGGTGATGCCGCCTTTGCCCAGCGCGCCCATTTGGGAGCTGGGATTGTTGCCGCCGGTACCGCTGCGGAAGACCAGACTCCAGCCCGGACCCATTGCCGCCGCCAGCTCGAGACTAGGCGGGTTGTCGGAGGCGAAGATCATGTGCGCCAGGTAGGAGTGCTCGCCGCCGGAGTGAATGTTGATCTGGATGTCGCAGTTGTCCTTCATCGCCAGCCAATGGGACCAGGCGACGCGATCAGTCGGGTAGCCATCGGGCTTGCCCGGATAAAGGCGGTTCATGTCGTAAGAGAAGCTGTCGAGCGGGTCGCCCCGGGTGCCGGCGATGAATGCGTTGACGTTCATCACGGGTACGGCGACGACCGTGCCGCGCAATTCGCTGGCGTCAAGCTCTGCCAGCGCTTTGAAGATGGAGAAGGGTCCTTCCGGTTCGTCGCCGTGGGTGGCGCCATTGAGCCAGAGCACCGGTCCTTCTTCGACGCCGCGATAAACGATGATGGGGATCTCGCGCGGGCGCCCGTACAGATCGCCCATGATGGGGATGCCGCCGCGCGCGACTTCGCCGGGCTTCGCTGTTGCTGTGCCGATGGTGATGGGTTCAGGCATGTGCATCCTTATCTTTTGACCATCCAACGCCTACAGTCTGGCCGTATGTTATGTTAAGGCGCGATTTTACCGTATTTCGATGTCACATTACCAATGAATTGCTAAAGAGGAGCAAGATTGCGCGGAGCCGGCGTGAAAATGCTTGCTTTCGCAAGGGCCGAGCCCAGGCTTCTCGTCGCATTGAAGCAGCCATTGAGGACATTCGGCAACAGTTTCGGTGGATTAGAAGCCTCACAAGGTGAAAGCGACGCCGATATCGGCGGCCAAGTCGCGCAATTGGTCGACAGTTTCGCGCGAGACGGGGATGCCGCTTTCTTGGCGTTCGCTCATGCGGCGGAATTCGACTTCGCCCGGCAGCATGACGGGGCGCGCGGGATTGATGGGCTCAGCGCCCTTGACCTGCGCGACCAGTTCCTCAAGCCGGCGGTCGAAGTCGACGGCGGGCATCAGCGCGGCCGGATCGATCGCGATCATCATGTGGCCGACATCAAAGTTCTGATCATCTTGAAAGACATCCAGCCCGAAAAGCGCGCCGGTCATCACGCCAGCGATCACATCGGTGAAGAGGCTCAAGCCATAACCCTTATATTCGCCGATGGGCAGCAGGGGACCGGTCATCGCCGCTGTTGGATCGGTGGTGGTTTCGCCCGCCGGCGTCAGCGCCCAGTTATCAGGCATCGGGCGGTTCTCGCGTTCATACCAGCGCATCATGCCTTTGCCGGACATGGTCAGCGCCATATCCAGGACGATGGCTTGGTTGTCCCCCCGTGGGATAGCGATGCCCCAGGGGTTGGTGCCGAGAACGACTTTTGCCGAACCCCAGGGCGCCATTTCGGCGGCGGCGTTGGTGCATGACCAGCCGATGAGTCCCTGCTTGGCGGCGGTCAGGGCATGATAACCGGCAATACCGAAGTGGTTGCTATGGCGGACGCCGACCATGGCGATGCCCGAGGTCTTGGCTTTTTCGACGGCGCGTGTCATGGCGCGGTGGGCAGCGACATAGCCAAAGCCCTTGGCCGCGTCCAGCAAGGCGTAGGCGGGCGCGTCAACGAGCCAGGTCATGGGCGCGTCGGGCAGGATGCCGCCATTCTTGACGCGCCGTGTATAGCGGAAGAGCTTCTCCAAGCCTTGACCTTGGCCGGGGTGCCACCACTGCGAGGCCGTCATCAAGCCGTCGCTGATGATATCGGCTTCGTCCGCGGTCGCGCCCAAGCCGCGCATGTAAGCGATGGCGAAGGATCTCAGCGTTTCCAGAGAATAAAGATTGACCAAGGATGCGTCTTGTACTTCGTATGCCATAGACTTGACCTTACACAAAGGGATATGCTAGTGGATTGAGCACGGCTTCGTTGACTACAAACTCGGGCGGGCTGGTCACCAGATGCGCGATCATTTCGGCGACAACATCGGGGTCCATGCTTTCGCTCCGTGGCAATTCACCGATGGGCGCGCCGCGCCAGCCGGTGTCCATGCCGCCTGGATAGAGAATCGTTGAGCGGATACTGTGTTCGACGCCGGCTTGGGCGATGGCGTAGTTCAGGCCGGTCAAGCCGAACTTTGAACTGCCGTAAGCTGGGCTGCCGCCGCCGCGCAAACCGGCAGTACCGGCGATATTGATGACATAGGCGGCTTCGGCGCTGATCAGACAATCCCACAAGGCGCGCGTCAGGTAGAAGACGCCGGAGAGATTGACGCCGATGACCTCGTCCCAATCGCCAAAGTCGGTTTCTTCGAAACTGCGTGGCGCGGGAATGCCAGCGTTATTGATGAGGATATCGACTGCGCCGAACTCTTCATGAATCTCAGCGGCGGCGCCTTTCACGCTTTCCGAATTGGAGACATCGCATGGATACGCGGTTGCTACGCCGCCGGTGGCGCGGATCTCGTCAGCCAGGCTTGACAGTGGATCAGGCCGACGCGCGATCAAGACCGTGTGGGCGCCGAGGGCGGCGAGCTTGATCGCGACCGATCGTCCCAGGCCGTGGCTGGCGCCGGTGATGACTGCCACTTTCTTGTTCAGGCTCTTATCCATTGTTCTACTCGCCTTTCCAAACGCGACGTCCTCTCTGCGAGGCGGCTCACGGCGATCAGGTTCGCGTGAAAGTCGTTATCATAAACTCGCGTCCAAAGCGTTCGCCGGTCCGGCTAAGAGTTCCGGCAACACTTTGCCTGGACTCATAATGGTAGACAACGAGCTTGACGACGTATTCCCCAGGCGCCAAGTCGGCAAGGTCAAGGAGATAGCGGCCAAGCGACGCGTCGTCGATGATCGCGTCTTGGCCGAGGACCTTGGCGCCTTCTGCATCAAATATCTGCAGCGATAGCGCGTGCGGTTCCGTTGGCAAGTTGCTCCACATAATCTGAAGAGCCAATTGGTCTTGCGCGATATCCAGTGAGGCGTTAACAATCCTGGCGCCGTTATCATAATCCACCTGAAGCGGCTGGCTGGAGTTTACCAGGGCGCAAAAGAAATTGCGACTGATATGATGTTCGATGACCGAGCCGTCTTCATGCTCTACACGATGGCAGAGATTGAAGCGTTCGAATGTCAATAGGTCGGGCAGCATTTCCGATTCCAAGTCACGCAGATTGTAGATCAGATAAATCACTTGATTGTCTCGCGCGAATGACTCCAGATCCGGGATGCTCATCCCGGCGCTTTGAATCACCGGTTTACCGTCGTCCAGGTATACATGAGCCAGGCTGCGCCAATCGGAGAAGAGCGACTCGAGGTAGGCAAAGAGGTCTTCGTCGATGCGTTCGTTCGGGTGAAAACTGAGGATAGAAGAACGGGAGCCGGGATAAACCGATGGCGAGTCCTCGAAGTGTCTAAACGGGGACAGCTCAATTTGGCTGAAATCACAACTCATGCGAAGATCGCGCAGTCTGTAGAAGCCGACAAAGTGATCGTCATAGGTTGCAGGAACATCCTTGAAGCTGTGAATAATAAACTGTTCGCCATAGAGCCAATAATGCACGACGACATGGGTGAAGCCGTCCTCCAACAGCCTGTCCAGCGCGGTCAGGAAGGTCCGCTCATTATGAGGTAGGCAATGCGCGTTTTGGCTGTTGTCCCAGCGGCGCAGCAGCAAGTTGTTGTTTATGTACGACCGGGCGCTCTGCGGGTTGCGGCTGCTGAACCCGTCCGCGTGTGGATAGCCGGTCAATGTTTGCAGGTACATAAAGTAGTGTGGATTGCCGACCTCGTTCGGCAGATTGATGAGCTTGATTGGGTCATCGGATTCGGTCTGTAACCAGTCGATATATGCGGTTCCGTCTGAGTCTAGTATTTGCTCGCCACGCGGGACGTAGAATTCTACCATCAAGATGAGCGTGGAAACGAGCACGACGGCAGCGCGCACGGTGGCCGTTTTCGCCTGTAGAATTGCCGCGAGACCAAAACAGGCTAGCACGGCGAGGGGCAGAACAAGGCCGGGTTGGTAATACTCTTGCCACAGGAAGGCGCCAAAGACGGCGGGAAACCAATCGCTCAGGACGCGTTCCGGCAACACGATATTCGTATACTCATTGCCATGTAGAGTGAGATGATGGCCCAGCCTCAGCACGGCAAAAAAGGCCAGCGCTGTTAGCCAGGGAAGCAGCTTGCGCCAGCGCGGCCGCAGCAGGATCGCGCTGGCGAGAAACAACAAATTGATGTAGCCCAAATAGGCATTGTTATGAGTCTCTGCGGGCGGGACCTGAAACAGGGCTCGCAGCGAGTCCTCAGTAACGGGATTGCCAGTCGAAATGAAATACTGCAAAACATCGTGGCTTCGCGGGAGGCCGTATTGATGCCGTTGCAGCCCTTCGCTAAGGATTGCCGAGTCGGCAATCATGGGAAAAACGCGGAACGCGCTGATGAGACTGCCTACTGCCGCAAACAGTAGCAGATGGCGCCAAAAGGCAGCTTGCCGCCAGCGCGCCAGCGACAGATAGAAACCGTAGATGCCAAGCGTAAGAAGCGTGATGACATAGGTATACATGCCGATGAATGCGCTGACGCCCACGCATATTCCCGCGAGCGCGGCGAAGCGCCATCGATTATCTATCAGTGCCCGGTGGAAGCAGTAGATTGCCAAAGGGAAGGTACCAATCAAAATGATATCGGGAACCGTCGTGCCTTGCTGAAAATGCGGGCTTAAGCCAACGACAACAGCGCCGTAAAGCGCTATCCACTTATCCCCGAGTAGGTGTTGAATCAGTACATAGCCGCATAAGGCGTTGAAGCAAAGCATCAGCAGATACAGCGCATTGTAGGCATCATCCACCGACATGAACTTCTTGAAGGCGATCAGCAGCAGCGCATGTGGAAGCGCGATGTGCTGGAAAGTCAGGGACAGGCCCGCTGGATGAAATATGGTATCGGTGTAGTAGTAGTCGGCCTGCCCAGCGAGTACGCGTTCGACGTGCCAGGCATTCCACATATCGAGCCAGCGGTCGCGCTGCCCGCCATGCAGCCAGAACTCGTCGGCGTCAAAAATGCGGACGAAGGTCGGCCAGGTCATGATGATGACGATCAATGGCACGAAACAAAGGGGGTGCAGATGATCGCGTAAACCGAGAACCCAACGAGTTGGCACGAGCCGAGCCTCTCAGGACAGCCGCTTGATTGGAGCCGACAGCGGTCCGGTAGCCGCGGCCTTGTCTAGCATCTTTTCCTCAATTGAGGAATAAGGCAGCACAATTCAGATAGTATGCGTACAAATGATACACTATTGTTAGAAATGGCGCAGTTCGAGGTCAACGATTGGGCGTGTTTGACCGAGGCAGGCATTCCAATCTTTGGAGATTTTCGAGGCTGCGATGGGCGCCATGCGTGGCACAGTCAGCGATCCAACAGCGCGGTACCCGACCTGCGCATGCGTGACGTCGCAGTAGAATCAAGCGCGGCCAATTGTCGCGATTTCCAGCTCGCGTTCGAATCCTTCGCCGGTCCCGCCTGCCGTCCCTGACACACTTCGTCTGGTCTCAAAGTTGTATAGAATGAGCTTGACGGTGTACTCACCAGGCGTCAGCGCCTGATAGTCGATGTGATGTCGGGCGAGCGCGCCATCGCTGACGACATAGTCTTGATTGAGCACCATTGTGCCGGACCCATCAAAGAACTGTACCGAGAAAGCATGCTTCGGCACAGGAAGAGCGCCCCAGCGCAATTGGATTTCCAGGTCGCCTTCCGCCGGCGAGACCAGCAGGTTTTCCAAATGCGCGCCGTTTTCATAGCGCGCCTGCAGTTGCGCCGGCGAGTCAAAGAGCGCGCAGGAGAATTCGCGGCGCAACAGGCGAATGACGACCCAGCCGTCTCCAAACGATTGGCGCCCGCAGCTCTCGTATTGATCCAAGAGCGGTGTGGACGCCAGCAGCGCGGGGTCGGTTTCGCGCAAATTCGCGACGACATAGATGACCTGGTCGTATTCTTTGAAGTCCTCCGCGGTCACCGCTTCGCCGCTGGCGGTTTGGAATGTTGGCGCGCCCTGTTCGAGATAAAGGTGGAGAAAGCTACGCCAATTACTCGTAAGGTCAATGGCGGCGTCAAGGTAAGCGAAGCGATCGCTATCGAGCGGGAGGCGCGGATGGAAGCTGAGCAGCGACGAGCCGGGCTGCCATGCCCCCCAGGGCGATTCCAGAAACTTGTCAAACACAGCTAGCTCTGGCGGCAGGTCTTTGCAGCCTAGTCGCATATCCCTTAATCGGTAAATCCTGACTAGTCCGTCATCGTAAGCGGCGGGCAAATCGAGAAAGCTGTGCTGAATTTTATATGCGCGATTTTTCCAGAGATGCAACACAATATGAGTAAATCCCTCAGAATGCAGTTCATCCACTGCCTCTTGGTAGGCAATTTGGCGGCCAAAGCAGTGTCCGCTACGCCGCCCACGCCATTCTCGCAGGAGCAAATTCCTGTCAATATACCGTTCAGTGCTGCGCTTAGTGCGCCAAAGAAAGCCGGAGGCGGTCGGATATCCGCTTAAGGTCTGTACATACATACTGTACCTTACGTATGGCGTTTGGCTCGGCAGGTTGATAAGTCTGATTGGGTCATCTGGCTCAGACCCCAGCCAATTGATATAAGCAGTCGCGCCCTTTGGGAATGAGAGACCGTTGATCGGGGAGTAGAATTCAATCGAGACGATCAGAACGGCGGCCAGCGCCACAAGCGCTCGGGTCCTTGCCGATCGCCCGCGGATGAGCGCGGCCAGGCCATAACTGGAGATCAGGGACAAGGGTATGACCAAGGCATACAGGTATAAGTAGGGTCCAATTTGCGCAAAGAGGATGGGGAAAGCTTCGACCAAGACGCGGCGCGGCAAAACGATGTCCCGATAGGCGACGCCGTTGAACGTGAAAAAATCGCCCAGGCGCATGACCGCGAAGAAGATGAAGAGCGCGGCCCAGGGAAGCGCGCTCTTCCGCCCCCTTTTGTCCAGCAGCGCGCATGCCAGGAAAAAGAGGTTGATGTAGCCGAGGTAGACGAATATGTAGTGTGCGCCAGGCGGGAGATTGAAAATGGCGTGCAGCAAGCGCCCGGTGAAGGGATTGGGTGAATTGACGAAGTAATCGAGCACGCTGCTGCTTCGCTCCCAACCCTCGTATTTGGTCAAGCCCTCCTGGAGGGTCGCTGTGTCCGCAAGCATGGGATAGAGGCGCAACGCGCTAATGACAGCGCAAAGCAGGGCAAACACAAGAAGCAGGCGCCAGAACGAGGGTCTCCGCCAGCGCGCCGGCAAGAGAAAGGCGGCGTAAAAGGCCACGCTCAACAGGATGAACACGAAGATGTACACGCCAATGAAAGCGGTAATGCCAGCGCAGAAGCCGGCCAGCGCCGCGAAGCAAGGGCGATCTTCAAAGATGGCGCGATGAAAGAAGTACAGCGTTAGGGGCAATGTGCCGATGCAGATGATATCAGCGATGGCGATGCTGTGGCTGAAAGAGATGCCCAGGACGGCGACCACGGCGCCATATAGCGCAACCCACTTGTCCCGGAGCAAATGCCGAATCAGCACGTAGGCGCTGAAGCCGTTGAAACAGAGAATCAGCATGAAGAGCAGATTGTAGGCACTGTCGGTTGGCATCACGTTCTAAAGCGCCAGCAGCAGCAGCGCATGGGGAAACGAGTAACTTTGGAAGGTCAGGGAGGCGCCGCGCGGATGAAACATGTCGACGGTGTACCAGAGCTCGGCTTGCCCGGCCAGGGCCTGACCGACATGCCAGGAATCCCAGATCCTGAGAAAAGCGTCTGGGCTGGGGTTATGCAGCCAAAAGTCATCGCCGTTGAAGAGCTTGGGCAAGACGGGCCAGGTCATCACGATGACGACCAGCGGCACGATTAGCAAGACGTGAATATGAGCGCTCAGCCAACCGGCGCCACGAATTCGCAAATGCGATCGCTCCTATTCCGCATGGGCGTCCTTACTGAGACGCCGCCGACTCGACGAGACCGCACCAGGCGATCAGGCCCGAATGAACGTTGTTATCATGAGCTCGCGTCCAAAACGTTCGCCGGTCCCGCTTACCTTTCCCGAAACGCTTCGCCTCGTCTCATAATTGTATAGAACTAGCTTGACGGCGTAGTTCCCTGGCTCCAGGTTTGAGATATCAACAAGATAGCGTTCAAGAGATGCGTCGCCGATGGTTGAGTCTTGCCCAAGGGTCTTGGCGCCGTCCGCATTAAAGACCTGCAGCGAGACAGAGTGAGGTTCGCTTGGCAAACCACTCCATTTCACTTGAAGATTCAGTTGGTCTTGCGTGATCTCAAGCAGCGTGTTTTCAAGCCTGGCGCCGTTATCATAGTCCACTTGAAGCGGCTGACCAGAGTCAACCAATGCGCATGAGAAATCGCGACTGAGATACTGCTCAATGACCGAGCCGTCTTGATGCTCTTCACGTAGGCAGAGATTGAATCGTTCGAATGTCAAAAGGCTGGGCAGCATGGCGGATTCCATGTCGCGAAGATTGTAGACTAGATAAATCACTTGATTGTCTCGGGCGAATGACTCCAGATCCGGGACGCTCATTCCGGCGTTCTGAATTGAGGCCTCGCCATCGCCAGGGTGCAGATGAATCAGGCTGCGCCAATCGGAGAAAAGCGACGCGAGGTAGGCGAAGAGGTCGTCGTCGATGCTATCGCTAGGGTGAAAACTAAGGATTGAAGACCGGCGGCCGGGAATAGCCAATGGCGATTCGACGAAGTGTCTAAACGTGGCCGGCTCGATATGTTGGGCATCGCAACTCAAGCGAAAATCGCGCAGTCTATAGACGCTGACCGAGCCATTATCATAATGTGCTGGCAGGTTTCTGAAGCTATGATTGATGAATTGATCGCCATAGAGCCAGTTGTGCACAACCACGTGGGTAAAGCCGTCCTCCAATAGCCTGTCCAGGGCGGTCTTGAAATTTCGCTCATTGTGGAGCAGGCAATGGACGCTGAGACTGTTGTTCCAACGACTCAGCAAGAAGTTCCGGCGGACGTAGGGTGTGGCGAATCTTGGCCTGCGATTGGCAAATCCGAAAGCATGCGGCCGGTCTGTCAATGTTTGCAAGTAAAGGAAATAGCGCGGATTCTCGATTTCAATTGGCAGGTTTATCAGATTGTTTGGGCTATCGGCTTCGGCGCCTAGCCATGCGACATAAGCTGTCTTGGACGCCTCAAGAACTTGCCCGTATCGAGGCACGTAGAATTCGCCGGCTACGATCAGCGCGGAAGCCAGCGCGAGCGCTGCGCGCAGCTTGGTTGGGCACGATCGCAAGAGGCGCGCCAGCCCAAAAGAGGAGAGCAAAGCCAGCGGCAGAACCACGCCGATCTGGTAATACTCCTGTATTCCTATGTGCGCAAACAAGGCGGGAAACCATTCGCTTAAGACGCGCTCGGGCAGAACGACGTCGGTATAGGCCGCGCCGTTAAAGGTTAGAAAATCGCCGAGCCTCATCAGGGCAAAAAACAGCAACGCCACGACCCAAGGCGCCAGCCGGCGTCTGGAGGGCATGCGCAGGATAGCGCAGCCAATGAAAAACAGGTTGATGTAGCCCAGGTACGCTCTCTTGTGCGTAGCATCGGCTGGGACTTTGAACAGGGCATGCAAGAACTCGCCGGAAAAGGGATTGGGTGAAAGGACGAAATAATCGAGCGCGTCATTGCTGCGATCGAGGTCTTGATAGTATTGCGATGCCGTTTGGAGGCCCGGCGCATCGGAGACGATTGGATAAACGCGCAGCGCGCCTATCGAAGCGCAGATGACGACAATGAGAAGAAGATGACGCCAGAAGGCGGGTTGCCGCCAACGGGACAATGCTAGATAGACAGCGCAGATGCCGGCGGTAAACAGTATGATTACATAGATGTACAGACTGACGAATGCGGTCATGCCAGCGCAAAGCCCTGCCAGAGCTGTGAATCGCAATCGGCCTTCCCCTATTGCGCGGTACAGAAAATAGATTGTTAAGGGCAGCGTCCCGATCAGAATGAGGTCAGGAGATGTACTTCCGTGGGGAAAGGGCACGCTCACAGCCGCAACGACTGCGCCGAAGAGCGCGGCCCATTTGTCGCTTATGAGATGGTAAATCAGTATGTATGCGCAGAAGGCGTTAAGACAGAGCATCAAGAGAAAAAGCAGGTTGTAGGCGCTATCGGCCGGCATTAGCTTTTCGAAGACGAGGAAGAGCGCGGCGTGCGGATACACAAAATGTTGCCACGCGAGCGAGACGCCATCGGGATGAAAGAGCGAATCGGTATAATAGAGTTCGGCTTGCCCGGCGAGCACCCGCTCGAGATGCCACGCATCCCAGAACCTTAACCACTTGTCACGCTGTTCGACATGCAGCCAGAACTCGTCGCCATCAAAGATGCGGGCGAAGGTCGGCCAGGTCATGACGATGACGACCAGCGGCACAATCAGCAAGACGTGCGCATGATTGCGTAATCCAGAAATCCACCGAGTTGGCACGAGCCGAGCCTCTCAGGACAGCCGCTTGATTGGAGCGGACCGCGGTCCATTTGCCGCGGCCATATCTGCAACTCTATGATATATGGAGGATAAAGTAAGCATGATTCAATTTAGGTCAATAGCGAGAAAGCGATATACTCTTTCGAGAAGTGGCGCAGTTCGCGGACGCCGATAGCGCGGGACGGGGATAGACTCAGGTCGCTAATCCGTTCTTTTGTAGATTTACGAACCGGCAATGGGCGCCATGCGTGGCACAGTCAATGATAATATAGCGCGGGGTACGCGACATGCGCTTACGTGACGTCACAGCAGAATTATGCGCGATCAATTGTCGCGATTTCCAACTCGCGTTCAAATCTTGCGCCTTTTCCGACCACCATTCCGGGCGCGCTGGCTCGCGTATTGAAGTCGTAAACGATCAGCTTGACCGCATAATTGCCCGGCGGCAAGGATGAAATGACCAGACGATGACGAGTGAGCGAAGCATGACCGATGGTCGCGTCTTGACCGAGAACCTTGATGCCATCGGCGTTAAAGATTTGCAGCGAGACCGAATGCGGATCGCTGGGCAAGTTGCTCCACATGAGTTGAACGTCCAGGAAGTCTTGCGTGACCTCAACCAAGGCGTTGACTAGGCGGGCGCGGTTGTCGTAGTCCACTTGAAGCGGCTGACTGGACGTAACCAGACCGCAAGAGAACTCGCGACTGAGATAATGCTCAACGACCGAGTCGTCTTCGCGCACATCGCGTTGGCAGAGCTCGAATCCGTCAAATGGTATATGCGAGCGCAGGGCTTCGGCGTTAATGTCGCGACTATTATACAGGAGGTAAATCATCTGATTGTCACGGGCGATCGCGTCCATGTCGAAATCGCTTGTTCCGCTGCCTTGCACCGCCGGTTCGCCGTCATCCAGGTAGAAATGAAGCAGACTACGCCAATCGGAAAAAAGCGACGCGAGGTAGGTAAAGAACTCTCCGTCGATGCTTGCGTTCGGGTGGAAGCTGAGGATTGAAGACTGGCGGCCTGGAACAACCGCTGACGAATCCGCGAAGTGTCTAAACGGGGCGAGCTCAATGTGCCCGGAATCGCAGCTCAAACGAAGATCACGCAGTCTATAGACGCTGACCGAGCCATTGTCATAAGACGCTGGCACGCTTCTGAAGCTGTGATTGATGAACTGATCGCCGTAGAGCCAGTTATGCACGACAACATGGGTGAAGCCGTCCTCCAACAGCCTGTCCAGCGCGGTCAGGAATATCCCTTCGTTGTAGGGCAGGCAGTGAACGCTGCGGTTATCGTCCCAGGCATTTAGCAGGTGGTTGCTCCTAATGTAGCTGCGGGAGCTTTCTGGATTGCGATTGATTCTTCCGAACACCATCGGATAATCATTGAGTGTCTGCAGACCCATATAATATTGAGTCTTCCTGGTGCCCTGCGGTAGATTAATGAGCTTGATTGAGCTAACGGGCTCAGTTGACAACCAGTCGATATAAGCAAACTTTTCTCTTTCGATTATCTTCTCCGATAGGGGGACAATAAACTCTACGACCAGAATTAGCGTAGAAAATAAAACGATCGATGCGCGTACGAAAACCGTTTTTGACCTGACAAGCCGGGCAAGACCAAAACTCGCAAGCATGGCAAGCGGCACGACCACACCGAATTGGTAGTATTCCTGAATATAGAAGCTCCCAAAGAGCGCCGGCAGCCATGCGCTGAGAAAGTGTTCGGGCAAGAGAATGTCTCGATACTCTTGTCCGTTAATTGTGAGAAAATGGCCAAGTCGCAAAATCGAAAAAACGACAAGAATTACAAGCCAAGGAGCTAACCTGCGTCGCAGAGGTTTGTGGAGGATCGCGCACAAAAGGAAGAATATGTTGATATAGCCCAGGTATGCGTCTTTTGATGCCAAGCGCAAACTAAATGTCTCTGCAACAGGCGGGATGGCGAGCGCCCGGCGAAATAGATCTCCCGTGAAAGGGTTGCTTGTGACCACGCAGCATTCCAATAAATCGTTGCTCCTTGCTTGGCCAAGATGTGTCTCCAATCCTTCCTTCAGGGCAGTTGCATCAGCAAACATTGGATAGAAACGAATCGAGCAAATCGATGCGCCAATGATTGCAGATAGAAGTAGCCCGCGCCAGAATGCCGGCAGTTTCCAATGTGAAACAGCCAGGAAGATGACCACAATGGCGACGGTCAGGAGGTTAATGAAAAAGATATAAATGCTGACAAAGGCCGTTCCGCCGGCGAAAGCGCCCGCAAGCGCCGCGAAACGCCAGCGTGATTCCTCTACAGCGCGGTAAAGAAAATAGAGCGTTAAGGGAATAGTGCCAATCGTAATAAGATCGGGCAAAGTCGATAAACTGAGAAAGGGCACGCTCACGCAAACGACCATCGCGCCAAAAAGCGCGATCCATTTGTCCTTGATCAGCTTCAGAGCCAAGACATAGGCGCAACAGGCGTTGAAATATAAGATCAACAGAAAGAGCAGATTGTAGGCGCTATCGACGGACATCAACTTTCGCAAGGCCATTAACATGGCGGCGTGGGGATATGAGCTATGTTGCCATGCGAGGGAAACGCCGGTGGGATGAAACATCTCGTGGGTATAAAATACATCGGCCCTCCCCGTGAGTACGCGTTCAAGATGCCAGGCATCCCATATCCTGAACCAGAAGTCCCCGTGCCAGGTATGAACCCAAAAGTCTTGTGAATCAAATATGCGGGCGAAGGTCGGCCAGGTCATGACGATGACGACCAGCGGCACAATCAGCAAGACGTGAAGGTGATTGCGCAATCCAGAAATCCAACGCGTTGGCACGAGCCGAGCCTCTCAGGACAGTCGGTAAATTGGCGCCGACCGCGGTCCATTTGCCGCGGCCATATCTGAAGCTCTATGATATATGGAGGATAAAGGAAGTATGATGCAATTTAGGTAAAAAGCGAGCTATTGATACACTATTTCGGGAAGTAGCGCATTTCGCGGTCGCCGATAGCGCGGGACAGGGACAGACTCAAGTCGCCGTTCCATTTCTTAGAGATTTACGAGCCGGCAAAAGGCGCCATCCGCGTTACAGTCAGCGATATTACAGCGCGGGGTACGCGACATGCGCATAAGTGAAGTGGCAGAAGAATTATGCGCGATCAATTGTCGCGATTTCCAACTCGCGTTCAAATCTTGCGCCTGTTCCGATCACCGTTCCTGGCGCGCTTCGCCGAGTCTCATAATTGTATACAACGAGCTTGACCGCGTAGTCTCCTTGCGGCAACGCTCGCAAATCGATGAGCTGCCGGCCGAGCGCGCCATCGCCGACAACAAAGTCTTGATTGTGAACCTTTGTGCCGGACCCATCAAAAAACTGCACCGAAAAGGCATGCTTCGGAAAGGGCAACGCGGCCCATCTCATTTGGATTTCCAGGTCTACTTTAGCGGATGTGACCAGCAGGTTCGCCAAGTGTGCGCCGTTGTCATAGCGGGCCTGCAGCGGCGCCGGCGAGGTGAAAAGCGCGCAGGAGAATTCGCGGCGCAGAAGACGCTCTACGACCCAGCCGTCCTCATACAATTGCCGCCCGCAGCTTTGGTATTGGTCCAAGGGCGGCGTGGAAGCTATCAGCGGGAGGTCGGCATCATGTGAGTGGAAGACGACATAGATGACCTGGTCTAGATCTGTATAGTCCTCCGCAGTCACCTGGCGCCCCGCGGTTTGGAAGGTCGGCTTGCCCTGGTCTACATAGAGGTGGAGCAAGCTGCCCCAATTAGTCGTTAAGTCAATGGCGGCGTCAAGGTAAGCGAAGCGATCGCTATCGAGTCGGTCGCTCGGATGGAAACTGAGCAAGGACGAACCGGGCTGCTTCGCCCCCCAGGGCGATTCCAAAAACTGGTCAAACACAGCCAGCTCTGGCGGCAAGTCTTTGCAGCCAAGACGCATATCCTTTAGTCGGTAAATCCTGACTAGCCCGTCATCATAGGCGGCGGGCAGATTGAGAAAGCTGTGCTCAACTTTCTCGGCGTGTTCATACCCCAGATACAAGACAATATGAGAAAAGCCATCTGAGCGAAGTTCGTCTAGCGCCTCCTGGTAGGCATTCTGGCGGCCAAAACAGTGCCCGCTGTGATTGCGATTCCATTCTCGCAGCAGCAAGGTCCGGTCATTATACCTTGTGGTGCTGCGCAGGGTGCGCCACTGGTGGCCGTAGGCTGTCGGAAACCCGGTTAATGTCTGTACATATTGACTGTAGCGGTGGACGTTCTTATGGCTCGGCAAGTTGATGGTTTTGATCGGGCCATCCGGTTCAGACTTCAGCCAGTCGATATAAGCCGTCGCGCCTGTGGGCAATGCAAGTCCGCGGATAGGCGCGTAGAACTCAAGCGCGGCGATCAGGATGGCGGCCAGCGAAACAAGCGCTCGCGTTCTTGCCGATCGCCCGCGGAGGAGCGCGGCCAGGCCATAGCTGGAGAGCAGAGCCAATGGTGTGACCAAGCCAAACAGGTAAAAGTGTGGTTCGCCAATTTGCCCAAAGAGGATAGGGAAAGTTTGGAACAAGACGCGATGAGGCAAAACGATGTCCCGATAGACGACGCCATTGAAGGTGAGATAATCGCCCAGGCGCATGAGGACGCAGAAGATAAAGAGCGTGATCCAGGGAAGCAGACTTTTCCGACCCTTTTTGCGGAGCAGCGCGCAAGCCAGGAAAAAGAGATTGATGTAGCCCAGATAGGCTATGTTGTATTGATAGGCTGCATCGGTCGAGACATTGAATATGGAATGCAGCAAGTTACCGGTGAAAGGATTGTGTGAATGGACGAAGAATTCGAGCACGTCATGGCTTCGCTTCCAGCCGCGGTACTTCGCCAAGCCCTCCTGGAATACGTCCGCATCCGCCATCATGGGATAGATGCGCAGCGCGCCAATGGCAGCGCAAAGCAGGGCAAACACAAGGAGCGGGCGCCAGAATTCACTATATCGCCAGCGCGCCGGCAAAAGAAAGGCGGCATAAGAGGCCACGCTCAACAAGATGAAGGCGAAGGTGTACATGCCGATGAAAGCAGTAATGCCAGCGCAAAAGCCGGCCAGCGCCGCGAAGAGAGGGCGACCTTCAAAGCAAGCGCGATGAAAGAAGTAGAGGGTCAAGGGCAGCGTGCCAATGCAGATCAGATCCGGGACGGTGTTGCTGTAACTGAAGGAGATGCCCAGTATGGCGACTACGGCGCCAAAGAGCGCGACCCACTTGTCCTTGAGCAGATGCTGAATCAGCACATAGGCGCTCAAGCCATTGAAAACAAGAATCAGCATGAAGAGCAGATTGTTTGCGCTGTCGGCTGGCATAACTTGCCTGAGCGCAAGCATTAGCAAGGCATGGGGAAAGGAGAAATGCTGGAAGACCAAAGACGCGCCACCCGGATGATACATGTCGGTGGTGTACCAGAGCTCGGCATGTCCAGCCAGAACCTGCCCGACATGCCAGGAATCCCATATCCTGTGCAAAACGTCGAGGGTAGCATTTTGCACCCAAAACTCGTCTCCATTAAAGAGCTGGGGAAAGGTCGGCCAGGTCATGACGATGACGACCAGCGGCACAATCAGTAAGACATGCGCATGATTGCGCAATCCAGAAATCCAACGCGTTGGCACGAGCCGAGCCTCTCAGGACAGTCGGTAAATTGGCGCCGACCGCGGTCCATTTGCCGCGGCTATGTCTGTAATGTTACGCTTCATTGCGGATACAGCTAGCGCAATTCAATTTGGGTCACTAGCGTATTAATGATACAAGATTACCATAAATTGCGCGCTTCGTTGAGGTCGACGCTGCGCGAGAGAGGGAATGTATCAGTGGCTGAAAGGCGCGTAGGTATTGTTAGCTGTGGCGGAACAGGTATCGTGATTAGCTAATTCTGTCCGCCATGATGTTGTGCATCGCAACTTTCATCCGCTCCAAGCCTTCAGTCAGTTGATCTTCTGGCTGGAGGAAGGTCATGCGGAGGTAATTCTTGCGGTCTTTGGAAAAGGCCGAGCCCGGATAAGCCAGCACGTGCTGATCGCTCAGGATGCGCTGGGCGACTTCACCACTGTCCATGCCGGTGAAACCGATATCGGCGAAGACGAATTGCCCGCCTTGAGGCAGGCCGTATTTTATGCCCATCGCGTCCAAGCCGTCGAGGACGAGGCGGCGGCGGCGGCGATAGGCATCCGCCATCATCTCGACCGCGTCTTGCGGTCCCGTCAGCGCGGCGATGCCGGCGTGCTGCGAGATGATTGAGGTGCCGCCGCTGATGGCGGCTTTGAGTTCTCTCACGCGCGCCATCAGGTCAGCTGGTCCCACGATCCAGCCGAGGCGCCAGCCGGTCATGGAATACGCTTTGGAAAAAGCGTTTAGCGTCAGCGTACGTTCCAGCCCGCCGGGTAGAGAGGCTGGGCTGAGGTGTTCGAAATCGTCATAGACAAAGAGATCGTAAATGTCGTCCGCGATGATCATCAGATCGTTCGATATGGCGATATCCAGCATCTCGCGCATATCGGGCGGCGAGATGACGCTGGCGGCGGGATTATTGGGCGAGACGAGCAACAGCCCGCGGGATTTGTCACTGATGGCGGCGCGGACATCGGCGGGGTCGGCGCGGAAGTCGTCTTCGGGGTAGGTCTCAACCTCGACTTTGACGCCGCCGGCGAAAGCCAGCGAATCGGCGTAAGTATTGTAGTTGGGCTCGGGCACGATCAACTCGTCGCCGGGGGAGAGGAGCGCGAGGACCATCAAGAAGAGCGCTTCTTGCCCGCCGTTGGTGACGACGACTTCGGTCGCGGGATCGACATCAATATTGTTGACGCGTTTGACGCGGTCGGCGATTGCTTCGCGCAGGGCGGGCAAGCCTTCCGGCGGACTGTAATCCGCATGGTGGTTGATCATGGCCTCTTTGGCGGCGGCGACGATATGCGGCGGCGTATCAAAGTCGGGATCGCCGCGCCCCATGACGATGACATCATCGTAGGAACGCGCTTCGCTCATCAATTGGTAGAGCAGATTGGTGCCTTCAGCTTTCTTTTTGCTCATGGTTTTCCCTCGCATCCGGTTAGCTGAGCGCATGCAGCGCGTCGGCTGTGGCGGCGTTTACTTTCAGGCGAATGACAGCGGGCGCGCCAAATGAGGCGCCGTCGGCGAAGTCGAAGCCGGCGCCGCGCAAATTGGCGGCTCCCGCCGCGGGCGCCCGCAGCGCGATGATGTTTTTGGCGTCGCCGGAGATGACATCGAGGCTCCGGTCGGCGGCCATTTCGACAAGTCTGTTTCTGAGCTGAGACAACTGCGCCAACTTAGAAGCGCGCGCTTCCGCGAACAAATTGCTCGCTTCGAGGGCGGCGTATTGAGCGGCGGTGCTGGTACAGATGGCCATGATTTGCTTTTGCGATTGCATGGACGGAATCTGGTCTTCGGGCGCGGCGATGTAACCGATGTGCCAACTCGTCAAGCCCATACCGGGAAAAGCCTCGCCAATGGTTGTGAATAGCGCGGGCGCGTCTTCAAGGGCGGCGAGCGAAGGGCAGTCCCCATCCACCCAGGGGGCGAGGCCCTGGTCCCAGATTGCCGACGCGCCGGCATCTCGCAGGGCTTGACCAATAGCCGCGACCTCGTCGGTCTTATAAGCGGCGCCACTCAGGCGAGACGGCGACTCGAGGTAAAGCAGGCGACAGCCGCCAGCCACCACATCGGAAATTGATTCTATCGAGGGGAGATAACCGCGTTCCGCATCAACGGGTAGCGGAATCACGTTGCGCGCTCTGACGCCGAGCGCCTTCTGCGCGCCCGGATGCGCGACCGCGGGTACGGCGATGCTCTCGAAGTTTTCGCCGATCTTCTGCATGGTGAGAAAGCGCGATTCCTGGACGCCCGCAGTGACGATGATATTTCCGGGCTCGCAACTCGCTCCGGACGAGTTGTTGAGGAATTCGGCGATGGCGGCGCGCAGGGGCGCAATGCCGGGGACATCGACATAATGCGTGTGCCCGGCTTCCAGCGCTTCCGACGATGCGGCGATGATTCGCTCGTCCAAGGGGCTGGCTATGCCATCGGCGCTCAAGTCCTTGTCGTGTCTCGCGACCGGCGCTACCGTGGCCGCGTTCAAAGCCGAATTAGCCTCATGCTGCGCCAAGATTTCAGATTTGTTTTCTGATGCCAAACTGATTTCTCCTCAATATACGCCCATGCGGCTTGCGTCTGGTCGAGCGCATCGGCGCAAGTCCACGACAGAAAACTCGCGCATTGGTTGCGTCGCTCGCCTGCGCGCCAAGACCTGTCTCTTGACTCGGTCACCGGCGGCGATGTATGAAGTCGACGGCGATTCTGTTAGTATTCAGGACTGTCGACAATGGTCGCGCGAATGCGGCAGATTATAGACTTGCGGCTGTGAGCCTGTCAAGTTTTGCGTCTTGGCGGGAATCTGCTGTGATTCGACAGACGGGGGTCACCGGCGTGGCTGGAAGAAGCGTCGAATTTCCTCATCCAAAGAGCGCATGAATGCCGTATTGCCAAGATGAAATCTGTGGTTGAGATGACGTTCCGCATCGGCCGCGCCCCCGGCTTGAACGGACACGTACTGCTGTTCTTGTGCCATAGCCTGCTTTTTCATATTGGCTTGCTGGGCATCGCCGATATTCTGCTGAACTTTTACCTGGTCAGCATCGGTTATGATACGGCGACGATCGGCCTCTTGCAGTCGCTGCCGCGGCTCAGCGGTTTTCTCATCGGCTTGCCGATCGGTCTGGTCGCCAACCGCCTGGGCAATCGGCGGCTGATCGCGCTATCGACAGCCGGCATCGCCCTGGCGGTGGCGACGACGGCGCTGACGCAGAATCTGGCGATTATCGCCCTCAGTCGCTTTCTTTGGGGCGCCTGCTTTGGCGCCAACCAAGTGGCCAAGCCGCCGTTTATGGTCACGCTGACCGATCGCAGCGAGCATACGGCGATGTTCTCGTATCACAACCTGGTCGCCATGCTGGCCGTAGCTATTGGCAGCGTGCTTGGCGGGGCGCTGCCGCTTGTCGCCAGCCAGATGCTGTCGATTGCCGGCGCCGATGGGATGCCTCCAGAAGAGATGCCCCTGGCTTACCGCGCTGCCATCGTGAGCGCCGCGATGCTGCTGCTGCTGAGCGCTTTGCCGATTCTGTCTTTGCGCTCTGGGGCGGCAATGCCCAAGCGCACTGCGACAGCGGGATTCGGGAGTAGGAACTCGGCCCCCTGGCGTCGCCTGATTCGATTGACGTTCCCGTTATTCGTCTTCGGCATCTCGGGCGGCTTGACATTTCCCTTCTTCAATCTCATCTTCCGCGAGCTGTTCGGGATTACCGATAGCGCGGTTGGCGGCGTGATCGGCTTGGGTTGGCTGGCGATGGGATTGATGCCGCTGCTGAACCCGGCGGTGGAAGCGCGATTGGGACGGGCCGGCGGGCTGGCCGCTTTGATGCTCGTCAGCGCGTTGGCTTTTGTGGGATTTAGCGCGGCGCCGGGGCTGGCTATGGCGATCGTGTTTTTTGTGCTGGCGATTGGCATAAGGAACACGATGCAGCCGCTTTTTCAACCGCTGCTAATGGATTCGCTCGATGCTGACTTGCACAATATCGCCAGCAGCCTGGGTCTGGTGATGTGGAATATTGGTTGGTTCGTCTCAACCTTCTGCTTCGGATTTCTGCAATTGGCGATCGGCACGCGAAGCATCATGCTGGTGGTGGCTTTCTTTGTCGTTCTGAACGGGCTAAGTATACGCGCCACCGCCGAGCGGCGTTGATCATATTGGCGAGATGGATTAGGGGGAGAACAAACGTGGCATCGGACAATCATATTAAGTTTGAACGTATCGCCGAGCAGGTTGAATGCTGGCGCGAGGAACTGGGCGTCCCGGGCGCGACATTCGGCTTGCGCGTCGCTGGTGAGACTTATGCCGGCGGCGTCGGCCTGACGAATGTGGAGCATCCATTGGAGGTCAACGACGAGACTATTTTTCAGATCGGCTCGATTACGAAGACAGTCACGGCGACGGCGATGATGCGCTTGGTCGAACGGGAACTTTTAGACATGCAGGCGCCGGTCCGTGCCTATCTGCCGGACTTCCGAGTACGGGACGACGAGGTCTCGGAACGTGTGAGCGTTTGGCATTTGCTGACGCACCGGGCGGGTTGGACGGGGGATGTATTCACGGATACCGGCGGCGGCGATGACGCGGCGGCGAGATACGTGGATGGCATGGCGGATTTCGAGCAGCTGGCGCCATTGGGCCAGCATTTTTCTTACAACAATGCCTCGTTTTGCGTCGCCGGCCGGATCATTGAAGTGCTGACTGGCGCGACCTACGAGGAAGCACTGCGAGAATTGATCTTCGAGCCGCTGGGCATGGAGCGCAGTTTCTTGATTCCCGATCAGGTGATGCTGCATCGCTTCGCAGTCGGGCATCAGGCTTCCGAAGACGGCAGCCGGGTATTGCGCCCCTGGGCGATTCCGCGCGGGATGAATGCCGCGGGGGGAATCTGCTGCCATATTCATGACCTGCTGCGCTACGGCGAATATCATCTGGGCGACGGATCGCCGCTGCTGCGCCCGGAGAGCCTGGCGGAGATGCATAAGCGCCAGACGCCCAGCCTGCCTTATCTGGGATGGTGCGGCTTAGCCTGGATGATTAGCGGGGAGGCCAACGAGACGCGCCTTTGGCATACGGGCGGCACCAATGGGCAGAACTCCATTTTAGCCCTCGTGCCGGAACATCAACTGGCGCTGGGCATGATGACAAATGGGGACAAGGGGACGGCGCTCTACGATCGCTTCAACAAGGGGGTTTTGCGGGAGTTTTGCGGCATCGTGATCGAGGAACCAACAGTCATTGAATCTTTGGCAGAGGAGCTGGCGCAGTATGTCGGCCGGTATCGGGGCACGATGCGGGAAATCGATTTGCGGATGGATGGGGGGCGATTGTTCGCCGATATTCGATACCTCGGCGGATTTCCCAGCGACGAGGAATCGCCGGACATGCCGCCGGCTGAAGCGGCGCGCTGCGGGCCCGATCAATTGCTCTTTCTCGATGGCGCTGTTGAGGGAACGCGCGCCGACTTTCTGCGAGACGCGGCTGGCGAGATCCGTTATCTGCGCTTTGGATCGCGCTTGCACCCGCGGCAGGATTAAGCCAGCATCTCGCCGAGCAGCCGCCAACAGAGCCAGAGCGCGCGCGGACTGTGAAAGAAACCTTTCCACATGCCGCCCTTGAGCGGGGTGGATAGCCCTCCGTCGCGATGCAGGTAGCCGAACCAGCCGCCATATTCGGGATCGGGAAAGTGGTCGAATGTCCAATCGTGCATTTGCTCGAAAAAGCGGGCGTACTTTTCGTCGCCGCTCAGGTGATACGCTAGCAGCAGGGCATAGAGCGCTTCGGCGTGGGGCCACCACAACTTCATATCCCATTCCAGGCGGGTGGGCGGTTTGCCGTCGATATCGACAAAGTAGAGCAAGCCGCCGTATTCCTCGTCCCAGCCGCGCTCAAACGAATAATCGATCATCTTCAGCGCCGGCGGAATCAGCGAATCGTCGCCGCGCTCAATGGCTTCGTGCATGACGAAGGCGGCCGATTCCATGGCGTGGCCCGGTGTGAGGCGCCTGCCATCGACGGTGTCGAGGCGTTGGCCATCGACGCCGAGCACTTCAAAGACGGCACCCGCGTCCTGATCAAGAAACTGGTTGAGTATCTGATCGAGCGCGTCATTGACGACTTCGGCGTAGAGCGGGTCGGGCGGGGAGGCCAGGCGCATCTCCTGCGTGGTCGAAAGCATGATCATTGATACGTTGTGGGCTTTGGCGCGGCGTGTCTCGGGGAAGACTTTCGGCTCCAGTCTTCCGGGCTGCCGCAGATGATCGACCACGAGCCGGTAGGTGTCGATGGCGCGTTGCAGTGCGGCTTCATCGCCAGTGGCGCGGGCGTATTCCGCCAAGCCGATAATGGCGAAGGTCTCGGTGAAGAGGTAGCGGCGTTTGCGCAGGGGGCGGCCGTCGGCGGTGACGGCGAAGAACATGCGGCCGTCGCTGTCGAAGCCGCAGCGCATGATGA
>WTGC01000089.1 GCA_011523705.1 Chloroflexota bacterium | reverse complement strand
GGGGATGGGGTGTAGTAGTCTCCCCCGCCATAAGCGCGGACAAATGTACGCCTCGCCTGGCAAGCGCGTACGGCGCGCCTCCACTATAATGAGCCATAGCTTGATCCGCATTTGAGAGAGAGCTTGACCTCATGAATCCCAGATTGATTCTTTCACTGCTGGTGAGCGCCGTGCTGCTCGCCGCCTGTTATCGCCAGGCTGAGGAGCCCTTCCAGCAGATTGACAGCGCCGAAGTCGTGGCGGAAGCGACCGCGACCCTGGCCTTGTCCGCCGGAGACGCGGCTGGCGCCGACGAGACCGATTTGAGCGCGGATCCGGGGGAATACATCACACCCGAAACGGTCCCGGGCCAGGTAGAGCAACCGACCTTTGTGCTTGAAACTATTGAGCCGGCGGCGACGCTGGCGCCTTTTGTGCGCCCAACAGCGACGCTGACTTTTGAAGAACAGCTTGACCCCGACGATGAGTGCGTCTACGCGGTGCAGGCGGGCAACGTCCTGTTCCGGCTGGCGCTGGCTTGGGGCACGACTTACCAGACGATCATGGAAGTCAATCAGCTCGATACCGAAGATCTGGCGATTGGACAGTTGCTGCTCATCCCCGATTGCGAATCAAGCGAGCCGGAAGTCAGCATACCAGAATTGCCGGCGACGGTGGGCGCCATTGAAATCGCGGACGATGCGAAGATAACTGAAGCAGCCACTGCCGAAAGCGCGGTCGAAGAAGCAACGGAAGAACTGGCGACAGCGACACCCGAGCCGACAGCGACGCCCGCGCCAACGGCGACGCCTCGCCCCGAGTTTCACGTCGTTTCCGCTGGCGAGACGATCGAAGGCATATCGCTGCGATACCGCGTGGATGTCAATGAATTGATTGCGCTCAACCAATTGGCGAATCCGAATCGGGTCAGCGTGGGGCAGGAGCTCAAGTTGCCTCAGGGCTAGCGCCGGGTCAGTCGCGCCGGAAGGTATCGGGCTCAATCCGCCGCAAGACCGCCTGCGACAGGCGCCGTACATAAGCGTAATCCCCGAGATTCAGCAGCGCCGCCGGCGTGTGGATGTAGCGGCAGGGCGCTGAGATTGGCATGGTCGGGATGCCGGTGTGGGCGATATGAATCGCCCCGCCATCGTTGCCGCCGCCATCCATGGTCTTGATTTGATAGGCGATGTCATTCGCTTCGGCGGTTTCGCGCAAGAATGCGAGAACGCGCGGGTCGGTGATCATCTGCCGATCGGACAGGTTGATGACAGCGCCCTGGCCGAAGCGGGTTCCGGGATTCGCGCGCAGGTCGCCGGCTTCGGGCTCGCGGTTGGGTTCGGGCAGATCATAGGCGTATGTGCCTTCGAGGACGATAGCGGCATCGGGCTGCAGTCGCTGCGCCGCCACCTGAGCGCCGCGCAAGCCAATCTCTTCCTGCGCGGTGAAGGCGGCCGCGACCGTCACCGGATATGGTCCATTCTGAAGGATATCCACCAATATCGAACAGCCGACGCGATCGTCGAAGGCTTTCCCGCGCACGACCGTCTCGCTGAGCTGAGTGTAAGCGCTGTCGAACGCGATGCGATCGCCGGGTTGAGCGGCGCTTTTGTCGCTCGCGCCGACATCAATACGCAGGGCGTCGATCGGCACGGTTTTCATATCGCGCCACAGATGGATCGGCTTCCACAGAACGACGCCAGGAGCGCGATCGGCGCCGACTTTGACGCGTTTGCCCGGCAGGACGCGCGGATCAATGCCGCCGACGCTGGTGAACTGGATCAAGCCATTGGCTTCGACCGCGGTCACTATCATGCCAATTTCGTCCATGTGGGCGGCGATCATCACGCTGAAATCGGGACGCTCCGTGCCGCGCTGCCGGGCGGTGACGTTGCCCAGCGCGTCCACCTGGAGGTCGGTGACGCAGTCGCGGATAGCGTTGACGACTATCTCGCGCACGTCGTCTTCTTCGCCGCTGACGCCGATGGCGTTTGACAGTTCTTCCAGGATCATCCGCTCTCCCCTTGCTTAGAAGCGCTGGCGAGAGTATAGCCGATTATGAGCCTGGCGGTAAGGCGGCGGCTCAATCTCGCCCGGCCGCATGGCAGACAAAGAAGGGCGGCAAAACAGCCGCCCGCGCTTCTGCTGTCGTTCAGATATGGAATCAGCCGCCGTTGGGCGTCGGCGTCGCGGTTGGATTCAGGCTGTTGACGATATTGGAGAAGATGTTGCCGATGGCCGGACCCAGCAGCGCGAGAATAACAATGACCACGACAGCGACGAGGACAAGAATCAATGCGTATTCGACCAAACCCTGCCCTTCCTGGTGATGTCGATTCTGCGGCATGAGGAAACTCCTGCGATAAGTGTTTGCGCGGTAATGAATAGTGTGCGGTCACTTGCAGCCAATATAGCATAGCTTGCATAACTAGGCAATCAGCGCGCGCCTGCGACTGCTAATCGTAGCGCAGGACGTTCATCACACGCTCTTTGAGAACGACGCGGGCGCTGAGGAAGGTGGCGGTCCAGCCGATAATGACTGAGGCGATCAACAGGGCGACCGCGGTGAGGCGCGCATCGGCCGGCAAGGGAATGTCGATGCCGCCGGCCGACCCCAGCAGACTGATGATCAGCGCGCTTAAGCCGATGCCCAGCACGGCGCTCAGCAGGCCGATTATGCTGGATTCGATGAACATGACTTGCAAAACACGCCGGGACTTGAGCCCGATGGCTTTCAGGATGCCGATCTGACGGCGGCGCTCCAAAGTGGAAAGGGCGACCGTATTAGCCATGATGACCGAGGCGGCGAAAAGCGAGAGCAAGCCGACGATGGTCGGGATGGCGGCGAATTGATCAATCAGGCGGCCAATCAAACCGTCGATGAATTGCACGTCGATGGCCAGGGCGAAGATCACGCCCGAAAGCTCAGCCAGCGCGCGATTGAGCTCGGTTTCAGGAACTTGATAGGCGTAGAGCGTGTAGCTAGCGGAGGCCGAAGCTGGCAGGACAGCGGGCGGGACGAGGCCACTCGCTGGGCCAAAAGCCATGCCTTCGTCGCCGCTAAGAATGCCGATTACTTCCAGCTCAAAGTCCGTTGCGACTTTGATGGCGATGTTATCGCCGATATTGATTCCCAGCGTATCCGCCGCTTCGAAAGGCAAAACGATAAGAGGCAGGCCACGGTCGTCGGGGGTGAGCATGCGCCCGGACCGGGTCGCGCTCTGCCCGCTGTAGATGTCCGGCTTGTCCGAATCCCATACGCTGATTTCGAGCGGGCTGCCGTCGCTAAACACTTCGCCGTTGAGGGCGACAAGCTCTGTCTCGTAGCTCTTGATCCGCGTACTGAATTCGATATTGATGTCTTCCAAGGCGCTGTCGATGGCGTTCTTGACGAGATTGGCTGGCAGCCCGGGGAAGGGAAAGACGAGCACGTTGCCGCCGAAGGTGCGGCTGAGCTGCAAGTTGAGCAGCTCGCGCGTGCCCTCGCCGACGAAGGTGATGCTGCTGAGCGCGAACATGCCGGCGCTCAAAGCCAGCAGGGTGATGGCGGTGCGCAGGCGATTGGTGGACAGGTTGCGCAGCGCCAGGCGCCAGGTGACCATGCCCAGCGAAGGCAGCTTGCCGATCAGGAAAACGATGAGCCAAAGCACGGCGATCAGCAGGAGGAACAGGGCGAAGGTTGCGCTGACGCCGATGACGCCGACCAGGTAGGCTGATGGAATTGTCTGGATAGCCGGCTCAGACGTGGGACTGAACTGGCGCGAATTGCGGAATTCGCCGCGAGTTTCTTCATTCTCCGATTCGTCGGCCCTTGCCGCGACCTCAGCCAGACGCCGTTCGGTTAGTTCGAAGGATGGGCGCAAGATTTGACCGACGACCAGACCGAGGCTGATGGTGACGAAGATCAGCAGAATGAGGGACTGAATGATACCGAGGGCGACGAGGTGGTTCTCGTTGGGGCGCAGGATGATGCTGGGGCGCACTTTGACGGCGGTCAGAATCGGTGCGACGCCGAAAATGGCGGTGACGACCATGCCCAGCGCCAAACCGAATATCAGCGCTTCGGGATAGATCCGCCAGATCAAGGGCTGGCGCAGCGCCACCGAGCCATATTCGTTGACGATCACGCTGAGACCGATGCCGACGATGATGCCGAGCAGACTGCCGATGATGCCCAGCATCATTGCTTCGGTCAGAAAGAGCGCCGCCACCTGACGCCCGTGCAAGCCAAATGTCTTGACGGCGGCGATTTCGTTGGTGCGCCGGCGCACCAGAACCAGCATCGTATTCATGATGCCGACGCCGCCGATCAATAGGGCGCCGAGACCCATAACGACGACTAAATCGCTGAGATACTGCGAGACCACTTCGTAGCGCTGCAAAAAGTCGGAGACGATGGTGGTGCGGACGCCGGGCGCGATGGCTTCGATTTCCGCTTCCAGCTCGCGTAGACGAGCATCGTCGGCTGCGTCCGGCAAGAGGACGCCGAAGCGGTTGGGCGCGAATTCTTCGTTAATCACGGCTTGGGCATTGGCGAGATCAAAGTAGGCGAAACCAAAAAAAGCGTTGAGGAAGTTGGTGACGCTGCTCTCTTCGGCGACGGAGACGATGCCGCGGACGGTGTAGGCTTCCTGCGTGCCGCTGACGCGCACCCGGTCGCCGACGGCGATATCGCTTTGGGCGGCCAGGTTGTCACTGATGACGACATCATTGCCGCCGGTGAAGAGCGCGGCGAGCGGCGCATCGGGCGGATCGAGGGCTCGGATCGTATGGGTCGGCGGGTAGGTCCGCGGGTTGATGAAGTTGCTGCCGATGAAGCTGGGGCGCCCAAAACCGCTTTCACCGCTCTTGCTGATCTGCATGTTGCGCCCGCTCATGTAGGCGGTGGCGGTCGCGCCTTTTTCCTCGGCCCATGCCAAGAGCGCCGCCAATTCGTCCGGCGAGAAGGCATTGGGATCGCTGCTGCCGAAGCCGCCGAATATGTTGTCGTTGCGGATCAGCAGATCGCCTTTGATTTCGATGCGCACGTTGTTGGTCAGGGTGTCGCCGACAGCCAAACCGAGCGACCGCAAGGCGACGACGGTGGCGACGCCCGCGGTGATGCAGAGCACAGCCAGCGTGGTCCAGCGTCCGCCACGCCGGATGTTGCGCAGGGCGTAGTTGAAATAGAATCGCAGGCGGTGAGACATGATTCTTTCTTGATAATGGCGAAGCGAGTGCAGGCGATTCGCGCGGGCTATGAAGGGCGTGGCGCGATCTACGCGAGATTGTCCGGCGCCTATGCCATATTAAGCGATACGCAAAGGTTGTTGAAGTGTTGCGCGGCGCGCGGATGGCTTTTCACCCCTCACCCCCCGGCCCCCTC
>WTGC01000187.1 GCA_011523705.1 Chloroflexota bacterium | reverse complement strand
CGTCCATCACGGCGACATCGCCAGTGTGCAGCCAGCCGTCGCGCAAGACGGTCTCATCATTGGGGTCGGCCCGCCAATAGCCGCTCATGACCTGCGGACCCTTGACCACTATCTCTCCAAGTTGCCCGCTTGGCAGGTCTTCGCCGCTGAGAAGATCGACGATTTTGGCATCGGTGTTCGGCAGAGGCACGCCGATTGACCCCACCTTTCGCAAGCCATAAAGCGGATTTGAATGGGTGACTGGGCCGGCTTCGGTCAAGCCGTAACCTTCGACGAGACGACCTCGCGTCAGTTTCTCAAAAGCCTCCTGCACTTCGACGGGCAAGGGCGCGGCGCCGCTTATGCAAGCTTTGATTGATGACAAGCCAAAACTTCGCACGTTGTCCGCGTGGTTGATGAGCGTGAACATCGACGGCACGCCCGGGAAGAGCGTCGGCTTGTATCGACGAATCTGTTCCAAGACTTGTTGAAGCTCGAACACTGAAATAATCACGATCTTCGCCGCGATCAGGATTGGCAGGTTCATCGCGGCTGTCATGCCATAGCTATGCTCGAAGGGTACGACCGCCATCACGACTTCCTTGCCGTATTCGATTTCCGGCATCCAGTGACGAGTTTGGAGGGCATTGGCCACCAAATTGCGATGCGTCAAGCAGACCCCTCTGGGCTTGCCGGTGGTGCCGCTGGTATACGAAATCACAGCGAGGTCGGTATCTGCCACGTCGACAGCGGGCGGATGTCTTACCCGCTCCTTCATGATGTCAGACATGCGCTGCCCGATCCGCCGTGCAAGCGCTTCGTCCTCGGTCGTGGCTTGTTTGTGTCGCCCGTATGCCGCCGCTCGGCTTGTCGAAACATGTTTGCCGATGCCGCTGAATATCAATGTTTCGGCGCCGGCTTGACCCTGCAGCAATTGCGCCAGCTGGCTGAACGCGCTTAAGGTAATGAGTACCTTGGCATCGGTTTCGCGCGCGTGGCTAACGATCAGCTCCGCGCTGGCGTCGGGATTCGACAAGACGACCACTGCGCCGATCTTCAGAATGGCGTAATAGGCGATGATGAATTGAGGCGTGTTCGGCAAGACGATCTGAACGCGATCGCCCTTTTGTACGCCCAGCGCCAATAGTCCATGCGCGAATTGATTGACCTTTGCTTCCAACTCGCGGTAGCTCAGAGTCTTTCCATAGAAGACGGTGGCAGCCCGCCTTGGCGCCCAATCAGCCGCGCTTTCCAAAAAACGAAAGAGCGGCTGATGTGGAATCGGTATGGTATGCGGGATGTCTTTGTCGTAATGGCCGAGCCAGGGACGTCCCCGTCTGAGCTCGTCGGCGGGCGCTGTGGAGCGCCAACTGGTTCGCGTCGAGCTTTCAATGAAGCGATCGATCGCCCGATTAACCGCGTCATGGCGCTCCAGTTGGACTTTGTGTTTCGCCGAGCCAATATCGTGCACTTCCGCGCCGGGGATCAATTTGGCGACATCATCGTAAACATAGCGGGGGAAGTAATTGTCGCGCTCGCCAGTGATGACCAGCGTCTCGCTCTTAATATCACGCAACTGGGACCAAGCCTGCCAGCCATGTAGGTTGTTGTGAAACATCGACTTGAGCACATGGTATTCCGCGTCCCAACGGCGGCGATAACGCCAAAAGGGCAGCGCGACATGCACCGGTATGCGAAACAGAGCGGAGGCGAACTTGGGCAGCGGATACTCGCCCGCGCTGGCAACCAGCACGAGCTTGGCGATGCGCTCAGGATAGGCATTCGCGAATTCGATGCAAATGGCGCCGCCAAACGAGTGGCCGACCAGGACAAATTGTTCGGGAAGTTTCAGCGCCTCGACAATGTCATGCTGATCCTGAATGAGTTCCGGCATTGAGTATTCGCTGTGGGGGGCATCGCTCTGCCCGTGTCCGCGCAGGTCGGGGGCGATCACGCGATACTGATTGGCGAAATGCGCCAACTGCCATTCCCACGATTCGGCCACGCCAGCGAAACCATGCTGGAAGAATATCGTCTTTTCGACGTCTTGCGGCCAGAGATCAATGACGCTCAGGTTCGCGCCGGGATACTGGCGTACCGGTACCTTGACCCGATAGAGGTCGAAGTCCAAATGAAATACCGAGCGCTTCAGCCCGCGGATTCGCTTCTTCATCATTCTCCGATGCGATGGCTTTGAACTATTATAGCGAAATCGCGCGGCAGAGGAAATCGCGCCAAAACTCGCAGCTATAGATGAACAAGGGTAAAATTGAATCTATTAGCTGCCTGAATTGCGTGAGGGAATGCCATGAAGTCGCCTTTGGTCACAACGGACTGGCTGGAGCAGCGTCTGTACGAACCGGATATCCGCATCGTCGAGTTGCGGGGCAAGGTTCTGCCGCCGACCGAGCCGCCGCCGCATTACTTCACCGATCGGGCCGGTTACGAAGCGGGGCACATACCGAACGCGGTCTTCGTTGATTGGCAGGTCGACATTGTGGAGCCGGGATCACCGTCAAACGATGTCGCTTCTCCCGATCGATTTGCCGCGCTGATGGGCGAGCTCGGCATCAGCAACGAAACGCGCGTCGTCATTTACGATAATGCTGCGAGCATGTTCGCCTGTCGGTTGAGTTGGTGCTTGCGCTACTACGGTCATGAAGCGGTCTTCATTCTCGATGGCGGCTGGGAAAAGTGGCGCGCGGAAAAACGATCGATCAGCGCGGAGATTCCAAAGCCGGCGAAAGCGAATTTCGTACCGCGAGTGAATGCGGCTTTGAAAGCGACGGAGGCCGATATTCTGGCCGGCTTGGATTCGGGCGCCATGCAAATAATTGACGTGCGCTCGCCAGCTGAATACGTCGGCGCGGCATCGCGCGCGCAGCAAGGCGGTCACATCCCGAGCGCGATAAGCCTGCCGCGAAGCAAGATGGTGGCGGACGATCTCACCGTGTTGTCGCCCGAAGCGCTGCGCGAATGCTTCTCCGAACACGGCGTCGCGCTGGATGCCGACGACACGGTGATATATTGCAACTCCGGCGTTTCCGCTTCCTTTGGCCTGCTGGCGCTGGAAGTGGCTGGCGCCCGCAAGGTTCGCCTATATGACGGATCATGGAAAGAGTGGGGCAACAATCCCACGACGCCCAAGGCAAAAGGCTCATAGGGTCGCTCGCGCGAATGGCGCCGGGATACGTCAAAGTAAGAAATTCGAGTTTGCTTGTGTCTCTAGCTTGGACTGGACTGGCTTTTGACAAAAATGGGAGCGAAGAAGCCAAGTGGAAGTAATAGCCTATAGAAACGGCGCCGCATTTTCGGAATTGAAATCGGTGTGGAACGACCTGCTTGCGCGCGCGCCGATGAACCGCGTTTTCTATACTTGGGAATGGCAGAAGACCTGGTGGGAAGCTTATGAACCGGGCGAGCTTTGGATATTGGCTTGCTATGACCCAGGAACCGCTATAGGGATCGCGCCGCTGTTCATCTCCGAATCGGAAAGGGGTCGCTCGGTTCAAATCATCGGCTGCGTTGATGTCACCGACTACTTGGATTTCATCATTGACGAAGCGCGAATGGAGGCTGTCTATGCCGCCTTCGCCGATTATCTATGGGATCACCGCTCGGAGTATGATTGCCTTGACTTCTGCAATATCCCCTTTGATTCACCGACCCAGCGGCTGCTGCCGGAATTGCTCAGCAATCGTGGCTTTGATACCGATGTGGAACAGCAGGAGGTTTGCCCGGTCATTGAGCTGCCCGATGATTGGGCAAGCTATATGAGCAGGCTGCACAAGAAGCAGCGTCATGAAGTCAGGCGAAAGATGCGGCGCATTCACGGCAGCGAAGAATCGATTGACTGGTACATCGTCAATGGTCAGCACGATCTTGATGAAGAAGTTTCGCAGTTTGTTCGTTTGATGGCGGCTAGCGATCCGGAGAAAGAACGCTTCTTGCAAGACGAGAGGAATCTGAGCTTCTTTCAGGCGATTGTGCCATTACTACAAGCGCGTGGCTGGCTGCAACTGAATTTCCTCACAATCGGCGAACGGCGAGCGGCCGCTTACATTAACTTCGTTTATGGCAACCGCGTGATGGTTTACAACTCGGGGCACGCGCCAGACGATTTTGGCGAGTACAGCCCGGGCATTGTGCTCCTGGCATACAACATCCGGCATGCGATTGAGCAGGGATATGCCTACTATGACTTCTTGCGCGGCGATGAACCCTACAAATACCGTATGGGCGGCCGCGACACCGCGGTGATGAATATCCGCGCCAGATAGACCGGCGACCCGCAAAGCGGAGTAGCAATGCCAATACAGCGAGTTGCGTTGATAAGCGCGCACACGAGCCCGCTGGCGCCTATGGGTGGCGCAAAAACGGGCGGCATGAACGTGTACATCCGCGAGCTGTCGCGCGAGTTGGGACGGCAAGGCGTATGCGTCGACATTTTCACCAGACGCGCCTCCCCCTGGGAGAACAAGATTGACGCATCCATTGGCGAAAACGTCCGCGTCATCTATCTAGCTGCTGGTCCGCCGCAGCCGATACCGCCGGACGAGCAGTACGAGCATCTGTCCGAATTCACCGCCAACTTGATGGCATTCGCTACTTTGGAGAACTTGCGCTACGACATTGTATACAGCCATTACTGGTTGAGCGGATGGGTGGCGGCGAAGCTCAAAGAAGCCTGGGGCATCCGCTTCGCGCACATGTTTCACACACTCGGGCATATGAAAAAGCGTATCGAAGTCATGGATTATCAGCCCGATCGCCGAATCATGACCGAGATGAATATTCTTCAGTGGGCGGACCGCGTCATCGCCGCGACGCCGGCCGAGCAGGCGCAACTGCGCTGGCTCTACCGCGCCCGGCGCCGACAGATCGTTGTGATACCGCCGGGCGTGAATACCGAGCGATTTACCCAGGTGTTTTCCCGCGAAGAAGCGCGCGAGAACTTGGGCATCCCGCTCGAAAGCAATTTGCTTCTCTTTGTCGGCCGCATTGAGCCGCTCAAAGCCGTGGACACCATACTGGAGGCGCTTCACGTGTTGAGAGAGAAGGCGCCGCCTTTGCTGCGAAACCTGCGCTTTATGATCGTCGGCGGCGATCCCAACAGCGGAAACGACCAGGAAATGAATCGGCTGCAAGCCCTCAGCGTCAAGTTGGGAATCGATCAATTGGTGAGTTTTGTCGGCGCTAAGGAGCAAACCGAGTTGCCGCTCTACTACGTGTCGGCGGCGGCGGTAATTATACCCTCGGATTATGAGTCATTTGGCATGGTGGCGCTGGAAGCGATGTCGTCGGGCACGCCCGTCATCGCTTCGCAGGTGGGCGGCTTGCAATTTTTAGTTCGGGACCGCGAGACCGGCTTTCACATTCCAGCGCGCGAGCCCATCTCCCTGGCGGATTGTATCATTGAATTGCTGTCCGATGCGTCGAGAGCGGAAGACATGGGCGTGGCCGCATCGCGCATCGCCCAAGAATATGCCTGGGCGGGGATTGCCGAGCGTTTGCTGAATGTCTTTCAGGATGTCGTTTGCCAAAAGCTGAGGCCCACTTAGCCTCCGTAAGCATTCGGAATGTCGTCGACATCAACCTCGATATAGGGGCTGTCCAGCATGTAGTCGAGGGCATCGTCTTCGGTAAGAACGATTTGCCCCTTGTGGTACAAGGTATTGTTGAAGCCATCGTAACGGTAGCGGCGATTCACCCAGCCATGCAGGTTGTGTTGAAACAGCACGTGGAACTGGATTGATTCTTCTTCCGCGACGATGTCTTCGCGCAGCATCCACACCGGCGCATATTGTTCCAGGTGAGGGCGCGCTTTCTCGTCGCGCATTTCTTTAAGCCTGTCCACCGTCGTCATCGCGATTCCCGTCCATCGTAAGCGGCGATTGTAACGCGCTCATTCTAGCGTCAGCTTCGCCCATCAGCAAGCGGCGATTGCGGCCGAGACCAGCGAGACAGTGAAACAACGTGGCAGCGTCCACTTCCAAAAGGCGAAAGTTTCATTAAACTAGGCGCGTGACTAGATGTGACGAGTTGGAGACAGGCGATGGCGACATCTGATGTGAAGAAAGTGGTCCTGGCATATAGCGGCGGCTTGGATACCTCCGTGATCGTTCCCTGGCTCAAGAACAATTACGATTGTGAGGTCGTCTGCTTTTGCGCCGACCTGGGGCAGGAAGAGGAATTGGACGGGCTGGAAGAAAAGGCGCTGGCTTCGGGCGCGTCCAAGCTCTACGTCCGTGACCTGCGCGAGGAGTTCTTGACCGATTTCGTTTATCCAACGATGCGCGCAGGCGCCGTTTACGAGCGGGAATATCTGCTGGGCACCTCGTTCGCCCGTCCGTTGATTGCCAAGCATCTGGTCGAGATCGCGGAAATGGAAAAAGCGGACGCCGTCGCCCATGGCTGCACCGGAAAAGGCAACGATCAAGTGCGCTTTGAAGTCTCGACCATGGCGCTCAACCCCAAGCTGAAGACCATCGCCCCCTGGCGCGAGTGGGACATCCGCAGCCGCGAAGACGCGCTCGCTTACGCCGAAGAATTTCGCGTACCGGTATCGCACACAGAAAAAGACATCTACAGCCGCGACCGCAATATATTCCACTTGTCGCACGAGGGCGGGCTGCTCGAGAACCCGTGGAACGAGCCGGAAAGCCCTATGTACCAATTGACCAATGAGCCGGAGCGCGCGCCCGACGAAGCCGAATACATCGAGATCGGTTTTCTGCAAGGGAATCCGATTAGCCTGAATGGCGAAGACATGAGGGCGGTCGAGCTATTCACGACGCTCAATCGCCTGGGCGGGAAGCATAGTATTGGACGCATCGATATTGTGGAGAACCGGCTGGTCGGCATGAAAAGCCGCGGCGTTTACGAGACGCCGGCCGGCACCATCTTGCATCGCGCGCATCAATTGCTGGAGAGCATCTGCCTCGACAAGCATACGATGCAATACAAGGACACCGTCGCCGCCAAGTATGCCGAGCTGGTCTACAACGGCATGTGGTATAGCAAACTGCGGGTAGCGCTGGACGGCTTCGTCGACGTCACGCAGGAGACGGTTACCGGTACCGTGCGGCTGAAGCTCTACAAGGGTAATATCATTGTCGCCGGGCGCAAGAGCCCATACAGCTTGTATCGCGAAGATTACGCCTCCTTCGGCGAAGAAGACGTCTACAATCAGCAAGACGCGCATGGGTTCATTCAGCTATTCGGCTTGCCGATCAAGGTTGAGGCGATGCTGCAGAGCGAAGGCGGCGGAAGGACTGATTACATGCGCCCGGATTACAGCAAATTCAAGCGCGATTGAGCCGCGCGTTTTCTGAGGAACTTCGATGAGCCTCTGGGGCGGGCGTTTCAGCGAACCGAGCGACGAAGATCTGCGTCTTCTGAACGACAGCATTCGCTTTGATCAGGCGCTGTATGCCGAAGATATTGAAGGCAGCATGGTATACGCGCGGGCGCTCGCTGAAGCGGGCGTGATAAGCGCTGGCGAGGCGGAGACCATCGTCGAGGGCTTGCGCCAAGTCATGCAAGAATTCGATTCGGACCGCTTTGAATTGGCCGCGGGCGATGAGGACATTCATACTGCAGTCGAGCGTCGGCTGATCGAAATCGTCGGCGATGTTGGCGGCAAGCTGCATACGGGCCGCAGCCGGAACGATCAGGTCGCGACAGATTTTCGGCTTTGGACAATGCGCGCCGCCGATCGACTGCATGAGGCGCTGCGAATGCTGCAAGCCGCCATCGTATTGGTCGCCGAAGGGCATAGCGAAACCGTGATGCCCGGTTACACGCACATGCAGCCGGCCCAACCGATCACCGCCGCCCATTGGCTGATGAGCTTCTTCTGGATGCTGGAGCGCGACCTGGATCGGCTGCGCGCTTCGCGAGCGAGGATGGCGGATTGTCCGCTGGGTTCGGGAGCGCTGGCAGGCAATCCCTTCGCGATTGATCGCCAAGAGATTGGCGCCGAGCTGGGATTTGAGCGAGCCAGCGAGAACAGCCTCGATGCGGTCAGCGATCGCGATTTTGTCGCCGATATGCTCTACATGATCTCGCTTTGCGCGACGCACCTGAGCCGTCTCGCCGAGGACATCCTGATCTATTCCAATCCCAGCTTCGGCTTTATCACCCTGGACGACCGCTACAGCACTGGATCCAGCTTGATGCCGCAAAAGCGCAACGCCGACCCGATGGAGTTAATGCGCGGGAAAACGGGCCGCCTCATCGGCAATCTGGCAGGATTTCTGACGACGCTGAAAGGCTTGCCGAGCGGCTACAACAAGGATTTGCAAGAGGACAAGGAAGCCCTTTTTGACGCTTTGGAGACGATGCATCAGCTTCTGCCGGTGGTGACGGCGACTATAAACAGTCTCCAGATTAACTCTGAGGCGATGGCGTCGGCGCTGACGGATGACTTGCTGGCAACGGACCTGGCTGATTACCTGGTGCGTAAGGGCGTATCCTTTCGTCAATCGCATCACATCGTGGGAGAGGTGGTGCGCGCCGCGGCCGAGCGGGACCAGACCCTGTCTCAATTGCCGCTTAGCACGCTGCAGCGCATTTGCCCGCATTTTGCTGGCGATGTGTCGGACGTATTTGACTTTTCGCTTTCGATTCAGCGGCGGGATTCCTACGGTGGCGCGGCGCCAGGGGCGGTTCGCGCGCAAATCCGGCGGGCGAAAGCGCGACTGGATGTCTAACTGGGTAAAGTGCACAAGGGAATGACAGTAATCTGTATGAAGATTCAGCGCCAATTTAAGACATATACGAAGTCCTTGACAACTCTTGCAGCATTGGTTACACTCGTTACTTGTACTTTGCCGCAAGAGCATTTAATGCGTAGACTGCACATGGCGAAACCCAACATTATTCTCGTCCTTGTTCTTGTCCTTGTGATTATCAGTGGACTGTAACGGCTTGGGCGGGTTTCGCGCAAAAGGTTAAGCAACAAGAGCCTCCCAAGCCACGGGGGGCTTTTTCGTTGGACGGTGGCGCTAGTTAGCGATTCGGAATCAGGATCAGAACCGCAGCAAGCGTAGCAAGCATTGCCAGCAAATGACATTGAGGAAGAATGCATGACGGCTGAATGGATTTGGCGCAACGGCGAGTTTGTAAAGTGGGACGAGGCGACGGTGCATGTCAGCGCACACGCCTTGCATTATGGATCGAGCGTATTTGAGGGCATCCGCGCCTACGACACGCCTGAAGGACCGGCGGTTTTCCGGCTGCGCGAGCACAGCGAACGCCTGCTGCATGGCGCGCGCGTCATGCGAATAGAGCACGACAACAATGCCGACGGGCTGGATCGCGCGATCGTCGAGACGGTGCGCAAGAATGGGCACAGTTCGTGCTACATCCGCCCGATCATCTTCCGCGGCGCCGGCGCGCTTGGTTTGGAGGGGCGCAATCGCACCGCGGTCGACACGGTCATCTTCACGATGGAATGGGGCCGATACCTGGGCGCGGAAGCGATTGAACAGGGCGTCGATGTTCAAATTAGTTCGTTCCGGCGGATGGCGCCCGATACGCACATGGCATTGGTCAAGGCGGGCGGCAATTACGTCAACAGCCAGTTCGTCAGCATGGAAGCGCACGACAATGGATTTGAAGAAGGCATCGCCCTTGATATCAATGGCTACGTCAGCGAAGGGGCGGGCGAGAATATCTTTGTGATTTTGGACGATGTTGTCTATACACCAGGCGCCTGGTCATCCATCCTGATGGGAATCACGCGGGACAGCGCCTTGCGCATTTTGGCGGATCAGGGCGTCGAAGTGCGTTTCCAGCCGGTGGCGCGCGAGATGCTCTATATGGCGGATGAAATCTTCTTCACCGGGACTGCGGCCGAAGTGACGCCGGTCAAGTCGGTTGATCGCATTTCGATCGGCTGTGGCGGGCGCGGTCCTATTACTGAAGCGGTGCAGCGCGATTTCTTCGCGATTACTTCAGGTGAAGCGCCGGACAACTATGGCTGGCTGACGCACGTCAACAGTTCCTAAGCGTTATCGTTCGCTGGAGAGTGGATGAGTCGGGAGGCGATGATGAAACTCAAGGGTTCGGAAATCATCATGGAGAGCCTGTTGCGCGAGGGCGTCGATGTCATGTTTGGTTATCCGGGCGGCGCGATCCTGCCCACTTATGACGCCATGAGCCTGTACGAAGACCGCCTGCATCACGTGCTGGTGCGGCACGAGCAGGGCGCTTCGCATATGGCGGACGGCTATGCCCGGGCGACTGGCGAAGTTGGCGTGTGCATCGCCACCAGCGGTCCCGGCGCGACCAACCTGGTAACCGGGCTGGCGACGGCGATGATGGATTCCTCGCCGGTCGTGGCGATCACCGGGCAGGTTCCGATTCCGGCTATCGGCTCGGACGCATTTCAGGAGACCGATGTCACTGGCGTGACGCTGCCGATCACCAAACACAATTATCTGGTCACCGATGTGCGCGAATTGGCTTACACCATTAAAGAGGCTTTTCATATTGCGCGCACGGGTCGTCCTGGACCGGTACTCGTTGATGTGCCGAAGGATGTGCAAAACGCCGAAACAGAATTCATCTGGCCTGATGACGACATTGTCCTGCCGGGTTACGATCCGCCCTGGGCGGCGCAATCCCATGAAATTGAGGCGGCGCTGCGATTGATCGCGGAAGCGGAACGCCCCATCATTCTCGCCGGGCACGGCATCATCATGTCGGGCGCGATGAACGAAGTGCGCGAATTGGCGGAGCGGGCGCAGATTCCGGTTTCGCTGACCTTGCTGGGCAAAGGCGCCATGCCGGAGGATCATCCGCTGGTGATTGGCATGATGGGCATGCACGGAGAGGCCTGTTCCAACCTTGCGATCCAGGAGGCGGATCTGCTGCTTGCGCTTGGCATGCGTTTTGATGATCGCGTGACTGGCAACCTTAAAACTTACGCCCTGAATGCCAAGAAGATCCACATCGATATTGACCGCTCGGAGATTCACAAGAATGTGAGAGCCGATGTTGGCATCGCTGGTGACCTAAAGACGGTCCTGACGCAACTCCTGCCCAAGCTGAATCAGAAATCACATCCTGAATGGATCCACCGGATTCGGGATTGGCAGGAGGACTCCAGCGAACGCGACATATTGAATTATGAAACGCCGGGCATCTTGCTGACCGCGCAAGTGGTCAATGACATTTGGAAGCTGACCGGCGGCGATGCGATCACGGTGACAGATGTGGGGCAGCATCAGATGCTGGAAGCGCAGTATTACCCGCACCAGCGGCCCGCGACCCTGCTGACCAGTGGCGGGTTGGGTACGATGGGCTTCGGATTCCCGGCGGCAATCGGCGCGAAATTCGGCAAGCCCGACGAAGAGATCTGGGCTATCGTCGGCGATGGCGGCTTTCAGATGACGCTCTGCGAAATGGCGACGGCGGTGCAGGAAAACGTCAATGTCAATATCGCCATCATCAACAATAACTTCCTCGGTATGGTGCGGCAGTGGCAAGAGCTGTTCTTCGAGAAACGCTATCAAGCCACGCCCATGGTGAATCCCGATTTCTGCAAGCTGGCTGATGCTTATGGCATCCCCAATCGCTGCGTCAGGCAGCGCGACGAGATAGAAGACGCCGTGCGATTTGCGCAGAGCATCGACGGACCGACGCTAATTGAATTCGTGGTCGAGAAAGAAGAGATGGTCTACCCGATGGTGCCGGCTGGCGCCGACCTGCACGATATGAAGCGCAGACCCAAGCCAGGAGAAGCATGATGGCGGAAGTAAAGATCGACAGCAAAGTGACCGTGGTGGCGCTGGTCGAGAACGAACCGGGCGTTCTAAACCGCATCGCCAGTTTGTTTCGCCGGCGCGCCTTCAATATTGACAGCCTCACCGTCGGGCGCACGCACAGACCGCACATTTCCCGCATGACGATTCGCGTTGACGCCGGACCCGAATATGCCCGGAAAATCGCGACCAACTTGCAGAAGCTGGTCAATGTCATTGATGTCAGAGTCATCGATAATGAACCGCATGTCGAACGCGATTTGGCGCTGATCAAAGTGCGGAACGATGACGCCAACTCGCGGAATACCATCACCGAAATCTGTGATCGCTATCCGGCGCGCATCGTCGATGTCGGACCCAAAGTGGCGATCATTGAGATGGTGGGCACGGAAGATATCATCGAGGAATTTATTGAGCAAGTGCGTCCGATTGGCATCGTCGAGATGATTCGCACCGGCGTCGTATCCATGGGTCGCGGCACGCGCATCCACGACACCAACTTCATCAACCGGCGGACCTTGGTCGAGGCGGCTGCGAAAGCGCGCAACGGCAGCGGTCTCGATATTTGAGCTGGTTTAGGCTGCTCAAATCAGCAGCCGCGCAAATTTTCGTTCACCGGCAATTCAGGAGAGAAGCATAAATGGCGACACTCTATTACGACGACGACGCGGACTTGTCATTGCTCGATGGCAAGACGATTGCTGTGATTGGCTATGGCAGCCAGGGGCACGCCCATGCGCTGAATGCCCACGACAATGGCTGCAAGGTCATCATCGGTTTGCACGAGGGCAGCCGCAGCATCGCCAAAGCGGAGGCGGATGGCTTAACTGTCTTCACCGTTGCCGAAGCGGCAAAACAAGCGGATATCGTTATGGTGCTGATACCGGACACTCTGCAGGGCAGCGTCTATGAAACGCAGATCGCGCCCAATTTGAAAGCGGGCGCCATGCTGATGTTCGCTCACGGATTCAATATCCATTTCAAAGAGATTGTGCCGCCGGCGTCGGTGGATGTCGCGATGGTGGCGCCGAAAGCGCCAGGGCATCGTGTGCGCGAGGTCTTCACCGAGGGCGCTGGCACGCCCGGGCTGATTGCAATCGAGCAAGATGCCAGCGGCAATGCAACAGCGCTGGGACTGGCTTACGCCAAAGCAATCGGCTGCACGCGCGCCGGCGTCATCGAAACCACTTTCAAAGAGGAGACCGAGACCGATCTCTTCGGCGAACAGGTTGTGCTTTGTGGCGGCGTCACCGCGCTGATCCGCGCCAGCTTCGAGACGCTGGTCAAAGCCGGCTATCAGCCAGAGGTCGCCTACTTTGAATGCTTGCACGAACTCAAGCTGATCGTTGATCTGCTCTATGAAGGCGGGCTGAGTTATATGTGGTACAGCGTCAGCAATACAGCCGAGCACGGCGGCTACGTCATCGGCGATCAATTTGAAGAGTCCATCAAAGAAGAAATGGCTGGCGTCTTGCAAAACGTGCAGAATGGCGAATTCGCGCGCAAGTGGATTGACGAGAACAAGCAAGGCAGGCCGAACTTCAACGCCCGCCGCCAGCGCGAGCATGATCTCTTGATCGAGAAGGTCGGCGCTGATCTGCGCCAGATGATGCCTTTCCTCGATGCCAAGAATATCAAGCAGCAGGACTGATTCGAATGGACGATGCTGTGGCTCAGCATAGCGTAATTGCGAAAGGAGGCGCCTGATGTCGGAAGACGGTCTTGCTGGCCTTAGCCAGTTCACTTGCATTCACGACCGGTATCGCTTCAGGAAAGGAACACCTCCAAATGGCAAAACGAACCTACGACGATAATACCGTCATCATCTTTGACACGACGCTGCGAGACGGCGAACAGAGCCCCGGCGCTACCCTGTCCAGCGCGGAAAAGCTGGAGATCGCACGGCAGCTCTCGCGGCTTGGCGTCGATGTGATTGAAGCGGGTTTCCCGGCGGCGTCGCCCGACGATCTACGAGCCGTGCAACGCATCGCCCGCGAAGTCGGTACGCCGGATGGACCAACAGTCGCTGGCTTGTCTCGCGCGCTCGAAGGCGATATTCGCACCGCCTGGGAAGGCGTCAAGGAGGCGGCCAAACCGCGAATCCACACCTTCCTTGGCACCTCGCCGAGCCACCTGGCGATGCTGCGCATCGACCAAGAAGAAGGGCTGGAGCGGATCCGGAGCGGCGTCACGCTGGCGAAGAGCTTGTGCGATGATGTGGAATTCAGCCCGATGGACGCCGGCAGGACCGATACGGAATATCTGATTCAAGCCTGCGCTGTCGCGGTGGAATGCGGCGCGACGACCTTGAACATTCCTGACACGGTCGGCTATGTCATGCCGGCCGAATGGGCCGATACGCTCGAGATGCTCATCAATGAAACGCCGGGCGCCGGACCGGGCAGCGGCGTGATATGGTCGGTGCATTGTCATAACGACTTGGGCTTGGCCACCGCCAATACGCTGGCCGGTTTGACGCGCGGCGTGCGCCAGGTCGAGGTGACGATCAACGGCATCGGCGAGCGCGCGGGCAATACGAGTATGGAAGAAGTCGTCATGGCGATCCATACGCGCAAGAGTTTCTATAACCTGCGCACAAACATTGACACCACGCAGATTATGAAGACCAGCCGCATGGTGCGCAACTACATGGGCATGCCGGTGCAGCCCAACAAAGCGATCGTCGGCGCCAACGCCTTCGCCCATGAATCCGGCATCCACCAGGATGGCGTGCTGAAAAATGCCGAAACCTTTGAGATCATGATGCCGGAGGACGTCGGCTTGACGCAAAGCAAGCTGGTACTGGGCAAGCTCAGCGGGCGTCATGCCCTGCGCGTTCGGCTGCGTGAATTGGGATACGAAGTCGATGGCGACGAGTTGATGGACGTCTTTCGGCGCTTCAAAGAATTGGCTGATTTGAAGAAGACGGTGACTGACGCCGATTTGGAAGCGCTCGTCGCCGATGAAGCGGCGCAGAAACCGGAGGATCACTTTCGCCTGGTCGATATTCAGGTCGTCTGCGGCACAATGGGCATGCCAACCGCGACAGTCAAGATGCTGAATCAGGATGGGGAGGAACAGGTCGTGTCGGCTGTCGGCACGGGACCGGTTGACGCGTCCTATCGCGCTGTTGACGCCATCGTGGACGCGCCAAATGAACTGCTCGAATTTAACGTGCACAGTGTGACCGAGGGCATTGACGCGCTCGGTGAAGTGACCGTGCGGATTACGCCGGCGGACAGCAATCGGACATTCGGCGGTTACGGCGCCGACAGCGATATCGTTGTTTCCAGCGTGAAAGCTTATGTCGCCGCGCTCAACCGCATGATTTCGAGCATGGGCTTGGGCGATGTCGCCCCAGAAGGCGATGTGGCGGTGGTCGGCTTGACATCGTCGTAGGGGCGGCTCGCTCGCGTTTCTATACAGGAGAGAACGATGACTTCAAACGGAGATCCGCGCACACTTTTTGAGAAGGTATGGAGCGCCCATACGGTGCGGGAGCAAAGCGAGGATACGCCGGCCGTGCTATACATTGACTTGCATCTCGTGCATGAAGTGACATCGCCGCAGGCCTTCTCGATGCTGCGCGAGCGCGGGCTGGCGGTGCGGCGGCCCGACCTCACGATTGGCACGATGGATCACAGCACGCCGACCACGCCGCGGAATGAACTGGGCATTATCCCGATTGCTGATGCGATGGCGGCGAAACAGTTGGACGTCTTCAGCAAGAACTGCGACGACTATGGCATTCCAATGTACGCGCTCGGCGGCGAGCATCAAGGCATCGTGCACGTGATCGGGCCGGAAAAAGGATTGACGCAGCCGGGTATGACGATTGTCTGCGGCGACAGTCATACCAGCACGCACGGAGCCTTTGGCGCTCTGGCTTTTGGCATCGGCACCAGCGAAGTCGGTCACGTGTTGGCGACGCAGACGCTGCTGCAGAACAAGCCGAAGACTATGGCGGTCAATGTCGAGGGGCGGCTTGGCGATGGCGTCACGGCGAAGGACATCATCCTCGCGATCATCGCCAAGATCGGCATCGGCGGCGGCACCGGTCACGTCTTTGAATATCGCGGCGAAGCGATAAGAAACCTGAGCATGGAAGGCCGGATGACCGTCTGCAATATGTCAATCGAAGGTGGCGCCCGCGCTGGTATGGTGGCGCCGGATGACACAACCTTCGAATACATCAGCGGTCGCCGCCATGCCCCAAGCGGCGGCGACTGGGATGCCGCGGTGGAAGGCTGGCGAGAGCTGCCGACGGACGATGGTGCCATCTTCGATCAGGAAATCACGATTCGCGCCGATGAGTTGAGCCCCATGATCACCTATGGCACCAATCCAGGCATGGGCATGCCGATTGCGGCGGCCGTTCCGATGCCGGACGACGAAAGCGACTACAACAAGAAAATCGCGCTGGAAAAGGCGCTGAATTATATGGAGCTCGCGCCGGGGCAGCAATTGCTGGGCAAAGCGATTGATGTCGTCTTCATCGGCAGCTGCACCAATTCGCGGATCTCAGATCTGCGACAGGCGGCTGAATTCGTCAAGGGGCGCAAGGTGGCGGATGGCGTGCGCATGATGGTGGTGCCAGGCTCGCAGCCAGTTAAGCAGCAAGCCGAGAGCGAAGGTTTGCATGAGATTTTTCGGGCGGCGGGCGCGGAATGGCGCGAAGCCGGTTGTTCAATGTGCATCGCGATGAATGGCGATCAACTGCAGCCGGGCCAATACGCCGTCTCGACCAGCAACCGCAACTTCGAGGGCCGGCAAGGCAAGGGCGGACGCACCTTCCTGGCCAGCCCCTTGACCGCGGCCGCGTCAGCGATCGCCGGCGCCGTGGCCGACCCGCGCGCGATGATGTCTTCTGCTCTGTAAGGGGAAGGCGGCGTCTCGCCCGACCGCAATTCAGTCATTCACGCGACTACGTCAGGTCTACTGAGACAGGATACCAAAATGGACAAACTTTCTCATATCGAAGGCAGCATCGTCGCGATTCCAGTGAACGACATCGATACCGATCAAATCATTCCGGCGCGCTTCTTGAAAGTGACCGACAAGGACGGTTTGGGTAAAGCCGCCTTTTGCGACTGGCGCTACCTCGAAGATGGCGAGACGCCCAATCCTGACTTCATTCTGAATCATTCAGCCTATGCAGGCGCATCCGTGCTGGTGGCGGGCGATAACTTCGGCTGCGGCAGCTCGCGTGAGCATGCGCCCTGGGCTTTGATGGGCGCGGGCTTCAAAGCCGTCATCAGCACCGACTTCGCCGATATCTTTCGCAACAACGCGCTGAAGAATGGCTTGCTCCCCATCACCGTCGATCGCGATACGCAGCAGCAGCTCTTCAGCCTGGCAGAGGAAGATCCAAGCACGGCGGTGAGCATCGATGTGGAAGCGCAAACCATGACTTTGCCCGACGGGCGCGCTGTCGGATTCCCGCTGGACGGCTTTGCCAAGTACTGTTTGCTGAATGGCGTGGATCAGCTGGGTTACCTGCTGGCTTTGGATGAAGATGTGCGGCGCTTTGAATCGCGCAATCCTCAGCGAGTTGTGACGACGGCGTAATCGGCGCGAGCGCAGGCGCCCCGCTGAAAAGGAGCCGGGACTTGAGACAGAGAGTCGCCATTTATGACACCACCTTGCGCGATGGCAGCCAACGGGAAGGGATTTCTTTTTCCGTTGCCGACAAGTTGCGCATTACCATGCTGCTGGACGAGTTGGGCGTTGATTACATTGAAGGCGGCTGGCCCGGGTCCAATCCGAAAGACGTGACTTATTTCGATCAAGTTCGGGCGCTCGACTTGCAGCACTCGAAGATATCGGCTTTCGGCTCCACGCGCCGTAAAGGCATTGCACCGGCGGATGATGGCAATATCCGCGCGCTGATTGAAGCGGAAACGCCGGTTGTCACCATTGTGGGAAAGACATCCATGCTGCATGTTACGGACGTCTTGCAGACAACCGCCGACGAAAACCTCAACATGATCCAAGACAGCCTGGCCTATTTGAAAGGGCAGGGCAAAGAAGTCATCTACGATGCCGAGCACTTCTTTGATGGCGCCAAGCTTGACATGGAATACGGCTTCGACACGCTGGCGGCGGCCGCTGCCGGTGGCGCCGATGTCATCGTGCTCTGCGATACTAACGGCGGTTCCATGCCTTGGGAGGTGGCGGAATTCGTATACAAAGCGCGCGAGCTCTTCCCGGAAACACCCTTCGGCATTCACACGCACAATGACAGCGAAGTGGCGGTCGCGAATTCGCTTGCCGCGGTGCGGGCGGGCGCGGCCCATGTCCAAGGCACCATCAATGGTTATGGTGAACGCTGCGGCAACGCTAATCTTTGCAGCGTCATTCCCGATCTCATCATCAAGCTGGGCACCCCCTGCCTGGCGCAAGATGGCAATCTGGCGGCGCTGACGCATCTGTCGCGCGCTGTGGCGGAGATCGCCAACCTGGCGCCCGACGCGCATCTGCCGTACGTCGGCAAGAGCGCATTCGCCCACAAGGGTGGCATCCATGTGGCGGCGATACGGCGCAATGTGGACAGTTATCAGCACATTGAGCCGAAGCAGGTCGGCAATGAGACGCGCGTCTTGGTATCGGATTTGTCGGGGCGCGGCAACCTGCTCAGCAAAGCCGACGAGTTAGGGCTGGACGTGACGAAGGATGAAGCGGTTCAGGTGCTCAACGACATCAAGGAATTGGAAAACGCCGGTTTCTCCTTCGAAGGGGCTGAGGCATCTGTCGCCGTTCGCCTGCGCCGCGCCGCGCCCGATTACAAGCCGCTTTTCAGCCTGCTGGATTTCACCGTGATCGTCGAGGATCGACGAGGTCGCGGTCAGTTGGCTGAAGCGATGGTGAAACTGGATGTGGACGGCGATGTCGCGCATACCGCGGCCGAGGGAAATGGTCCCGTAAATGCGCTGGACCTGGCGCTGCGCAAGGCGCTTCTGCCCAAGTATCCGGCGCTGCGCGATATTCAGCTGGTCGATTACAAGGTGCGCATTCTCGATGGAGAAAACGCCACTGGCGCAGTAACGCGCGTGTTGATTGATTCCTACAATGGCAGCGCGCGCTGGAGCACGGTTGGCGCCGGGACCGATATCATCTGCGCGAGCTGGCTGGCTTTAGTGGACAGCGTCGAATACGGTCTGTCTGTCGCCGAGACGCAGGGGGACAAAAGACCGGTAGCAGTAAATGTTTAGCGTAGGGTTGCCTAAGCGCGTGTTGACGGCATGTCCCGGGCATGCCTCTTTTTTTGAATGGGGAGAGTGTCATCCATGAAAGCAACTATAGCGGTATTGCCCGGTGACGGCATCGGGCCCGAAGTGGTAGGGCAAGCGACCGATCTGCTGGCGCACATCGCCGAAAAGTATGGCCATGAGTTCACCTTTGTTGAAGGGCTGATCGGCGGCCTCGCGATCGACGAAACGGGTGATCCGCTGCCTCCAGAGACCGTTGCCATCTGCGAAGCGGCTGACGCCATCCTGCTTGGCGCTGTCGGCGGGCCGAAATGGTCTGACCCAACAGCGAGCGTGCAGCCGGAGCGCGGCTTGTTGGAACTTCGCCAACGTTTCGGTCTGTTCGCCAATCTTCGTCCGGTGAAGACCTATCCCGCGCTCGTCGAGCACGCGCCGCTACGGGCGGAACTGCTGGAGAATGTCGATATCTTATTCGTACGCGAGCTCGTCAGCGGCATTTACTTCGGCGCGCGGAAGGAGCAAGGCGCTGGCGACGACTCCCACGATACGATGCGCTATAGCCGAAGCGAAGTGGAGCAGGTGGCCAATGTCGCCTTTCGCGCGGCGCAAGGGCGGCGCAAAAAGCTTTGCTCGGTGGATAAGGCTAATGTGCTGGCCTCGATGCGGCTCTGGCGGCGCACTGTCGTAGAAGTGCATGAAGAATACGAAGATGTGGAACTGGAACATTTGCTGGTGGATGCGGCGACCATGCACTTGCTGACACGACCGGGCAGCTTTGACGTCATCGTTGCCGGCAATATGTTTGGTGATATTCTGAGTGACGAGGCTTCGGTGTTAGCCGGCAGCCTGGGCATGCTGCCATCGGCTTCGTTGCGCGCGGACCGATTCGGCTTGTATGAACCGGTGCATGGATCGGCGCCTGATATTGCCGGGCAGGGCTTAGCCAATCCCATCGGCATGTTCCTCAGCGCCGCCATGCTCTTGCGGTACAGCCTGCAACTGGAGGCGGAAGCGCAGAGAATTGAATCCGCCATTGATGGGGCGCTGGAGGAGGGGCTGCGCACAGCCGATATTGCCGGCGCTGGCGAAACGCCTGTGTCTACCGCCGAATTCGCGGCTGCCGTTCTAAGCCGACTGTAGAATGCGTTCGACTGTCAGGATGGTGACGTCATTCGCAAGGGCGCTAAAGCGCGGGCAACGAGCTAAATTCGGACTGCACACGAGCGACATCAGCGCCGAGCTGGGTCAACTGTTCCTCGATGGCTTCGTAACCGCGATCGATCTGGTAAACATTTTCGATGAAGCTCTCGCCTTCAGTCGCCAGCGCCGCCAGCAGCACCGTGGCGCCGGAGCGGATATTGTCGGCTGAGACGCGCGCGGGCCGCAGCCGGCTTACGCCATTGATGATGCAAACGTCGCTCTGGCTGATCAGGATATCCGCGCCCATCTGCAGCAGCGCGTCAACATAGCCGTAGCGATTGTCAAATATGCGCTCGCGAATGTAGCTGGTCCCATTCGCCAGAGTCGAGAGCGCCGCCATGCACGGCTGCAAGTCGGTGGGGAAGCCAGGATAGAAGTGCGTCTGAATGTTGATCGGATCCAGTGCCTGTTGGCGCGACCGACTTACGCGAATTGATTTGCCATCAACGCTGATCTCGACGCCCATCTGCTCCAACTTGGCGATGACGATGCGCAGATGCGCCGGTTCCACATGGTGAATGGTGACATCGCCGCCAGCGATTGCCGCCGCAATCATGATGGTGCCGGTCACAAGCCGGTCCGGCATCGGCGTATATTCGATTGCGTGAAGCCGGCTTACACCGTTGATGACCAAAGTATTGCTGCCAAGCCCGTGGATATCGGCGCCCATCGCATTGAGGAAGTTGCCAAAATCCAGCACCTCGGGTTCAACCGACGCGTTTTCCAGAATGGTCTGTCCATCCGCCAAGGCGGCGGCCAACATCAGGTTTTCCGTGCCCGTGTGGCTGGGCAGATCCAGATAGAGCGATGCGCCGCGGAAACGTCGTCCTTCGAGGTCAATGATGGTTCGTCCGTCCTCAAAATATTGCACATTCGCGCCGAGGCGCGCGAAACCGCGATGATGGAAGTCGATCTTGCGTGTGCCGATATCGCAGCCGCCACTGCCGGGCAGCTCGACATATCCCAGACGAATTTGCAGCGGCGCCAGAAATAATACGGACCCGCGGAATTGCGAGGCGATCGCTTCCGGCAGCAGTCCGCTTGTGATATTGGATGCATCGATTCGGACAGTTTTGCTCACTCTATCGTGACGAACGCGGGCGCCCAAGGCGCGCAGCAACTCAAACGCGCGCTGGACGTCCTCAATATCGGGCACGTCGTGCAGGATGGTTTCGCCATGTTCGACAACGATAGATGCGGCAATCATCGCCAAGATGGAATTCTTGGCGCGCTGCACCTGGATTTCACCATAAAGCGGCTTGCCGCCCAGGACCCGGAGCGCAGATTGAATCATGTTTGGTCTGCCTTCGACTTTCAACCTGAGTCAGCCAATAGAATAGCATAGAAGCGCCGTCGGAGATAACAGCTTCGGCTTCATTTGCATTGAGCCGGCATCTGTGATAGAGTATGCATCCATTAACAATTGAAGAGTAAGTTTACGCTTATCCAGAGGTGGTGGAGAGACCGACTCGGTGAAGCCACAGCAACCCCCAGATGGCAATGGGAAGGTGCTAAGTTCGGCAGATAATTCTGGAAGATGAGGGTAAACACCTGGTGGTAGCGGCGCGACGACAGCTTGCGAGCGAAATCAGGTCATTCCGTCGACTGTGCCCCAGTCACTTTTTCTTGGAAGACACGGAAGCCCAAACTGGCGTATGCGCATCGGTTTGGGCTTTTTCTATGGTAGGGAATGGATCATGACAAGGACAAGCATCAAGGAAAACGGGCAATACAAGGGCGCCAGCACGCGGTCGGTGCATGGCGGCGCGGCACGTGACAAGGGCTTTCACGCGATGACGACCCCGATCGTTCAGACGGCGACTTATACTTTCGAGAGCACCGCGGACGTCATCAAGTTTCTGGACAAAAAAGTCTACGGCGGCGAGCTTGACCGCGAGGAATACGCGCGTTATGGCAATCCCTCCGTCTGGTCGCTCGAACGGCGGATCGCCAATCTGGAAGGCGCGGAGGACGCCATCGTCTATCCTTCCGGCATGTCCGCGGTGACGTCGCTGTTCTTGACCGTGCTGCGGCCCGGGACGCATATCGTGATGACTGACGACTGCTATCGACGGACGCGGCAATTCTGTGAGACGACCCTGAAGAAGTTTGGGATTGACACCAGCGTCGTGCCCATGGGCGATAGCGCGGCGCTTGAAGCCGCTATCGTCCCCAAGAAGACGCGCTTCATATTTACCGAGACGCCGACCAACCCCTATCTGCGCGTGGCCGACCTGCGTCATTTGGCTGAACTGGGTGCGCGTCATCGGGCGATGACCCTGTTGGATACCACCTTCGCCACGCCGGTGAATCTAAAGCCGCTGGAATTCGGCATCGACTTTGTCATGCACAGCGCGACCAAGTATTTCGGCGGCCACAACGATGTGCTGGCGGGCGCCATCGCCGGCGCGGCCGGTCGCATCAAGGCGTTGAAAGACGCGCGCGGGATAATGGGCAACGTCATTGATCCGCATCAGGCTTATTTGGTGGAGCGCGGTCTCAAGACCCTGGCTCTGCGCGTGCGGCATCAGAACGAGTCCGCGCTATCTGTGGCGCGATTTCTCGAGAGCCATCCCAAGATTGACCGCGTCTATTATCCCGGTTTGCCTTCTCACCCGGATCACGAATTGGCCAAGACGCAAATGTGTGGCTTCGGCGGCGTCATCAGCTTTGAAATGGCTGGGGATATTAAGGCGACCAGCGACTTCATTGACCGGTTGCGCATACCCTATATCGCGCCCAGCCTTGGCGGCACCGAGAGCCTGATTGAACAGCCGGCTTATTTCAGTTACTACGATCTCAGCAGCGAAGAACGGCTGGCTGTCGGCATTAAGGACAATTTGGTGCGCTTCGCCTTGGGCATTGAAGATCCAGAAGACATCATCAAAGATCTGGACCGCTCATTGAAGCAGGTGCCGGCGCGGTCGGCCGTCGGTCAGGTGTAATCGGACGCCGAGGGCGCGCTTTCGGCAAGGACGCGGACGATCTCGTCGAGGTTGGCATCGACTTGCCGCATTCTGTTGGCGTACATTGGCGAAAGGTCCGCGAGTTGATCGGCGTGATAAGCGATGGTCGCTTCCGGGTCCTTGAGCACGTGGCCCGTCAAGATGCCGAGCACCGTATCGCCGCGTTTGATGATGCCGCGCTCGACCAGCTTCTTGGTCCCCGCCACTGAACAGGCCGATGCTGGCTCGCAGCCGATGCCGACGCCGTCAATGATCGCTTTGGCGTCCATAATCTGCTGATCGCTGACCTCTTCAACCACACCGCTCGTCCACTCCAGGGCGCGGATCGCCTTTTGCAGATTGACCGGATTGCCGATTTTGATGGCGGTAGCAATGGTCTCGGCTTTCACCGCTTCAAACTGCCGAAAGCCGCTATTGAAGTGCCGATACAAAGGATTGGCGCCTTCCGCCTGGATGATCGCCAGGCGCGGCAGCCGGTCGATCAAACCAACTTCGAGCATTTCCAGCAGTCCTTTGCCAAAGGCGGAGCTGTTTCCCAGATTGCCGCCGGGCACAACGATCCAGTCGGGCACCTGCCATCGTAGCTGCTGAAGCGCCTCGAACATGATCGATTTCTGGCCTTCGAGGCGGAAAGGATTGATCGAGTTCAGCAAGTATACGCCGAGCTTTTCCGAAACCAGCCGCACCAATTCCATGTTGCGATCGAAGTCGGCGTCAATCTGGAGGCAAGTCGCGCCGAAGGCGATTCCCTGGGCCAGTTTGCCCAGGGCGATCTGCTGATTCTGCAGGAAGATGATCCCCTGCATGCCCGCACGCGCCGCGTAGGAAGCCATCGAGGCTGAGGTATTGCCGGTGGATGCGCAGGCGACGCGATCCATGCCCAGAATGCGCGCTTGGGTGACGCCGGTGGTCATGCCGCGGTCTTTGAAGGAACCGGTCGGATTTTCGCCCTCGTGTTTCAGGAAGAGCGTGTTGATACCAGCGAAAGCGGCGACCCGCGGCAACACATAGAGGTTGGTGTTGCCCTCCATGCGACTGACGATAGACCCGTCGTCAATGCCGGGATAAACCAGTTCCTTGTAGCGCCAGACGCCGCTGTTGTACGGCGCCTCGAATGTACCGAGCCGGTCATCAAAAGTGTCGGTTGAAATTGGCTTGCGCAAGGCGTCAAAATCATGTCGCACGTCCAGCAGGCCGCCGCAGGCTTCACAGGCGTAAATCACGCGCTGGATTGGGTATTGTTGCGCGCAATTGATACATTGTAGACTGCTTGGCATTGCCTTTACCTCGCGCCGAAATCGCGGCAAGGATAACGACCTTCCATGGCAATTTCCAGAGCGGAAGCCTTCGCCCCGGCGACTGTCGCCAACTTGGGGGTCGGCTTTGATATCCTCGGGCTGGCGCTGGAAGGCTTTGGCGATCGCGCGGTCGTCGAGTTCCAGGACGATCCAGAGCTCGTCATCACGGACATCCAGGGCGATGGCGGCCAGCTTCCGCGCGAGCCGGAGCGCAACGTCGCCTCGGTGTCGGCGCGCGCTTTCTTGAATCGCATCGGCGAGAAGCGCGGCTTGAGGATCAAGCTGGTCAAGGGACTGCCGCTTTCCAGCGGGCTGGGTAGCAGCGCCGCCAGTTCGGTTGCGGCGGTGGTGGCGCTGAACAAGTTAGTCGGCGAGCCTTTCACGCGCGAGGAATTGCTGCCCTTCAGCCTGGAGGGGGAGGCGCTTGTCAGTGGCTACCACGCCGACAATGTGGCGCCTTGTTTGCTTGGCGGTATCGTTCTTGTCGCCGGCATCACGGTCGAGGCAATCCGACCACTGCCGGTACCCGAGAATTTGCATCTGGCGCTTGTGACGCCTGACTTTCCCGTGCCGACCAATGAAGCGCGGGCGATATTACCTTCCAATGTTTCGCTGAAGACATTAATTCACCAAACTGGCAGGGTCGCTCAGTTGGTCGACGCGCTGCATCGAGGCGATCTTGAGGCGCTGGGCGGCGCCATGGAAGGCGATACCGTTGTGGAACCGGCGCGCGCCTGTTTAGTACCTTTTCTAGCGGAGGTGCGTGCCGCGGCTAAGCGGGCGGGCGCGATCGCTGTTTTCATCGGTGGCGCCGGTCCAACGCTCTGTGCTCTGTGCGATAATAGGCAAACGGCTCAGCATGTCGCTGCAGAAATGAAGCAAGTTTACTGCGAGGCGGAAATGGACAGCATTGCCCGGCATACGCTGGTGAATCATGTTGGCGCGGAAGCAATCGAGCTGGAATGAAACGGGCGCAAAGGAGTTTGTGAAATTCTTGACAATCTCCCCGCGCGAACCTATACTTACAGCGTTGCGCTTTATCGTGCTGCATGTTGCAAGAGCGCGATGCTTAAACCGCCAATGCGACGCTGACAAAGGCGCTCAGTTTGTTGAATGATTGCGCGCAGGCCATGACGCACCGGCAACTGTATTGGGATTCAGATTTCGAAATTGTCTTGGCTTTGATGGAAACGTATCCGAATGCTGAATTGGAAGACATCAGCCTGGACGACTTGACCCGGCGGATTACCGGTCTTCCGGGCTTCGCCGATGATCCGGCGCTGGTGAACGATGCTATACTCAAAGCGATTTTGCGAGACTGGTATGAGGAGATCAGCGCCTAAATGGATCTGAATCTGCAAGAGTTTAACCAGACTGAGTTTCCCGTCCCCGCGGAACTGGAGAACAACATCGCCATCACCAGCCTCAGCCAGCTCTACAACTGGGGGCGGCGCAATTCGATGTGGCCAATGCTCTTCGGCTTGGCTTGCTGCGCGATCGAGATGATCGCCACCGCCGCGTCCCGTTTTGATTTCTCGCGCTTTGGATTCGAAGTGATGCGGGCGACTCCGCGCCAAGCTGATCTGATGATTGTCTCCGGGACCGTGACCAAGAAGATGGTCGTGCCGATCGTGCGGCTGTACAACCAGATGCCGGAACCCAAATACGTCCTGGCGATGGGCGCTTGCGCAAGCGGCGGCGGACCCTTCAAAGAGGGCTACAATGTGGTTTCGGGCATGGACAAATACCTGCCGGTGGATGTCTACGTGCCTGGCTGCCCGCCAACGCCGCAAGCGCTGCTCTATGGCATGATAGCCTTGCAGCGCAAGATAGACGGCCAGAGCATAGCCAATGGCGACGATGTGCCCTGGTACGGCGTTTCTAGCGCCGAGCCGACTCCAGTGCCGGTTTTGGGTCCGGACATCATCGATCCACGCCAAATGGATATGATTCGGCGGCAGGCGGAAGCGGCAGCGGGAGATATGCCGAGCATCGGCATCCGCGAACTGCCAGCGGCGACACAGATGGTGGCGGCAAGAGTCGCGGCGGATACGACTGCTGTCGCCGATGCGGCGCCCGTTTCTGAAGATGCATTGAGTTTCGTTTTGCCATCCGGCGGCGCGCCCTGGGCTGAAGCCGAAGACATCCGCGAGAAGCGGCGTCTTCGCGCCCTAGCACGCAAAGCGCTGCGGGCGTCGCGTCGCGCCGCGGTAGCAGAAGAGGAATAATCATAGATGGACCAGCCGGCATTGGCGCCCGAGAATCAGCTTGACGCGACTACGGTCGATGAGGCCATCGACTATCTGCGAAATGAATATGACGACGCGGTCACGCTAGACGATCGCGAAGGCTACGGCGGCGTCATCGTGGAAAGCAACCGACTGGTTGAGGTGGCGCGCGCTATCCGCGACGACCTTGGATTCGATTATTTGTCTAGCGCGACCGCTGTCGATTATCTTGGCGCCGGCGATCACCTGGAAATGGTCTATCACGCCTACCGGACCAGCGGTGGCGGGGCGCTCGTCTTCAAGGCGCAGACCGATCGCGAGCAGGCCGAGATTCCGTCATTGGTACCAATCTGGCGCGGCGCCGACTTCCAGGAACGCGAAGCCTGGGACCTCATGGGCATCCGTTTCCGGGGTCATCCGAATCTCAAGCGCATTTTGATGTGGGAAGGTTTTCACGGCCATCCCTTGCGCAAGGATTGGCGCGAAGCCTACTACGAAGAAGATCAGAAGCCATTTGACAATCGCTGGCCTGGTGGACAGGTTTACCGCGCTGAAGAAAAGAATGTCTTCGGCAAGAATGTGACCTACCCGCCGGACATCGACCTCGGCCGTTTGATGGACAGCTCCGAGACGGCAGTGTATCAGTCGCTCGGTTTGGGCGTTGATGTCGAGCGAATCATGGACAAAGACGGCTTCGAGACCAACGAACTGGTCGTCAATATGGGTCCGCATCATCCCAGCACGCATGGCGTATTTCGCATGGTGCTGACGGTGGACGGCGAGACGGTGACCTCGCTGGAGCCGGTCATGGGCTACTTGCACCGCAATCATGAAAAGATTGGCGAGCGCAATACCTATCTGCACAACATTCCCTTCACCGACCGCCTGGATTACATCTCCAGCATGGGCAACAATCATGGCTATGTGCTGGCGGTCGAGCAGTTGATGAGCCTGGGGCGGAAGTACAACCGGCCGACCTATCGCTGCGAGGCGCTGCGTGTCATGATGGTGGAGCTAAGCCGCATCGTGAATCACCTTTGGGCGATCGGCTTCTGGCTGAACGACATCGGCGCATTTTTCACGCCCGTGCTTTATTTTGTGCAAGAACGCGAGCGCATCCTCGATTTCTTTGAGGCGGTCGCTGGCAGCCGCATGATGTGCAACTACATGCGTTTTGGTGGCTTATTCGGTGATCTGCCCGAGCGCCTCAAGAGCGTCAGCAATCTGACCAATGACCGCGTGCGCGACTACAATACCATGCAGTTTCTGACCGAGATGATCAATGAACGCATTCCGCGTACGATTGACGAGCTGGAGCGGCTGCTGACCCAGAACGAGATCCTGCTTGAGCGTTCGGTGGGCGTCGGTGTTTTGACGCGCGAGGACGCGATCAATTACAGCGCCGCCGGTCCGCTCTTGCGGGGCAGTGGCGTGGCTTACGACATCCGGCGCGCCGACCCATACAGCATCTATCCCGAGCTCGATTTCGATATCGCGGTCGAAGACGAAGGCGATATGTACGCCCGCTATCGAGTGCGCGTGTCGGAACTGCGCGAGAGCGTGCGCATATTGAAGCAGATTCTGCCGCGGCTCGAAGCGACCGAGGGAGAATCGATCTGGGCGGATGGCAAGCCGGGCGCCTATGCGCCGCGCGTGCCCCATGGCGAAGCCTATGGTCGCGTGGAAAATGGCAAAGGCGAGCTGGGATATTATGTCGTATCGGCCGGCGGCCGCGGCGGATCAGCCAATCCCTGGCGTTATCATGTGCGCGCGCCAAGCTTTATCAACCTGACGCCGATGGGCATTATGAGCCGAGGACATAAAGTGGCTGATATTGTCGGCATCCTAGGCAGCATCGATATCGTGTTAGGCGAGACCGACCGCTAGCGTTTTCGGTTACGGAGACGAATATCCGCGGCCGACAGGGAGACATCATGTACGGAACCGGATTGGCAAAGGGTTTGTTGTTGACCTTGCGGCACTTTGTTGATTCCTATGTGGACGATATTCGTTACGGCTTCCGCAAATATCATCACTCGACCGATAATTTCGGCGTCCGCCAGGGAACGAAGACGAAGGGCGTGATCACCGTTCAGTATCCTGACGAGAAGGTGGCGGTGCCGGAGCGATTTCGCTTCGTGCCCTTTCTCATCGTTGAAGACGAAGATCATCCGACTCGCAGCGGCAAAGACTGGTGCACGAGCTGCGGCATTTGCGCCAAGGTCTGCCCGCCGCAATGCATCTGGATCGTGCGCGGCAACGACCCCAATACCGGGCGCCCTGTGCCCGAGCCTGAGGCTTTCTTCATCGACATTGACATCTGTATGAATTGCGGATTCTGCGCTGAATATTGTCCATTTGACGCGATCAAGATGGACCACGATTATGAACTCGCGAGCTATGACCGCACCACGCATCACATTCACGACAAGGAAAGACTGTCCAAGCCGAATTCATATTGGCGCAGCATCGCTCCGACGCGCGCTTACGAAGAAATGCTGGTGCGCGGAACCTGGGAGCATATAGACGTGGCGAAAGAAGCGCGCCGGGGCGCCGCTCGCTCTCGCCCAGCCGCCCCGCAGGCTGCGCCGCAGGCCGAATTGGCTGCGCCAGCCGCGGCGAGTGAAGCAACTCCGCCGGCGGAATCCAGCGCGGCGCCCGCTCCAACTGCTGAGGGCGCGACGCCCTGGTCGGAAGACGACGCCAAGCGCGAAGAACGCCGGCGCAAGGCGCTGGAGCGCAAAGCCAGACGCGCCGCCAAGCGCGGTCAATAGAGCCACCTGCAAGATTGGAGCGTTAGCTCAATCGCGGAAATCCACTGGCTAAGATGAGCTTGCTCGTTCCCAGATCGCGACGAGCTCATCACTGCTTATTTCGCCGTCCGTGAACGCGATGACAGTCATATCGCCAATTGCATTGATTTTGTTGTCGAGGGCTTGGATCTGCCTGGTCAGCCGGGTGTCGAGTTCTTGAATCTGTCCAGTCAGTTTGCTTTCCAAATCAGAGATGTCGGACCGTATGTCGGTAAAGTTTCCCGACATCCAAATCATGATCACGATTAGCGGACCCCAAAGCGCCACGCCCAGTCCGATCAATTGCACAAAGAGCGTCAGGTTATCCTGCAATGCCTTCTTGACGCTTACGCCATTTGATTGCTCTGGCTCTGACATCGCTTTGGAACGCGACTCCTGATTGCTTTGCATTGCATCAGACTTTGCCAACGGTGCGACTCCACTTACGTTACATTTGTTGCCATGATACCACTGAATTGCGGGATTCGACAAGCGATGCCCGGTAATACTCTAGATTGTTAAGACATCCTGTAACCGTTACCCAATTCTCCAATTGGTGATATATTGGGTTCATCTCGCTGATTAGCGTCGAGGCAAGGCATGAGCAAAATTGACCAACAAGTGATGACGGTGCTGAGCACGGTCATTGAACCGGAGCTCAACCGCGATATCGTCTCGCTCAACATGGTGCGTGATCTCGACGTGGCCGATGGCATCGCCGAATTTACCATCGTGCTGACGACCCCAGCCTGTCCCTTGAAGGACGTCTTCGTCGAAAGATGCAATGCTGCTGTGATCGGCAAGGTCGCGGGAATTGAATCGCTGCGAATCCGGTGGGATGCGCAGGTGCCGACCGACCGCCGCATCCACGGCCGACTTGATGTGCCGATGAATAGCATTGTGGCGATCGCCAGTGGCAAGGGCGGGGTGGGCAAGAGCACGGTGGCGACCAACCTGGCTGTAAGTCTGGCCGATGCCGGCGCCGAAGTCGGCTTGATGGATGCGGACATTCTCAATCCCAACATCCCGCAAATGTTCGGCTTGGGCAGCGGGCGCCCCAAGGTCCGCAACGACAAGATGCAGCCGCTCGAAGTCTTCGGCGTCAAGCTGATCAGCACCGGCTTTCTCACGACGCCGGACAAGCCTATGATCATGCGCGGACCGATGCTGCACAATGCAATCCGTCAGTTTTTCACCGATGTGGAGTGGGGCCGGCTCGATTATATGATCGTTGATCTGCCGCCGGGCACGGGCGACGCACCTTTGTCGCTGGCGCAATCCTTCCCGTTGACCGGCAGCATCATTGTGACGCAGCCGCAGGATGTCGCTGTCGCCGATGCGATTCGCGCGGCCGCGATGTTTGAGCAGCTTAAGGTTCCCTTGCTCGGTGTGGTGGAGAATATGTCGGGCGAGTTCTTCGGCAGCGGCGGCGGGGAGAAGTTTGCCGAAAGCCGGGACCTGCCGTTCCTGGGTAGGATTCCCTTGTCGGCCAATGTGCGCGAAGGCGGCGACTATGGCCGTCCCATCGTCATTCACGACCCGGAATCTGAAGCAGGGCGCGCCTTTCGCCGGCTATCAGAACAGGTAGCGGCCAGAATCAGCGTGGTCATGCTCCAGGGCGCCGACGTCATTCCGATTAACATCGTTGGTTAATGCCCGGACGCGCTCAGTCGTCCATGCCCATGACCTGGATTTCTTCTTCTTTATCGACCGGATTGTAACGGCCGATAAGCAGCCAAAACAAGCCGCTCGCCAAGAAGCCGAGCACGAAAGCGAGCAGCGTCTCTTCGTGAAGATCGTTCTTGATGGATGTATTGTGGTGAATGATCAGAAGGCAGAGAACGACAAAGGCAATCGAGAGGCGCCGTCGTTTCGGATCGGTGCGTTGGATCAGAATGAATAGAAGCGCCACGGTGCAAGTGATTAGCGCAATATAATTCAAATCCATGCTTCTCACGCCGCCAGTCTGAAGAATCTAGGGCATTGAGCGGCTAGCCTACTGCAAGTAGCCGCCGCGCAAAGTTGCGCCATTGTAGCATGTCTGCTCGAATTGGAGAATGCTGATGCGGATAGAACGTTCCAGCCATGGCAACATTTTGGTGATCGAAGCGGGAGGACGGGTCGACAGGATCAGCGCGGGACAACTGGGTTCATTCCTGTCTTACGAGATTGACGCCGGCGGACGCCACTTGGTGCTGGATTTGCAGCGCGTCGAAAGCATGGGGCAGGACGGACTTTGGGAGATGATGAGCGCGTTGAAGCGCGTCAGGCGCGCCGATGGCGATTTGCGGCTGGCGCAGCCGTCGGATCGGGTGCGAGAAGCGCTGGAGATGTCCGGCCTGGATGAGATTTTCCGCATCTATGAATCACAGGCTGATGCGGTGGCGAGCTATTGAGCGGAATCTGGTTTTCCCGCGCATTGAATCGTCTAGACTTTCCGAGCGGGCGCAGGGCTAATTCCGCTTCCAACTGTTGATGTCGTTGAGGTTGACGTACTCCGGTCCTGGCGGCAGGTAATTGCCTTCGCATTCCAAAGCCGTAGGCGGCAAGTCCGTGCGCGGCTGCAGCAACGCATTCTCCGGATTGAAGAAATTCCAGGTTGCTCGCGAGATCTCTTCAATTAGGGGCCAGAGCCTCTCGTAATCCTGAAATTCGGTCCTTTCCCATAGAAAGACGGATATCACATAGTGGCGCCCATTCGGCGAATAGACGATGCCGGCATCGCCGACCGTGTCGAATATCCAGCCATTCTTATGCGCGATGCGCGCGTCCAGCGGGATGCCGCCTTGAAGAAGCCGCTCCAGATCATTGGCGCTGGCGATCTCGAGCATTTGCCGGCACTCCTGCTGCGTGATCTGGTTCGCGGGCAAAGCGAAGTTCAAGCCCGAGTTGAATTCGGCGCAATCGTAAATCAGGCTGAAAAGCGTGCCCATATCTTCGGCCGTTGTCTGATTGAAGGGGTCGGGCTCGGTGTCAAATGCCGGATTCGGCCTCGTATCCGGCGCCTGGATCGAGCCGAGCCGCTGCCCGGCGACACCGAGATAAAAGGGCGCTGAGATATATGTGTTTTCGATGCCGGTCGCCAGGATGGTATCGGTGACGCTGCGGATTCCCAAGAATATGTCGCCGCCGCCGATGATCTCCATGATCAGATTGGAAGAGGCGTTGTTGCTGCAGAGCATCGAATTTGCCATGAGCCAGGCTTCATCGGCGCTTGGCTCGGAAGGCAGGAATCGAAAGTAATCCAGCATGATGGGCAATTTGACCGTGCTGGCGCCGGAGAAAGCGACATCGCCCAGAATATTAATCTCGTCGCCGGTCAGGAGGTCCTGCACATAGATGGACGCGACGGTGCCGAGGCCGTCATAAATGAATCCGCGGCTGTCGAGGAAGTCGATAACGAGATCACGCAACGCGCTCAGATCTGGACCCTCGTTGCCCATGACGGCGATTGGAAGGGCAACCCTGCGCTCATCAGCCGAGCGCAAGGCGTCATCCACTACCGACATGGCGGCGCTCAGGTCAAGCGCGTAACCGCTGGCGCCGGCGTAGACCGTCAACGTTTGCAAATCATAGTTGGCGCCGACTGGCGCTCGGTCGTATCGTCGGGCGATGTCTCGCAAGATCGCTTCAAGCGCGTTCTCCTGATAATCGGCGACCAGGGCGATATCGCGGGCGACGGTCTGTTCGATGCCCAGGAGGAAATCGAGAAAACGGCGCCAGAATCCGCCGCCTTGCTCGCCCGAAGCCAGCGCGGCCGCCAGCATGGGTTCGCTACTGATGCGCCAGCCCACCTGGTCCGGGTGCAGTTGGATGGGATACTCGCCTTCGCGCGCCTTATAGAGCATGATGATGGGCTCGGCATAATTGCGTTCCCAACGGGCGACGGCGTCGCGCTCGCTCAGCCCGCCGACATTGATCCCGGCGACGCTTACGCCTTCCGGCAGCTGCTGTTCGCGCCGGCTGAACGCCACCAGTTCATAGACGAGCAGGGCGCTGGCTGCCACCAAGAGCAGGGTAGAGAATGTTCGGAGTACAGGAAAGCCGGACCGGCGGCGCGAGTTTAGACTCGCTCCCATTCTTCGCCTCCCTGGAATCGCTCACCTGCAAATTCGATTGCCTGGCGGTGAAAGCGTTTGACGGCGGGCAAATCGTCGCGCGCGGCCCACTGGAAACCCAAGAGCTCGTGGTTCAGTTTCCCGATCGGGCTCAATGCTTCGCACTGAAAGGCCAAGTCGATATGGTTGGGCGCCGTCTTTGAACTGTGGACGACGCGCAGGACGCGCGCATTCAGCTGCAACTCTTCGCTTAGCTCGCGGAGGATAGCGGCTGACGGGTCTTCGTCTTTGTCGATCCAGCCGCCCGGCAGCCCCCAGGCGAATCGTGGGTGATAGGCGTGCTCGACCAATAGCACGCGACCGTCGCCATCCATGATGACCGCAGCAACGCCGATCGTGTAGCGCGCTTGCATTCGGCTGTATGCCAGATAGGGTAAGCGCACGATGAAGGGAAATCTGCGGAGTAAATGTGAAAATACGCGCGTCACCGTTTGCTCACTGCTCATCTGCGGGACGCAATGAGTTTAGTTTGGCGACGGGGGAACGTCAACGGCAAGCGAATTTGCAGGCGCAAGAACGGCAAGCGAAGGGAAATGACAGCACATTTTCGCCAGTGCGCGAGTAACCCTTATGCTATACTGATTCGTCAGGAAACGTGCCTCGACTGCGGATGAACGGAACCCGCCGAACTGGCTCTTGGAGACCAGATACCTCGTTGACTCTGACCGGCTAGAGTTGCATTTCAAGTTGCCGTGTCAACAGAGGCGCCAACAATATGGACGGTGTTGAATTGTCAATGACGACGTTGGATTTTCTGAATGTCTTCGTCGAGTTTCCCGGCAATTTGGTCTTTTTTCTCTTGGTCATCGCCTTGAGCCAGGGCTCGCTGTTTCTGGCAATCGGCCATCGCTCCCGTTTTCCCTTTGAACAAGCGACCCGCCGTTTCGTTTATGCGACCGGGGGCTTGCTCATTTTATGGCTGATCATGTTGGCGGTGGCTTTCTTGTCACAGTTTGCCGAGCTGGAAGCCGACGCGATGATGCCCCCGCTGGAACGGCTGGTGCAGGCGGTAACGCTGCTTATCCTGGCGTGGGCATTTCTCAGCGCGGACTTCATTCGCTGGCAGAACCGCTCCAACCTGTTGGTGTTCGCCGCGGCTTTCATCTTGGCTCTCCTGTATATCAACAGCGCGCGCGGTTGGCTGGCGGTGTATGGCGGGGACCTGCCATTCAATGCTACCGAACAAGCTCTGCTGTGGTCGGGGATAACGGCGGCACTGGCCGCTATGGGACTATTGCTCGCCCTCCTGAACTACAGTCGCATTGTCGATGCGCCACTGAAAGTCCTGTTCTTTGTTGTGCTGCTGATAGGCAACAGTTGGGACTTTTTCCAGATGCGCGAGGGCGCAGGCGCCGGCAATTATCTTGGCGCTTCGCGGCTGGCGTACTTGGCCGGACTGGTTTTGCTGCCGCTCATCATCTATCGCCTGGCGATTGCTCTGTTGGAACACAGTTTGGTGGAAGTGGTGCTGGCCGCGTCGCAGCCGAGTTCAGCGGTGATGCCGTCTGCGGCGCCGGCCGAGGCGCCCGCAGGCAACGAGGTCGATGCGCTGCTGGCGGCGCCCTCATCCTGGAACTTCAGCGCATCGCCTGTCCCGCGCGATCGACGCCTTCTGTTGAATGCCATTGGCTTAATGCTGGAAACGCGGGATGGCGCTCGCATTCCGGAGCAGATCGTCCGGGCGACGCTGGAAACGCTTCAGTTGGAGGTCTGCGCGCTTTTGCGCGTGCAAGAAAATAATTATGCCGATGTGATCGCCGGTTACGATCAGGTTGCTGATCATTCCCTCGCTGGTATCTCGCTAAACCTTAACGAGCAGCCGACTTTGCGCGAAGCGGCAACGCATCAGGAGCAGACGATTCTCTTCCCGGAATACCATGCCGCTGAACTCCAGGATCTGTTTCGGCGACTGAACATCGCTTCGCTCTGCAGCGTGTACGGGCAGCCGCTAACAGTTGAAGGCGAATTGATTGCCCTCATGTTGGTGGCGATGCCCTACCGTCAGGCGGATTTGTCTCCTGAGGAGTTGGAATGGCTGCGCGACATCGCTTCCCTGGCCGGACACTTGCTTGCCTGGAGCGACGACGCCGCATCTTCCAAGAGCCTGTCCGAGGAACGGGCTTTTGCCGATATTGCTGAACGCAGCATGGACGCCGCCGTCGACCAAGAAGCGCTGATGGCGCATCGACTGGAATTCGAGACCAGCCTCGCGCGGGTTTATGAGCGCCGCGAGAACATCATGCGTCAAATTGCCGACCTCGAGCGACAGCAAGGCGAGCAGCACGTGCGCATTCTTGATGCTTTGGCTGCCGGCGAGCAAAGCCCCGCCGCGGCGCAGCGATTGAACGTCACCTTTGACGAGCAGGCGCAATTGCGCGCTGATTCCGAGGCGAGCGCCCGCGCGCTGCTGGATGGGGAAACAATGCTGCGCGTGCTCAATGCGGATGATGACGATGCGCTGGCGCAGGTCATTCGTGAGTATGCGCACAAAGAGTACAATCTGCTGCTCACCGAGCGCGATCGTCTGCGGCGGCAAATCAATTCGCTACTGGTGATGGGCCGGTCGGTCGCTTCAGAGGGATACGCCACGATCTTGCAGACGCTGGCGGACGAATCCGCTCAATTGGAATTGGAACGCGATCAGCAGCAGCGGCGGCTGGAATCCATCCGAGGGCGTATGGAGTCGCTGGGAATCGAACCGGAATCTTCCCACGTGACCCAACTGCTAATTCAACTTTATGTGGAGAGGAAGACTTTCACCCAACATCTTGCGGCGGCGAATCAAGACCGACGCTCGCTGCTTGACGCCCGCCAAAAGCTAATCGAAACGGGCGGTGGAAACAATGCGGAGCTGGAAAGAAAGCTCAAGCATTTGAGCGCGGATCATGAGCAATTGATGAATTCGCGCGAGGAATTACGGCGAGACTCGCAAGAGCTGCGCTCGCGGCTTGAGGATGCGCAAACTGAAATGACGGCGCTTCATGCGAATGTGGCGGCGCTGCAAGCCGAAGCCGAAGCGCGGGAGGACCGTCAAAAGGAGATGAGCCGACAGCTAGACAGCCTTGTGGAAGAGAGGGACAACCTGCTCAAAATACGCGACCAGCTCACAGCCAAAGTCAACGCGATGCTCGCCGATGAAGCAGCGCGCGAAGGAGAAGCCGACCTCAGCCACGACGTTGCTGAACTGCAATCGTCTCTGCAGCGCTTGACTGCGCAGCGTGAACAGCTTGCTCTGGATTTGAGCGACGCGCGAACGGAATTGTCGGTCGCGCGCGCCTCTCTTGCCGAGCAGGACGCCGATTCGGAAGTCGAGACGCAAGAACATCAGCCAAAAGCGCCCGAATTATTCACAGGTATGCTGGAGAACTTGCGCGCCCCGATGTCGTCGATTTCCGATTATGTCGATTTGCTTCTGGCGGAAAGTATCGGCATTCTGGGCGCGGCCCAGCGGCAGGTGCTCGCCATGATTGCCGCGGATATCGAGCAAATAGCGGCGGTCATTGGCGAGATACAGAAGTTCAGCAGCGCTGCTGAATCGAGAATCGGAATCGAGCGCGGAGACATCGATCTGCTCTCGATCATTGAAGAAGTTATTGGCGAGGCAGAGCAGACAATTGCGGACAAGGGACACATGATTGACTTGGCGCTGGATGAGGAATTGCCCTTGGTCAGTGCCGATGGCGCCAGCCTAAAACATATCCTTTCCCAGTTTGTATCTAATGCCAGCGCGGTCTCGCCCGCTGGTTCACAGATTACAATTTCAACCAGGATTGGCCCCCTCGCGCTGGTCAATGGCGCCGATCCAGTCAATGCCATTGAGATATGGGTGAGCGATAAAGGCGGCGGCATTGAACTCGAAGATATGCAACGTGTATTTGCGCGGACATATCGGGCGAAAAACCGCAAGATCAGCGGCTACGGCGATAGCGGTGTTGGCATGACCGTCGCCAGAGCGTTTGCGCGCGCTCTAAACGGTGATCTTTGGATAACTAGTGAGGCGGGCGTTGGCTCCGCCTTTCACCTCGCCTTGCCCCTGGAATTGGCTGCGTCAATTGAGGATTAGCCGATGCGGCGCAATTTAGGCAATGAGCTGATCGTAGCTCTGCTTGCGGCGCTATCGCTCCTGTTTGCCGTCGTATTTGCTGTTCTGCTCTCCGCTTCTACTTCTCAGAGACCTGCCGAAGCGCGCTCAGCACCCGCGGTGACGCTGGCAACAGCTACCACTACCGCCACGCCGCCGCCGACGGCGAGTCCGACAGATATCGCCGCGATACCGACGCCAAGTGCGACTGAGACTGAGACACAGCCGACCGAGTTCCCAGCAAGCGCGACGCCGATTCCGACAGAAATCTACGCGGCGGCGACGCGGGATATTACGCCCGCGAATATGACGCTGACCGCCATCCGCGCCACGCTCGACGCGCGCCAGGAACTGACTGCTGCGAGCCCGTCGCCAACGCCAAGTCAGACGGAAGTATCGGCGACGGCGACGCGGGAAATTGCGCCTGCGAATTTGACGCTGACCGCCATCCGCGCCACGCTCGACGAGCGCCGGGCATTGACTGCTGCTGGCCCACCGCCGACGGCAAGTCCGACGAGAGAACCGGAGGAGGCGACGCGGGATATTACGCCGCCGAATCTGACGCTGACCGCCATCCGCGCCACGCTCGACGCGCGCCGGGAACTGACTGCTGCGAGCCCGTCGCCAACGGCAGGTCCGACAGCAACAGAGCAGCCGACAATGACCGTCGCGAGCGACACGCCGACTCCGACGGATGAACCGGCGACAGCAACGCGGTATATCGCGCCGGCGAATATGACGCTGACCGCCATCCGCGCCACGCTCGACGCGCAGCCGAAGTTGACCGCTGCAAGCCCGTCGCCAACGCCAAGTCAGACGGAAACAGAGCAGCCGACAATGACCGTCGCGAGCAACACGCCGACTCTGACAGAAGTTTCCGAGACGTTGACGCGGGAAATCGCGTCGGCGAATATGACGCAGACCGCCATCCGCGCCACGCTCGACGCGCGCCGGGAACTGACTGCTGCGAGCCCG
>WTGC01000101.1 GCA_011523705.1 Chloroflexota bacterium | reverse complement strand
CCCGGCCTAGTTCCCCCCTCGGTCCCCCCGCTCAACGGGGGGCGGAATTCCCAGCAAGCTAGGGAAGGGGGAGCTAATTGCAGCGGGATGCGAGGTATATTGCGTGGGCTGCGGCATTGTCGCGCGTGAGTCTACAGTTGAATTGAAAGCCCCGCTGTCCGGCGCGCCTGCTATAATCTATTCAGACTTGAAACAAGTTGGAAGATTGGGTGCTGGAGTCGCCATTGCGCGTTCGGGCTAGCATCAGTTTGCTCATTATGGCCTTGTTCGCGAGCGCCTGTACCTTGCGCCGCCCCGATGTCACATTGACGCTGGCGCCAATCGAAACGGGTACGCCCGAAGCGACCGCTGTCACGGAAGCGCCTACGGCTGCTGAGACGGCAACCCTGACTACAACGCCGACCGCAACTGTCCCTTCCACCATAACATTGACATCGACGGCAACGGTATCGGCGACCGCGACTCCGACAGCAACCGATGGTGACGAGCCGACGGCGACGTTCACGCTAACAGCGACAGCAAGCGATACCGCAGTCCCAGCGGATACCGACGAGCCGACAGCGACGAATACAGCGACCGCCTCGGACACAAGCCGGCCGACGGCGACGCCTTCAGAGACAGCGACTCTGACAGCGACAAGTACGACGCTGGAAGCCGACGCCGCGCGAGCAAGCGCAACGGAGTCGCCAGCCGCTACCAATACCGCCACGCCGACTGCTCAGCCCTTTACAGAGACAGCGACATCGACGGCAACGCGAATCCCGACTGAAACGCCAAGCCCGCCGCAGCAAGCGGAGGAGGCCGCACCCACTTCAACGAAGGATCTCGACGTGATTCTACAGCGGGCTTTTGAACCGACCTTCACCGCTTTGCCGACGGTCGATGAGACCGAAGTCGCGCGGCTCTTGGCGACCCCGCCCCCGCGCCCGACAGCGCCCGCCACCTGGACGGCCGCGCCGACGGTTCAGCTGCCGGATGCGGCGCCTGGGCCGGCGACTCAAAGGCCGCCGCTTGATTCGCCGACGCCGGATGTCGCATTTAATCCGACGCCGAGCGACGCGACGCCGCCGGCCCAAGTTGGCCTGCGCGAGCTGCCTCCAACGGCATCGCCCACACGCTTCCAGCCGACGGTGGCGGTCCAGCCTGATTTGATCCAGCCGACCATCGCGCTAGTGTCGGTCGCGTCGACATTCAACGTCAACAGCGCCCCGGTTTATCAGTTCAATGTCGGTCCCGGTCAGCAGTTCGCGTTCGATGACATTCGGTTGGGAGACGGCGTTCGCCTCTTCCTGCCAAATCCAGTCGCTAGCGACAGTTGGATTCGAACTGATCACACCGGAGTGCTGCGCTACCGACCCATCGGCGCCGCGCAAGAGGGCGTGATGAGCACGTCGCCATTCTTCGCTGGCTTTCGCGTGGCCAGCATCGAAGAGAACAAGAACCGCGTCGTTGAATTGGATTGGTCGGCTGACGGGCGGCAATTCAGTTTTCGCATCGCGCCGCCCTCAGGCACGGACACGGCCAACGCCGGCGTCTGGTTCTGGCAGCCACTGAACGAGACCCAGTATGATCCAACGTATCCGATCATCCGCGATTGCCCGAATGAGGGCTATCATTCTTGTTCCTTCGTCCATGCCAGCAATGCGAGGCTGTGGCAGACGAGGGCGGTCGCCTGGTCGCCAATACCAGGCAGCAATACGCTATTGCTCACGGTGGAATTGCCGGAAGAAAGGCGCAATGCCCTGGCCATCGCGCAGGCGGTCCGCGAGCAATCTCCTCATCAAGCCAGCCGGGCGCCTCATTTCGTTCGCTATGATTATGGGCATTGGAATTTGAACGGGCAGGGCATCATAGTAAGCGGCCGCCGCCCCGATGGCCGCGTAATCATCGGCGAAGTCAACAGCGACTTGACCGGTGAACGCGTCATCCTCGACGCTAGCGCGCGCGGGCTGTGGCTGCGCGACGCCATGCGCCGTCCAAATGGCCAGATCGTCGCTTTGGGGCGTCCGGGCGCGCCGGGCAGCGGACCGCTTGCATTGTACGATGAATTTGGCACGCAGATTTCCGGCTTCATCGCGCATGCCGCGCCGGAAGATGTGCGTTGGTCGCCTGATCGCAGCATGGTTGTCGTTTCCGTGCAGGGCCGGCAGTATGCGGTGCAGGTCGACGGCGGCAGCGTCACCGATGCCACCGACCAATTGAGCGATCCGCAGTTTGACGCTGGCGGATTGGCGCCGGCGACGGTACCGACGGGCGTTATCGAGGGCGCGGTATATCTGCCGGGACAGCAACTGCGGCTGGCGCGGAATATGAACATTCGCCAGGATCCCAGCACGGATAGCCCTGTCATTGGCGGATTGGAGACCGGCGATTATGTCGCGATCCTCGCGGGACCATATCTGGAAAGCCGCTACGAATGGTGGCGCGTGCAAACGGCAAACTTCGTCGTCGGCTGGATCGCCGCCAAGATTGATGGCAACTCAACGGTAAGCCAATTCTGAATTCCGGATGCTATTGCGCTTGAATCGTCTCCACTCCAATATGACAATCGCATCCGTGCGGAAATTTTGAATGCTTATGCAAGATAGTCCGCTCGTCAGCATTGTCATTCCGACATACAACCGCCGACAGTACGTCGCCGACGCCATCGAGAGCTGCCTGGCGCAGACCTACGGCAATTGCGAGATAATCGTCGTTGACGATGGCAGCAGCGATGGCAGCGGAGGTTTCCTGCAAGCGCGCTACGGGGATAGTATTCGCTACATTTATCAGGACAATCAGGGACCCGGCATCGCCCGCAATCGCGGCATCAAAGCGGCGGCTGGAGACTTCATCCATTTTCTCGATGCCGACGACCAGTTGCATGATGGCAAGATTGAGATTGGCTTGGAGGCTTTCCAAAATCATCCGGACGTTTCGGTCATCTACACGCACTACCAGCAGGTGGCGAGCGACGGCATGACGCCGGTATCGACGGGTCCTTTCGAGGAATATTCCGACGACGTCTATTGCGAGCTTCTGCGGCAGACCGGCTGCCGAATATTGACCAGCTCCAGCATGTTCCGCAGCGCCGCCTTGCGCGCCGTCGGCGGCTTTGCCGATGATGTCAAATTTCGCAGCGCCGAGGATTGGGATCTATTTTTGCGCTTGGCGCTGCGCTTTCGCTTTCGTGGCATTAGCGAGCCGCTGGTGTATCGGCGCGTGCACGGCGGCATGATCTCTGACGACAAGCTCGCAGGCGCTTACGGTCGCTTGAAAACGATACAAAACGCGCGTCAGTATGGCTGGGAAGGCTGCATGACGGCGGCCGAGTTCGACGAGTTGGAAGCGGCCAGGCATCATGTTTATGCGCTTTATCTGTGGCAGGCGGGCGGGCGAGACGACGCCCGGCATCATTTTCTGCGCGCTGCCATAATCTTTCCGCCATTGGCCAGGCAGCGCCGCCTCTATGCCTTTTACACGCGCTTTCTCCCTCCGGCATCGCTGGATTGGACGCTGGCTTTGATTCACCGAATGCGGCGATTGGCCGGGAAGAGCGCGCCGGCCGATCACTGATGGAAGTCCTCCGCGGCAAGGCGCGAATCCAATTGGACTGAATGCCGTATAATGATTGATGAGGGCGCCATATTGAGGTGAGTGCATGATGCCGACAAAGACCGACGGCTTGCGTTACGATATCAAGGAATTGATGAAATCAGGCGCATTCAACGAGATCGTCGATCGCTGCCACGTGGAGTTGACATTGGCGCGGCGCGAAAAAAAGGGCAGCGTCGAGGTTATCGCGCTGCTCGGCTTGGCTGAGGCGCAGACATCGCTCGGTCATTTCGGCTTCGCTCGTGATTATGTCGGTCAGGCGCTCGAGCGGGCGGAGGACATCGGCTCAATCAGCCTGACGGTCGATGCCTTAAATGCGCGGGCTCGCGTCGCGCGCGAGGGCTTTTTCCAGACGGCGGAAGCGCAGGAAGATTATCGCCGCGCCGTGGACCTCGCTTTTGAAGCGGGCGATATGCGGCGTTACGGGGGGGCGCTGCTGGGCATGGGCGAGATTGCCGCCAACCCGTCCGATTCCAGCAAGCATGCCTGGCGCGTGATCGACATTGCGCGCGAAGCCAATGACGCCCAGCTGGAGGCGCGGGCGATACTTTTGCTGTCGAACGCCTTCATACGCAAATCCGAATACAAGAAAGCCAGCGACGGCTTGTTGGTGGCGCTCCGCAAGGCGCAGTCGACCCATGATCGCTTGCTTGAGAGCCTCATCATCGGGCAGCAGGGCTTGGTTCTGGCGCAAGAGGGCGATACGTTTCAGCGCGGCATCCAGCAGCAGCTGACCGCCCTGGAGGTGGCGCGCGGCATGGAGGCGGTATTCCATGAATTCATGCGCCTTTACACCTTGGCTATGACGATGCTGGCGGCAAATGACTTTGACGATGCCCGCAATTACTTCGATCAGATGCTGGCGCTGTCACAAGACGTCGAACACAAGCCATACGAAATGTATACCCTGGGCATGCTCGGGCAGTGGCATGAGCTGAGCGGCAAGCCTGATATCGCGATTGCTTATTTTGGACGAGCCGTGGACGCGGCGCGTGAAGTCGCCAATCCAGCTTACGAAGCGCGCTATCTCTACGCGCTCGGGTCCGTTTATCAGTCGCAGTGGGACTTCGACGGCGCCCGCCGCCAATTCGCTCTGGCGCGCGCGATATACCGGTCGCTCGATGACGGCCGCAACGCGACCCGCGTCAGCGCATCCATTCTATACAGCTATCTTCTGGCTTTCGCCTCGCGAATTATGAAGCTGGTGGGCTTCCAGCCAAAAGGCGACTAAGGGGCGCCGTCGTTAAAGCTCAAGCTCGCCCTGGGACCAGAGCCGCGTCAGCGTTATCGACGGATAGAAGACGAGCGGCGGGAGATTGTCGCGCGCGAAAAAGCCGACAGCCGCGGCGTCATCGCCAGCCAGCGCTTCTCCATCCAGGACCTTGGCGCTATAGGCAATGATGATGTCGGCCAAGCCGTGATCGCGCTTGGGGAAGACGGCAAGCAGCTTGTCGATGCGCACTTGAAGATGCGTTTCTTCCAGCGTTTCCCGCCGCGCGGCCGCTTCCGGCGCTTCGTCATGATCGACGAAACCGGCTGGCAGCGCCCATTTGCCTTTGCCGGGATCGACCGCCCGCTGAATCAGCAGGACGCGATCATCGACTTCTATGAAGACCACCACGGCGACCTTGGGATCAAAATAAATGGGCATGTCGCAGCTTGCGCAGAAGGGCCGCATCCGTCCCGAAACCCTTTTGCTTTGCAAGGATCCGCCGCAGATGGCGCAGTAATTCGCGATTCTCGTCATCAGGCATCCTGCGCCGGCGTCACTGCCATTGACAATTGATGCCAGCCAAAATACACTACCATACGGTACGCCGGAGTGGCGGAATTGGCAGACGCGCACGACTCAAACTCGTGTACCTTCGGG
>WTGC01000023.1 GCA_011523705.1 Chloroflexota bacterium | reverse complement strand
GCCCCGGCTGCGTCGTCGTATTGCAGACGTAGACTTTCAGCGCCTTCGAGTCGCGTATTGCCTGCGAAATCCCCTTGAAGGCGAGGCAGGCGATCACCGTGGTGAAGAGGCTGCCCGGCCCAATCGTGATCAGGTCCGCGGCGAGAATCGCTTCTATCGCCGGCCGGTAGGCGACCGCCTCCGGATTCTGCACGAAGATGCGCTTGATCGCCGCTTTGTCCAGCCGCCGCACATTGAATTCCTGCTCGACAATCGTGCCATCCACCAGCTCGGCGCAGATATGAGTGTTCTCTTCCGTGACCGGATAAATCTTCGCCCGCACATTCAAAAATTCGCTTATCTGGTTGATCGCCATCACAAAACTGCCCGACATCTGCGTCAGCGCGGCGATGAAGAGATTGCCAAATGCCATGCCATCCAGCTTGGGGTCGCCCGGCGCGGCGATCCGATGCTGCATCACACGCGTCAGCAGCGAATCATCGTCCAGCGCCAGCGTCGCCAGCGCGTTGCGGATATCGCCGGGGGCTGGTATCTGGGCGAACTCGCGCACGATGCCGGTGCTGCGGCCCGTGTCGGTCACGGCGATGATGCCGGTCAATTCATCGGTATGGCGCTGCATGCCCTGCATGATCTGCACGGCGCCCAAACCACCGCCGATGGCTACGACCTTGAACCCGCTCTGTCCCATTGAAGCCTCGTATGATGCGGTGAAACATGGCTAAGTATAGCTCAAAATATCGCCCGCGATAATCAATCGCCTTCGCGAATTCAGCCATTCCCTTGGAGCTCACCAGCCCGACGCCGCTGGCAATTGTCCCGCGCGCGGCGCCTGCCAGTTGGGGTAGATAAGACTGACAATTCAGCCAAGTTATGCCATCATTGCCTATGTCAACTGTCTCCAGACCTCGCGTGACGACCATGGCCGGTAGCTCCATTGAGAAAACGCTTTTCGCCCTGATTATGATCGGCTATTTCTTCGCTGGCGCGCTCTACGCGATATACACGCCCGCCTGGCAAGCCCCTGACGAACCCGCTCACTACAACTATATCCGCCAGGTCGCGCAAGACGGCTGCTGCCCGCAGATAGAAGCGGGCGACTGGAACAGCGATTATCTGGCGCAGCTCACATCGACGAGATTTGCCGCCGAACATCTCGGTCAGCTCGAAACCATTCAATACGAAGACCACCATCCGCCGCTGTACTATCTGCTGGCTTCGGTCGTCTTCAAGCTGGGCGCCGGCGATCTGAAGGCGCTTCGGCTCTTCTCGGTCGTCCTCGGCGCGGCTGTCGTCGTCTTGAGCTACTTCATCGCTCGCCGCATCATGCCGTCCCAGCCGCAGATCGTCCTGGGCGCGATGGCGCTGGTCGCCTTCCTGCCGCAGCATTTGAGCATGATGGCTTCCGTTAACAACGACGCCCTGGCCGAAGTTCTTGTGGCGCTGGCCTTGCTGCTGTTAGTACGCTATCTGCATTCGGAAAATGTTCCGATCTGGCAACTGGGCTTGATCACGGGCGCCGCGCTGCTGACGAAGATCACGATCAGCTTTCTGGCGCTGCTCGTTCCGCTGGCGATCTGGCTCAAGTGGCGGCGCGACAGTGATTCGACCCGGTCATTGCTGAGACAGTTAGCGACATTTGCCCTTATCGCGGGAATTCTGGGCGGCCTCTGGTGGCTGCGTAATATGACTGTTTACGGCTTTCCCGACTTCCTCGGCTTGGCCGCCCATGACGCCGTCGTCTCCGATCAGCCGCGCACAGCCGACTATGTCGCGCAGCATGGATTCGCCACATACCTGACGCAGATAGCCAGCACAGCCTTCAAGAGCTTCTGGGGGCAATTCGGCTGGATGGCGCTGCCCTTGGATAGCGTCCTCGGCGGCTGGATCTATCGCGGATTCGCGCTGCTCACGCTCGCGGGATTCGCCGGCGCCTTGCATTCCACACGTCAGAGTCGGCGCCCCGAACCGCCCGCGTATCTGGCGCGCATTGCCCGCCCTGTGTGTATTCTTTTGCTGACGACAGCGCTCCTGGTCGCCGCGCAGTTCCTCTATTACAACATCGAGTTTCAGCAATGGCAGGGGCGCTACCACTATCCGGCGCTGATTCCCATCGCTTTGACGATTGTCTGCGGCGTCGAATACGGGCGCGCGCGCCTGCTGTCGCGCTGGGGATGGCTCAATTGGCTCACGCCGCTGGCGCTGAACAGCCTCTTCGCACTGGATATCTACTTGCTGTTTCGCGTGATCGTGCCGGGCTTGTCGCCGTGACAGACGGCTCTAGATGCAGCGGGCGACCTGATCGGTCGCCCCTACAAGACCTGCCAACCAATTCAAGTCTCAAATGAAGTTGACAGCTAAGATTCCAAAACCAAATCAATAGGGAGGCGGGTCTTGCGAAATGCCAAGGTTTTCTAAGAAATCCGCCACTTTTGGCTCCCCTTCCTTAGCTAGCTGAGGAAGGAGACGGGGGATGGGGTAAAATAGCTCGCTCGCAAGCCAGCAGCTACTTGCTCACTCGCGTGACGTAAGCTTCTTCTTCGAGATTGACCTTGACCACATCGCCGACATTGATGAACATCGGCGCGCTGACCTCGAGGCCGCTCTCCAGCTTGATCTTCTTGGTCGGGCTGTTGGCGGTATCGCCGGCGACGGCCGCTTCCACCTCGACCACCGCGTATTCCATCGTCTTCGGCAATTCGTAATCGATAATTTCGCCCTCATAACTGAGCAGCTTGATCGCCATGCTGTCCTTGATGAACCGGAGGTCATCGCCGAAGATGGCGCGGTTTAACTGCGGCTGGTCGTACGTTTCCGTATTCATGAAGGTGACGAAATCATCGTCGGCGTAGAGATACTCAACGGTTTGCGCCTCCACCCGAATATCTTCCACCCGCTCGCCCGAGTTGAAGGTCATCTCTATGGTCGAGCCGCTGCGCAAATCACGCACTGTCACGCGGATGGTCGCTTTGCCGCGCCCGGGTTTGTGATGGCGATACTCCATTACGCGATAGAGATTGCCATTCTCGGTGAATGTCGTGCCCTTGCGCAATTGATTGACGTCAATCATCGGGGGTCCTGTCCTCAGTCAATATCGTCCGCCTAGGCTACCAAGTATAGCAGGCGCGCATTCTCCCGCGTAGCCTACGATTCCAGCAGCGCCACCGCCTCGACCTCAATCAGCGCCCCAATCGGCAAGCCGCCCGCCTGCACCGTCGTGCGCGCCGGCGGATCCTGCGGGAAGAACTCGCTGTAGACGGTGTTAAAGGCGCCGAAGTCGTTGATGTCAGCGAGGAATACGGTCGTCTTGACGACCTGATCCAGCCCGCTGCCGGCCGCTTCCAGCACGCCCCGGATGTTATTCATGACTTGGCGCGTTTGCGCTTCAATCCCGCCCGTGCGCAGATCGCTGGTACCTGGAATCAGCGGAATCTGCCCGGCGGTGAAGACGAAGCCGTTGGCGATGATGCCCTGCGAATACGCGCCAACCGCTGCCGGCGCCTTGCTAGTGGAGATGACTTGCTTTGGCATGAGTTGATTCCTATGGGCTGTTGGAACGTGTTTTAGGATTGTGGTATCTTTATTGTGGCTGTCAAGGGAGAGGAAACTCTGATGGATCCCATTGAACGCAAGACTGCGGCCAAGGTTGTAGAAGAGGACAGCGAGTTCAACACAGCGATAGATGATGACGAGCCCACGACGGAAGAACTCGTCGACATGCTGCGCGAGAGTCTTGAAGACGTGAAAGCCGGGCGGACGCGGCCAGCGCGCGAGCTATTGCGCGAACTCCGAGAAATCATTGCGGAAGATGCCGACCCGAGTTGATACATCTAGGGCTTTTGACAGGGAATCAAGAAGGCTCGCCCGGAGATTTCCTTCGTTAGAGGCTGAAGTTGACCGGCTTACAACACGGCTAGAAGAGGACGACCGGCCGGGGGTCAGGCTGGTAGGAATCGGCTACGAAGCTTATAAAGTCCGCTTGCCGAATCGGTCGGCGCGGCGCGGCAAAAGCGGCGGATTCCGTGTCATCTATCAAGAGAGATCAGGGCGACTCGTGTTGCTATTGCTGGTCTACTCGAAAACAGAGCGCGCGGATATTCCAGACGATGTCATTATTCGTGTGATTGAAGAAACCAGCTAGCCATTGGCGATGATGCCCAGCGAATATGCGCCGACGGCGGCCGGCACCTTGCTGGTGGAGATGACTTGCCTTGCCATGACATGATTCCTTTCCAAAGCTCAGCCAACGGAGTTGCCCACATGAGCAACCGTCGAATTAAGCTGGCTTGAATCTATGGAGTCATAGCCCCATTTGTCATGTATGCTACAAGGTTCTTGCGCAATTCTTCATTGTCATGATGGGCAAGGTCTCTCAGATACTGTCTGAAACCTTTTTCTACAGTTCTGAACCAGCTGACAGCGTTAAAGTTCAGATTCCGATCCATCTGAGTTTTGCCGGTTCTCAGATCTTTGGTTTCAGTAGTACCATATATGGTGGGGAGGTTTCTGGACACTTCCACGCTGTCTGCAGTAAACAAACTGTGAAGTATAGGATTTCTTGCAAGCTTCCAAAGGAATTCATTTGTCATTTCCGTGTCCAGTTCAATGTATTTCCTCGCCTTTGCCCACTCACTCCCGCTAAGATCCATAGCATTAGCGTTGTTACCATGCTTTCCATTTATGGCACATGCCATTGAGTTGAAGATTGAGAATGTCGCCATTGCAATTAGGAAGTCATAGTCAGGATCTTCATTTTGCAGCATCGTCTTGATTCGATTAATTCCCCAAAGATAATGCTGCGCCATGAATATCTTGCGAAGAAGGTCTTCGCGAGTATTCAAGCAATTGGTTACCTTGAACAGCACATTTGTGCAAATGTCGGTAATAGACTTGCCACGTGTCGGGACACCTAATCCCCACAAAATCTGCCGGCAAGTTCTGTCATCCATAAAATCTTTATCATTTGGATAATGGACCAGTGGTCTGGTCTGTCTGTACACAACCTCATACATCGTGATGCTCCAGAGTCACGCTGTAAGATGCGAGACTTAAATGGTTAATTTCCCGGCCGCCGCCCATGACAGCGCTTGAACTTCAGCCCGCTGCCGCAGGGGCAGGGATCGTTGCGCCCGGCCGCCGCGAAGGCGCGCTCCAACTCGGCGTCATAGCGCGCCAGCTCCAGCATCACGTTGGCCGGCGGACGCCGCGCTGCCAACTCGGCCGCCATGAAATTCATCGTCGGGCGCACGTGATTGAAAAAGGCGCGATATCCAGCGCAGAGGTAATTCAAGCCGGGCTCGCCTGCCGGCGTCTCTATGAAGCGGTTCTTGGGGCAGCCGCCATTGCAGACGAACTTCACTTCGCAATCGAGGCAATACTGCGGCAGCGTATCACGCTTGTCTTGGCCGAACTTGATCTGCTCGTCCATCACCACAATTTCGCTCAGCGGCACATCGAGAATATTGCCCAGCTTGTATTCGGGCTCGACATAATGATCGCAGGAGAAGACATCGCCATTGTGCTCCATCGCCAGCGCCAAGCCGCAGGTTTCGTCAAAGATGCAGAGCCCGGGCGGCGCGCCCGTCCAAGCCGCCAGCGCGATATCGAAAATCTGCACGAAGACCCGCCCGACATCTTGCCGCACCCACTCTTCGTACATGTCGATGAGGAACTGCCCGTAGCCAGCCGCCGTGATAGAGCGCTCGGTGACCTGATCGCCCTCTTGATAGCCGGTGTCATTGTCGCGCTCGACGATGGGGATGAACTGCATGAACTTCGTGCCCACCTCATCGCGCAAAAATCGATAGACGCGCGCGCCCTGCCCCTCGTTGGCGGCATGCACCGTCGTCAGGATATTGTATTCGGCGCCATGCTTCTGCAGCAGCCGCAGCCCCGCCATCACCTTGTCAAAGGTCGGATTGCCACCCTTGTCCACACGGTAGTAGTCGTGCACATCCGCCGGACCATCAAGGCTGACACCCAGCAGAAAGTCGTTCCTAGCGAAGAACTCGCACCATTCGTCATCCAGCGTGACCGCGTTGGTCTGCAGCGCATTCGTGATGCGCATGTGCGGGCGTTTGTGCTTCTGCTGATAACGGACGGCTTGCCGAAAGAATTCGACGCCCATCAGGGTCGGCTCGCCGCCCTGCCAGGCGAAGTTGATGTCGTTGACTTGCTGCGCCTCAATGTACTGGCGGATGTATTCTTCAAGCAAGTTGTCCGACATGCGGAACTTGCTGCCCGGATAAAGCGCTTCTTTGGAGAGGAAATAGCAATACTTGCAGTCGAGGTTGCAGATCGCGCCCCGCGGCTTGGTCATTAGGTGGAAGGCGGTGGGTTGCTGTGTGGTTGTTGCTTGCATAGTGGGGAGTATAGCCGATTTCGGCGCGGTGGCACAGAGGGCGCGGAGGAAAGCGATTTCAGCTTATCAGTGAGGGTATGTTAGAATTGTTGAAGCATGACGGAATAATCATTGCGAGTATGCAGGCATGGATTTACTTGAACGAATCCACAAGATATCGGCGAAAGTCAGACGTCAGCGCCATCTTATGAAGACGGAGGAAGCGACAAAACAAGTCTCTATTCGGCCGTTCATTGAAGCACTCGGCTACGATACAAGCAATCTGGATGAAGTTGAACCTGAATACGTCGCGGATGCGCGAAGCAGGGGCGGCGAACGGGTTGATTATGCAATAAAACGAGGTGGAAAACCCGTTGTTCTCATTGAAACTGAGTCCGCAAGCACCGTCTTAAAAGAAAATCACTGGAAACAACTACATAGTTGTTTTAATGCCGATGAAGTCCGCTTGGGAATTTTGTCCAACGGCATAACATATCAGTTTTATACAGACTTAAAGAAGAGAAACATCATGGACAGGGAGCCGTTTCTTGTCATTGACATGCTCAACCTCAACGAAAGGCTTGCAGAAGAACTCGACGGATTTACAAAGTCAAATTTCGATGCGGCTCGCATTTTATCAAATGCGCAGAAACTGGCGGTTTTGCAACTCTTGTCAAATGAATTGAAGCAACCGTCAGAAGACTTCATGATGCATTTCGCCGAGGTCAAAAGAGTAGGGGGCGGTGAGATGGCGAAGTCAAATAATGATCGAGTTGGCGAAATCATGGACCTGCTCAAGAGCGGCTTGGGTCCCTATGTGCTGCTGCAGTACAAGTTCGTTCACAAAAGCAAGTATCTGGAGGAATTGGAACTCCAACTCTACGACGGGGGCACAAACATCAGCCTGCCGGGCGAACTGAAGCGGATTGATACGCAAGGCTGGTTGAAGGTCATGTTCTACAGCTGGAATGAGGTGTTCAAAGAGAAGCTGGGGCACAGCGAGCGCAGCTACGTCAGCTTACTCATGGAAGCACGCAACAAGTGGGCCCATCAGGAAACCTTCACCAATGACGATGCGCAACATGTCGCTTATATCGCCAGGCGGCTGTTGGAAGTGGTTAACGCCACCGATGAAGCGGCGCAGGCCGATCGCCACAACGACGAACTCGCCCGCCTGAAATACGAACGCGAAGCGCGGAATGCGGCCAAACATCCGCCAAAAGCCACAGACGCGCCGCTTGGTCAAGCCGAACGCGACAATCTGCCTACATTACCTCCGACTGTACCTACAATCGAAAAGACCCGCGGCGTACCGCCCAAACCGCGCGAACCAAGATTAATTCAGGACAATGCTTACCCAGCACGTCAGTTGTTTGAATGGGGCACAAAGAAAGCGAAAGGATTCATCAAGAATCGAAGAGGTAGTGTGAGAATCTATGACGCAGCGGGCGAAAAGCACTTTTGGGTTGAAGACGAAGAAATTCTTGCCGGCACATGTTATCAAGCCATGGAAATCGAAATATCCACAGGCCACCGCGTCGAAAACAACTGTCCTCCGCCAGCGAAAAGACTTGTCAACGTCATTCCTGTAGATGAGCGATTTGAATTTGACTATGAGTTCCGGGGAAGCGGACGATACGTAGTAACCGGAATTCGGTAGCGCCATTGAATTACTCTGCGCCTCTGTACCTCTGCGCCCTCTGTAGTTCAACCAAAAAACCCTACCGCAACTTCCCCATCACATCCACCAACCCAACCGGCAACTCGCTCACAAAAGCCAGCCGCTCCCCACTCGCCGGATGATCAAAGGCCAACGCATGCGCGTGCAGAAATTGCCGCTTCATCTTCACCCGCTGCTTCCGATACCCATAGACCGCGTCCCCCACCACCGGGCAGCCAATGAAGGCCATGTGCGCGCGGATCTGATGCGTCCGCCCGGTCAGCAGCCGTAGCCGCACCAGCGCGCGGTCGCCCTGAAAGTCATCATCCAGCACTTCGAATTCCGTCTGCGCGGGCCGGCCGTCCCGCCGAACCGCCATGCGTTTGCGCTGCCGCGGATCGCGAGCGATGGGCGCGTCAACCGTGCCGCGATTCGACGCCGGCCGCTTCTCCAGCAGCGCCAGGTAAACCTTGTCCACCGTGCGCGCCTGAAATTGCGCCATCAGCGTCAGCAAGCTCGCCCTGTCCCGCGCCGTGACAATCAGACCGCTCGTGCCCCGATCCAGCCGGTGGACGATGCCCAGCCGCTCGCCCACATCCGGGTCGTCCATCATTTTCGCTAACTCCGGGAAGCGCGCCAGCAGCGCATGGACCAGCGTGCCGCTCTCGTTGCCCGCCCCCGGATGTACCACCATGCCGGCCGGCTTGTCAATCACGGCCAGGTAGTCGTCTTCGTAGATGATTTCCAGCGGGATGTCTTCCGGCTCGATTGATGTCTCCGCGCGCGGCGGGATGCGCACAGTGATCCGCTCGCCACCTTTGAGCTTGTAGCCAGTCTTTTGCGCCGCGCCATCCACCAGCACGCAGCCCTCGCGGATCAAGTGCTGCGCCTGCGCGCGCGAGAAGCCGTCCAAATGCGCCAGCAGGAATTTGTCAAGGCGTTGGTTGGCACTGTTGACGGTGAGGCTTAGGAGTTCTTCGGACACGGGTAATTGCCGAGCAGCATTTCGCCATGGCGTTGCTGGATACGTGGAGGATCGTTTATGCGGAGTACGCGAACGGAAGCGCGGGCTTCAGGGGTACTGCCTGAGAGTGAGCCGTCGGGATGGATATTGAAATGTTCCGACCAGGCCTGCTGGCGAGGATTGTATAGCCTCGTCCGCTCGTCAGTGAGAGCGTCGATTGCCGCAACGTTGGCGCCATTGTACCGGTTGCAAGGCTCGCATGCCAAGCAAAGATTTTGTCCAATATCATCGCCACCGTGCTTTAGAGGAATGATATGGTCGACTTCAAACGGAACCAGACGCACACCGACAGCTCTGCGGCAATACTCGCAGCATCCCCCAGCCCGTTCGTATACTTCCCGGCGCCGCCTGGCGCTAAGCGCCATTAACCCAAGCCTCTGTGTCGCAGCCTGATCTTGGTTTTTAGAAGACTAAACATGTTATCAGCGTGAGTAAAGTCATCCAATTCTTCAACCTGTTCACAGGTCAGCTCAGACTCGCGATTGAGGAAGAGCAGATGGCTCACGCGCACTGACAAATCGTCCGGCAGGTTATAGGCAAGCAACTCCTCATCGGTCGGGTCAGACGCCAAGAAAGCGGCAATGACAGAAAAGACATGGCGCTCTGGCGCTTCATTCATGTTGAGAGCTTCACCGTTGCGCGCGCAATCACGCAATCCCGCGGCGCTGGCTGTGGGAATCGGCGATTTCTGGCTGGGCTCCAAACCTTTGAGCAGGAGTTCTCTGCTTACCTTGAGCATTGCAATAAACCTGTTGGCGCGAACATAATCCTCCAGTTCACGCCGTTCATCGCAAGACAGCTCGCCCTCGCCGTTGCGGTCGAGCAGATAATGTATTCGCTCTTGCATATCGTCGGGGAACTTGTATTCGAGCAGCTGCTTGTCGGTCGGTTCGTTTGCCAAGAAGCTGGCCACTTCAACCAAAACGTTGAGCGCTGGCGTCTCAATCATTAGACTTGCTCCTTCACCACTGCCCCATTATACCCCTTATCTCGCCGCCATTCACCCAGCGCGACCTACACCCCACCCAGCGCCGAACTCAATAGCGCCGCAATCGTGCCGGCAATCACTATCGCCAGCAGCAAAATTACGCCCATGCGGATCAGCTTGCGCAGAGCCTGCCGCTCCGCCGGCGTCCAGCCCGCTTCTCCTTCGCGCTCGTCCGTCGTCTTCATTGCCCGCCGACCAACATCACTTGAGCTGGCGCTCAACCGCCAGTCTTCCACACACAATTATATACGGTCGCTAGACTGATTAGACGCGGACAGCCTGCGCGAGATTTCTCGACCGACGCCAATTGAGCTATACTTGGCTGCTGGGAAGAGAGAATGTTATGAAAGTCCTGGTGACCGGCGGCGCCGGCTATATCGGCAGCCATGTCGTGCAGTTGCTGACCGAGCGCGACTATGAAGTTGTCGTCTTCGACAACCTGATCAAGGGCAACCGCGGCGCTGTACACCCGGATGCGACGCTGATCGTCGGCGATCTGCACGACCGTTCTGCGCTGGCGGACCTCTTCCAAGCCGATCAATTCGACGGCATCATGCACTTCGCCTCGCAGATCCTGGTCGGCGAAAGCATGCGGCAGCCCTTCGATTACTTGCGCGACAATCTCTATACCTTCATCAATTTGCTAGAATGCGCCAGCGAGCACGGCGTCAAGCGCATCATTCTGTCCTCCACCGCCAATCTCTTCGACGAACCCGAGCGCGTGCCCATCGACGAGAGCGAGGCGTTGATCCCCGGTAGCATCTATGGCGAAACAAAGTTTATGGCTGAACGTTTGCTCGCCTGGATGGATCGCCTCTACGGCATCAAATACTGCTGCCTGCGCTATTTCAATGCCTGCGGCGCCCATCCGGACGGCCACATTGGCGAAGCGCACGACCCCGAATCGCATCTGATTCCCCTCGTCCTCAGCGTCGCCTTGGGCCAGCGCGAGGCGATTGAAATCTACGGCGCCGACTACGACACGCCCGATGGCACCTGCATCCGCGATTACGTGCACGTGCTCGATCTCGCGCGCGCCCACATCCTGGCTTTGGAAGCGCTCGCTGATGGCGAAAGCCGCGTCTACAACCTCGGCAGCGGCAGCGGTTACTCCGTGCGCGAAGTGATCGAAGCCTCGCGGGCAGTGACGGGGCACGCCATCCCCACTATTGAAGCGCCACGCCGCCCCGGCGACTTGCCCGTCCTGGTCGCAGACAGCGAAAAGATCGGACGCGAGCTGGGCTGGGAGACCGACTACAACAACCTCGAGGCCATCATCCGTACCGCCTGGAATTGGCACCGCCGCCATCCGAACGGCTACGAATCCTGAGTGGTGAAAAAGCCAGCTCGCCTTGTATCAGCTTCTGTTCAAGGAGAAGCTGATATGACACGTCTGGCTGTTTTGGCCGATATTCACGGCAACCTGCCTGCATTAGAAGCCGTCATCGACGACATGGCTTCTTTCGAGGTCGATCACGTTGTCGTCGCCGGCGACAGCATCAATGTCGGTCCATTTTCGCGTGAAGTGCTTGAAGTCATCAGTGAGCGCAACTGGGCGGTCATCCGCGGCAATAACGGCTACTACGTCACCGAATTCGATACGCCGCGCATGCCCGCGCATTGGTCCCGCTTCACCTTGCCGCCATGGCTGCTTGAGCAATTGGGCGCTCGCTGGATCAAAGTGGTCGCCTGCCTGCCGGATACGCTTTCGCTGCGCTTCCCCGACGCCGCGCCGATTCGCGTTTTCCACGGCCTGCCGGATAATCCCTGGGTCTCGATCCATCCGCTATCGGCGAAGTGCGATGTCGAGGCTTGGCTCAGCGGCATAACCGAAGCGACCGTCATCTGCGCCCATAGCCATATCCCCATGGAACGGCATATTGGACCCTGGCATATCTTCAATCCGGGTTCGGTTGGCATCCCGCTCGACGGCGAACGCAGCGCAAGCTACATGATTCTTGACGGCGACCACTTGGGCTGGAACCTGATCGCCCACCGCCGCGTCCCATTTGAACATGACAGCATATTCGCCGCCTTCGACAAACAGCAATTCGTGCAGCGCTGCGGCGTCGCCGCCATGCTGCTGACGCAAGAATTTGAGACCGCTCGCATGAGACTCTGGCCCTTCCTCCAATGGAAGCAGCGCTTCTACGCCGATGAGCCCGAAAGCGTCGCGCTCTTTGACGAGTTCCAGCTCGTCGAAGACACGCGCCCCTACCAGCCACCCGAATATCGCGATCTGACGCCGGACCTCTATCGCGACTGAAGCAGTTGGACGTGGTAAAGCTCAATTCACTCATTCGCTTAAGCAGATCCAACTTCTCCGTGCAAGATTCAATCTCGCTAGGAAATCTCCCCTTCCGAAGGTCAGTGTCTACGCGACCTTAGCTTGCTGGACGCCCCCCGACGAATGGGGGGGGATTTATGGGGGACCCTGGGGCCGGGGGATGGGGTAGAATAGTGACGAATCAGGATTCCACTCGCTGACTTTGAAATACTTGGAAGACGGAACTGCCCATGTGCCGCAACATTCGAACGCTCTTCAACTATGACCCACCCAGCAGCCCCGCTGATGTCGAAGCGGCTGCGCTGCAATATGTGCGCAAAGTCAGCGGTTACCGGTCGCCCTCCGCCGCCAACGAAGCCGCCTTCAAGCGGGCTGTCGCCGAAATCGCAGCCGCGACAACGACCCTGCTCGATTCGCTGGAGACGAAGGCGCCGCCCCGCGACCGGGGAGCCGAAATCGCCAAAGCCCGCGCCCGCAACGCCCGCCGCTTCCGGACGGCATAAGCCGTTTACAGCCCCCAGCCCTTGCGCTAGACTACGGCGGGATACGGCAGCGCCAAACGGGAAACGGCAATGGCACTCAGCGGCGAATCCATGCGCGCCATCATCATGGAGAATATCGGCAAACCGCGCGTTCTCAAGGTGACACGAATCCGCAAACCGGCGCCCGGGCCGGGCCAGGCCTTGGTCAAGGTGCACGCGGCATCCGTGAACCCCTGTGATTTGCACTTGCGCAGTGGCCGCCTGATCATCCGCAAGCCGATGCCGCATATCCTCGGCGCCGATTTGGCCGGCAAAATCGTAGCGCTCGCAGACGACGTCAAAGGCTGGGAGATCGGCGCCCGCGTCTTCGCCTGCCACGAAGGGCTGGGGCGCGAAATCAACGGGAGCTACGCCGAGTATTGCGCCGTCCCCGCCGACCAGTTGATCCCGCTGCCGGACGAAGTCGATTACCAGTCGGCGGTGGCCGCTGGCGCCAGCTTCGCCGATGCCCATCTCGCCCTGGTAACCACTGGCAGACTCAAAAAAGTGGACCGCGTGGTCATTCGCGGCGCGGCCGGATGCGTCGGCGCATCCGTCATTCAGATCGCCGGCGCGCGCGGCGCCAAAGTCATCGCCATCAGCCGGAGCGGTTTCGCGGCCAAACTTAAAGAAATCGGCGCTGACGTCGTGCTTGAAGACGCCGGCGATGATCTTGTCCGGCAAGTCAAGGTAGCGACCGATGAGCGCGGCGCCAGCCTCGTCCTCCATTGTCGCGACGAACTCAACCTGGTGGAATCGCTGGCGATGCTCGAGCACGGCGGTCGCCTTGTCATTGCTGGCGTCCTGCGCAAGCCGCAAGCCCGCTTGGACGCCATGGACCTCTATCTGAGGAACCTCAGCATCGTCGGCTCATACGGCGCCTTCAAGCCCAAAGACGGCGAATCTCTGCTAAAAAATCTGGCCAAGGGCGCCTACAAACCGCTGGTGGACCAAGTCCTGCCCTTGAGCCAGGCGCGCAAAGCCCACCGCAAAATGGAAAAAGAACCCGGCTTCGGCAAGATTGTGCTGGCGCCGGATTCCATCCTGGAAGCGGAACAGAAGCCAGCCAACTGGATCCCGATTGACTAGGTCAGTACGCTATTGAAGCCCCGGATAATCCAGCAGCAGCGCATCCAGCGCCAGCCTGATATTGGCATTGGTCACCAGCGCGTCCATCGTCCGCCGCGTCGCGACCAGCGCGCCCTGAACGTCCTTCGCCGAAGTCCGCGCCGCCAAGGAACGAATCTCGTCAGCGCGGTCGCTATTGCAGGGCTTGACCGGACAGTCATGACTTTGCAGCAACACATCGCGCCAATAGGTGAGCCAGATCTCGAGGATATCGCGCAAAGCCGCCTTGTCTTTTCCCACGCGCTGGCTCAAGCGCTCGGCCGCTTTGAGACGCGTCAGTCGCCTCCCCTCAACGATCTCGTGCAGTTCGTCAAGCATCTCCCGCCGGAATGCAAGGAGCGCGTCATCCTCGATGGCTTTCAGCGCCCAGCCGATGCGTCCGCTGCTCAAGAGCGCGATTAGATCGGCGCGCTCTTCATCGCAGCCCCGCGCGACCAGCACGGTCTTGATCAGCTGCAGCGGCGCCGGGCGCAGCGGGATCGCCTGCGCGCGACTGCGGATCGTCGGCAATACGCGCTCGGGCGAACTCGCCAATAAGATCATGATGGCTTGCGCCGCCGGTTCCTCCAACGTTTTCAGCAAAGCGTCCTGCGCTTGAGGCGCGACCAAGTCAAAGTCCTCAAAAATGGCGATCCGGTAACGCGCCGCGTAGGGCTTCAGCGCCAGCAATCGCGAGACATCACGGATCGCTTCAATCCTCAGCGGCGCGCCATCTTCGCCCTTTGCCATAATGAGGTCGGGGTCATGCCCGCGGCTGATCGCGCGGCAAGAACGGCAGGCGCCGCAGGGCCGCCCGACAATAGCGCCATGCTCGCAGTTGAGCGCTTTGGCGAAAGCCAGCGCCAAGGCGCGCTTGCCCAGCGACGGCGCCCCGCTGATGAGATACGCGTGTCGCTGCCGCCGATGCAGCAGACTGCGCCGCAGCAAATCGGCCGCCCAGTCATGCCCAATGATGCCCCAGCTTGCCGCCGTGATTTCGCCACTCATGCGCGCATTATACTGCGACAATCAAGCCAAGTGAAACCGCGCTCCGCCAAAGGAGAGCCTACGGTCGTCGATGGACGGCGCCCCATCGTTCTGGCGAGACTCTCGTTGCACTCGGTGTACTCGGTGTACTCGGTGGTCACAATTTCTTTCAGAACCCCGCGCCCGTATTGCCTTTTCCCTACAAATCCGACCGTGCGCCGACTAAAATGACGGTAGTATTGATCGTGGAACGCAATTGGCAGCAAAGGATTCTTCTATGCAATCCCGGATTGCGCGCTTCCTTCGTCTATGCCTCCTCATCGCCCTGCTCGCAGCGGCCGCGATGGCGCAGGATACGCCGACGGTGAACATTTCGCCGGCTTCGGGCGAAGTGGAAAAAGCCGTCTTCACGATTGAAATCGATGGCTTGCAGCCGGATACGCGCTATTCGATCCAGATCCTGTTTGAAGGCGAAGTCGTCTTCAGCAGCGAAGGAACCAGCGACCAAGCCGGTCACATACCATATCCCATCAGCAGCACTGAAGGCGACGCGCCCGGCGCCTACCAACTGCGGGTGCTCCTCCTCGGCGAGCAGATTGCCAGCGGCGACTTCACGCTGACCGAGGCCGCGCCCACCCCCGAGAGCGGCGAAATCCTGGGCGATGTCACCGTGTCGCCACAAACCGTTCCCTTCGGCAAAACGCAAACGCTGCGCATCGCCGCGCTCAAGCCGCTCACGCAATACACCGTTGAACTCACCGCCCGCGAAACCTTCCAGGTAGTCTATCGCCGTTCACATACCAGCAATCGCGACGGCCTCATCGAAATCGAAATCTTCGCCGAAGACGGCGACGCGCCGGGCTTGCATGCGATAGCGGTCTACGACGAAGCGGGCGACCTGAGCGCCGCCGGCTTTCTCACCATCCTGCCCCGTCCGGAGCGCGATGTTACCGTGACCATAAAGCCAGGAGCGGCCGAAGCGGGCGCCGCGGTCGAGATCGCGGTCGGCGGATTGGCCGCCTTCGACAGTGTAACCGCGCAAATCATCGGCGCAGACAATGTGCTCATCGATACGGTCATGGCGCGCGCCTCCAGCGACGGCGTGTCCATCCTGGAATACAACATACCTTCTGAATTGGCCGACGGCGTATACGACCTGCAGATTTTCGTCGAAGGCGATCTGCTCGCCAGCGCGCCACTAAGCATCGGCGAGGTTGAGCGCGCCGAATCCATGGTCAGCGCTGTTGTCGATCCGCCGCAGGGCGCCATCGGCACACGGCACAGCATTGCGGTTGCAGGCTTGGCCGCCGAGCAGACCATCACGCTTGTCATCCTCGATCCCAGCGGCGCCGAGGAGTATATCGCGGCGCGGCAAGCCGATGCCGCCGGCGCCTTCAGCTTGACTGTTTCCAGCACCGATGAAGACGACCCGGGCCTCTATACCATCGAAATTCGCGCCCAAGACGGAGGCGGTCTTCTGGCCAGCGCGACTTTCGAGGTCACCGCCGCCGAAGACGAAATGGATCCGCTGAGCGCAGCGCCATCGGAAGAAGAAGAAATCCCCGTTCCCGACGCCGTCGCCTCGATTGAGCCGCAAGAGGCTCCCATCGGCGCCAGCCATCTCGTCACCGTGCGTCATCTGCGCGCGGACGAAACGGTCACCGTTGATGTCGTTTTCGCCGGCGCATCCGTTTACACGACCGAAAAGACCGCCGATGAGAACGGCTTGGTGACGCTGGAATTGCTCACAGGCGAAGGCGACCAGCCGGGCGATTACCGCGTCAACATATTGCGCGCGAGCGGCAACCAGCCGGCCGTCATCTTGACCGCGATCGCCAAGCCAGCGCCCACCGACACCGCTGCGATAGTCGCCGAGTCCGAGACGATCACGGGCAACCTGGTCGACGGGGCGGCTGAGATTTCATTTGAGGGCAACGCCGGGCAGTTTACGCTCATCCGCTTGGCCTCGTCGGACTTCGATCCGGCGGCCGCGCTCATCGACCGCGATGATATTGAACTCGCATTCAATGACGACAGTCGCGGGCAGAAAGACGTCATCATCGGTCCGCTGTCCCTGCCATACAGCGGCAGCTACCGCCTGGCGATCAGCGCGGCGCCGCTGATGATGCCCCAAGGCGCTGTATCTGGCGACTTCACCGTCGCAATCACGCCGGTCGAACCGCAACCAATCCGCTTCGACGCCGATGTCAACTTTGCTCTGAGCGAGGAAATGCCGGCGCATTACTACCGCCTGCCCGTAGAAACCGGCGACAGTCTCACCATTTCAGTTGACGGCGGCGCCCTCGATACGCTGTTGCAGGTGGTATCCCCCGCCGGCGAGGAATTCGCCTTCGACGATGACAGCGGATCGGGCTTTGACGCCGAATTGAGCAACTTGATTTTCGACCGCGCGGCAAGCTACATCCTCGCTGTCTCGACCTTTGACGAGGGCGCGAGCGGCGCGGGAACGGTCACCGTCTCGCGCAATCCGGTTCATTCGCTGGATGATGGCGCCGTCACCATCGCGCTCAACGACAAAGCCATCCGCGACCTGGTCGTCTTCGACGCCGCTGAAGACGAACTGCTCATCCTCAATCTGGAAGTGATCTACGGCGATGTGGAAGACCTCTACGTGACGGCGACCATCGACGGCATGGAAGTGATGTCCTACAGCACGATGGGCGTCCCGGACGAACTGCCGCTCGCCTTTGTGACGCCCATGAGCGGCACCGTAGTCGTCACCCTGGAAAAATTCGGCTACGACGACGGCATCGCCCTGGACGTCTCCCTCGAGCGACCCTGATCTAGCAACTGGAACGCGCATCTCTTCCGTCTTCACCAACTTGGGATACTGTAGGGGCGACCTATCAGGTCGCCCGCCGAGATGCACTTTTCGTACGGGCGAGCCGGTGGCTCGCCCCCAACACGACTTCCTAATTGGCGCGCACAATGAAGGGACTCCTCAACTCAATACACCTGCAAGCCACGCCCCTCACGCTCGCCATCGCGCCAGGCTTCCTTGTGGTTGTGCAGCGGCAGCTCCTTGACGCGCAAGCCCGACAGCGCCGCCACATTGCGCTCGGCATACCAGGCGTCCAGCCGCGCCTTGTACGCGGCCGCCACCTGCGGATGCGCCTCAAAGACATTCTCCAATTCAGCCGGATCCGCCTTCAAATCAAATAAATCATGCGGACCAGACGGATAGCGCCAAACCAGTTTCCAACGCTCATCGCGGATCATGCGCAAGTCGCCATATTCGCCGTAGCGCGTATTTTCCCAAGCCATCCGCTCCCCGCGCAGCAGCGGCTCGTATGATTCGCCGGCAAAGATCTCATCGGCGGGCAGGTCAAGGCCGGCCAGCGCGCAAATCGTTTGAAAGGTATCGCAATGATCGACATATTCATCAATGACCTGCGCCTCGACGCCCGGCCCCGCGATGATCAGCGGCACGCGCAGCGATACCTCATACATATTCAGCGGGCGTGTGCTGTTGCCCTTGCCGAAGAAGCCCCGATGCCCAATGGCGCAGCCATGATCGGAGCTGTAGATGATGATGGTATTCTCCCATTGCCCGCGTGCTTTTAGTGCGGCGATGACCCGCGCGATATTCTCGTCGATCTCGGTCACTGCCGCATAGTAACCGATGTAACGATCCCGCAGTTCTGCCTCGCTGAGTTCGTTGCCGCCGCCCTCATTTTTCAGCCAGGGATGCGCTTTCCACGGCGGAATCTCGTCAAAGGCGCAGTTCTCATATTTCGCTGTCTGCCGCCGATCGTGCTCCTGCTGACGATAAGGCGAATGGGTGGCGATATAACCAATATTGAGGAAAAAGGGTCTGTCACCGGGCGCCGTATCGAGAAACTCAATCGCATGGTCGGTGATGATGGTCGACTTGTTGCCGACCAGCTCAACCATTTCACCGTTGCGCGCGTAGGTATAGGACCCGTTGTGACTGCCCTGCCAGCCAGGCAGCCCAAAGTGATAATCGGCGCCGCGCGGCGGCAAGTGCGATTGCCCGAGATGCCATTTGCCGCTCAAGCCGCAGTGATAGCCGCCTGCCGACAAATAATCGAATAGCGTCCGCGTCCCGCCCAGCCAATCGCGCTCGCCAACTTCCGGAATCCATTCTTGCAGCCAGTCGTGGATGCCCACCTGCGACGCCGCCTTGCCGGTGAGCAGGTTGGCGCGCGCCGGCGAGCAAACCGGCGTGGGCGTGAAGGCATGGCGGAAGCGCGTCCCCCGCGCCGCCAGCGCATCCAGCGTCGGCGTCTGCACTTCGCCATTGCCATAGCAGCCATTCGCCCAGGCGCCATGATCGTCGGTGAGGAATAGCAGGATATTCGGTCGCTGATTCATATACGATTCACTGCGCTTCCGACCAATCCGCTCAAGTGTAACCCAACAGATCAAAATCTATAGACGCGCCCTCGGTGTACTCGGTGTACTCGGTGGAGAAACAAAATGAATCCATTGCCCCCTGCCTTAGCTCGCTGGCATTCGGCCTCGCAACTGTGTAGAATTGCCCAAAGATTCCCATAAAGGAGCGAAGCTTATGCCGCTCGTCTCACGCGAACAAGTGGAACAATTTCAGCGCGAAGGTTATTTCATCCTCGAATCGGCGATTCCTGAGAACATTGTCGACGCGCTGCGTTCCGAGTGTATGCGCTTTGTCGAAGCGCGCGACCGCGAGATGGAAGCCAAGGGCATCGTCAGCGACGACATCACCCACTACAAGAAACGTTATTTTATTCACGGCCGCGACGCCGACAGCCCCATCATGACCAAGTTTCTCTTCAGTGATCTGATGGCGGAGATCTGCCGCGCCACCCTAGGCGACACCGCCTATCTGTTCCACGAACAATATGTGGTCAAGGCAGCTGACTCCGATTCCAAATTCGCCTGGCACCAGGATTCAGGCTACGTCGGGCATTACCACCGCGCCTATCTCTCCTGCTGGTGCGCCCTGGACGACATGTCGGTCGAAAACGGCGCCGTCTTCATCCTGCCCTACTCGCGCGACGGACGCGGCTCCACCGACGACATCATCGACCACAGCATCGAAGAACGTACCAACGACAAGGTCGGTTACAAGGGCGATGACCCGGGCATTCCCGCCATCGTGCCCGCCGGCAGCATCGTCGTCTTCAGTAGCCGCACCTTCCACCGCAGCGGTCCCAATCTGACCGACCAGTATCGCCGCTGCTACCTGGCGCAATATTCAGCCGAACCCATCATGAATCGTGATGGCACGAAACTTTGGGGGCGCGCCGAGCCCGTGCTGCAGAATGGCGCGCGCGTCGGTCCGCCGGTCTAGCCAAAAAGTTCCAGCGTGCCCCGCATCTCCATCGGCATGGTGAAAATCTGCCAAGCCGCCAGCATCATCAGCGTGAAGACCAATGCCCAGGGCAGCAGGCCCAGCAGCGCCCTCCGCCGATACAGCCGCAGCGCCGTCTTCTGCGCCAGCAGCAGGCTCCATAGATATCCCGCGATCAGCACGACCAGCTGAATTGATCCGATCAGATTCGTGTCGAGACTGAAACTCCAGCGCGCCCAGTCGCCGACGCCGCCGAGAAATTCTTGCATCACCGGCACGATCAAGCCGGGCCCCACCAATAAGTGAAAGCTGTAATGGGCGAACCAGATGCCGAAGCCGACCGGCACAAAGGCGGGAGCGAACGCCGCAACCGTATCGCGCAGCGAGTCTCGTTTGCGGAAGCGCGCCAGTCCCCGCCCCAGCCAAGCCGCCGCGACTACCACAAGGACGGGCAGCAGCAGATTCCCCGCGGCGAAGATCAGCAGCAGCGCCACAAACTCGCTCGTGATGCCCAGGCGCAGCGCCAGCCCTTCCTGCAGCGCGTAATAGGGCGGTACCATGCCAAAGGCATTCGAGAGCCCCATGAACGCCAGGGCGATGACCAGCAGCGACATGTCCCAGCGCCGCGGCCAACTGTCCGCCCGTCCCAGTTCGGCGCCGGACCCGCGCGTGAACAAGCTGACATTGTCATGAGGGCAAGCGCGGACGCAATCCAGGCACATCGTGCAATCCAAATTCCCCCGCATCTGCGGCGCGAATAACTCGGTGCCGCAGCCCAAGGTCCCGCTCGGACCATGCGCCACTTCAATCTGCCGCCGCTCAGCGCCAGCGCCAATCGGAATCTCGTCGACGCGAATCACAGCCTCCCGCGCATAACTCCCATTCACGCATTCATGCCCGACGCAGCGGGCACAAACATCCGGCGACCTGACCGTGACGCGCGTCGGCGACAGCGTCGAATACACCATGTTGAACGAACCCAGCGGGCAAATATATTTGCAAAAGGCTGACTCGCTGAAGACCGCTTCCAGCAGGAACGAAGCAACAAAATAGGCGAGAACCAACCAGGCGGTCAGCCAGGGGCTCGCCCATAAATCCAGATATTCATATGCGAAGAATAGCGCGAACAAGCTGAAGATGGCCAACCACTTATTGCGCAGGCGCTGCGGAAAACGCCGCCCCTTGATTGAAAGCCGCTTCGCCAGCGTGCGCGGCAGCGTAAAGGGGCAGCCCATGCAAACCAGATTGCCAGCCAACAGCAGGACCAGAACCACAAAGCCGCGCAGATGCACCCAGGGCGCGACCGTCGCCAGATTGCGCGCCGCCAATTGCGGACCGACGAAGCCGTCTATGACCAAAGCCAGCGCCACCAGCGTGAAAGGCGCTTGCAGCAGCAGCCTCCCATATCGTCCGCGCATGAGCCGCCCGATCAGTGGCAGCCGCAGCAAATCCAGGCCAATGGCGGGCTGGTGTCGCTGTCTCCAGGCGCCCTCACTCATGCCGCCGCCTTAACTATTGACACCACAAAGACAAAAAATACACGAAGCCTTGATTGGATTTCAATCCTGCTATGCGCTCCCTCGGTCGTCTCTTTCAGTCTACTTGCGAATTTCCATTTTCAATCATAGCGAAGTCTGTAGGGGCGACTTATCAAGTCGCCCGCGCCCAACTCCTAAAGCAATCAACGGGCGACCAGGTTGGTCGCCCCTACAGGACCTGGTGGGGGCGGGTAAGATGTTTTGAGTAAACCAAGACGTGACTTCCGAAAGGCTGCAGTTCAAACCTGTATGTCTTTCTCTGTCGCCAGATTAGACCGCCGTCCCGCTCAGCAACGTATAGACAACAAAGACGCCATATAGCGCGAGCAGCACCCAGCCCTCGCCGCGGCTCAACTCCCGCTTGGTCGTCAGAAACAGCGCCAGAATCAAAGTCGTCGCCACTAAAATGCCGATAGAAATCCACAGGTCGCCCGTGCCGACATCAATCCCGCTCAAGCCCAGCAGCGAAAGCGCGATCGTCCAGGGCAGCGCTAGACCGACCAGCAGATCGAAGGTGTTGGAGCCGACCGCGTTTGCCACCGCCATGCCGCCCCGTCCTTCGCGCGCCACATCCAATGAGGCCATCAAGTCGGGCGCCGATGTCCCCGCCGCCAGCAAGGTCAAAGCCACGATCACCGGCGGGATGCCGATGCCGGCCGAAAATACAATCGTCGATTCCACCAAGACGTAGCTCAGCGCGACGATCAAAGCGATCGAGACGATGAATGCCCAGACGAAGTTGCGTTCCGGCGCGCCGGTGATGCGCCGCAACAACCATTCAATCAGCGCCTCCAAATCATGCCAGCCGGCGACTTTCGCTTTCTCTGGCTCGCTTGTCGCAGACTCTCCGGGCGCCTCCTCGTCATAGGGCTCCGGATCTTTTAATACGATCAGCACGCCCATATACACCACATAGCCGACCAATCCGAGGATCGCTTCGACCAGCGAGACATGGCCATCAAAGAAGACCAGCCCCAAGTACAGAATCGAAATCAGGTAATAGAGGATGTCTCGCCCCACCGCGAATATATGAATATGCAAGCCGCCGGCGAACACAGCCGACACGCCGGTGATCACCAATATGTTGAAGACGGCGGAACCGACGATCGTGCCGATGCCGACATCGCTGTGCGCCCCGCCAGCGGTGAAGAGCGCCATCAAGGCAATCGCCAGCTCCGGCGCCGACGAGCCAATCGCCATCAGTGAAGCGCCCGCCACCTCATCCGAGAGCTTCAAGCGCCGCGAAATCTCGTCCAGGCTGGGGATGAAGAACTTGTCGGTCACGATGGCGAGCGCGAAAACAGAGAGGAGAATCGCCGCCAAACTCAATCCGACATCGCCCATAACCTCTCTCCTCGGCGCAAACAGCGATTTGTCATGGTAAATCCCGCTAATATTGATGATGCCTGCCAGCCAATTGAAACCTCCAAGAAAACCGAAATGTTGTACGGGCGAGCCGGTGGCTCGCCCACGCCCGCCAAAAAAGTGCGGTCAATTTTCACAGATCACTCTCGTGTCTACTTCAACTTAAATGCACCTGCCAAGCGAGTTCCACGTTCGGCGCGCGCCTCTCTACCAGCGCGCGATCAGGGCGCGGAAAAGCATCTCCCGCTCGACCATGTCATCGGGCGCCTCGCAGTCGCGTTCCAACCAGTCACGCAGCGCCCGCGACGCCTCTTGATGTATCGCTTCCGGCAAGCGCCAATCGCTGCTGAACATGCCCGCCGCCCGCCGCTCCACCATGATGCGAGGCGATACCGGCTTCTCCAGATAGCGCAGCAGGTCGAGGACATCAGCCCGCCCGCCGGTCGCTTCGATATATTGCCGCATCGCGTCATCCGTCAGCCAAATGCCCTGGTCCCTGCCCTCGTCGCTGCTAACGCCCAGACCGCGCAAGATCTCGTCCCACCTGTCTTGTACGAGGGCCCAAGGTGGCCGACCCGCGCCGGCCGGCGGAATCATTTCCACGATGACCAGCGCGCCCCCGTTTCCAAGCAGACGCCGCGCCTCATCAATGCAAGCGCGCCAATTCAACAAATGGTGGAAAACGCGCACGGCATGCACAATATCGAAGCTGCCAGCAACAAAGGGCAGATATCGGGCATCGGCCTGCGCCAACAGCGGACGCCGGTCCCCCGCCAACTTGCCTCGAATCAGACGCATCATGCCCAGCGAAAAATCGATGCCGACATAGCTCCGCGCAAACGGGTAAAATGCTTGCGCGATTAGCCCACTGCCGATGCCCAATTCGAGAAATCTCGCCGAAGCGTCCATGCCCGTGACGTCAAGCAGCGCCTCTCGATAGCGCTCGACCACCCCGTCGCGGTAGCCGCGCGTCGCATCGTAAAATGATACCGCCTGATCGTAATTGACTGGCATAGACCATAGGCAAACGCTGATTCTCCTGCCAGTATAACGCGAATTTCAGCTACATGTTTCGCCACGAGCGCCGCGCGGCAACGGAGGAATCATGAAAGTCGAAGACATCAAGCTCTACTACGCATACAATGAATGGGCGAACAAGCGCATCCTCGACGCGGCACAGCGGGCGACCTTCGAGCAGTTGACCAAACCAAATGCATTCGGCTGGGGCGATCTGCGCGGCGCCCTTGTGCATATCCTCGATGCCGAATACGGCTGGTTCAGCTTCCTCTTCGGCCGCGAAGATGAAGGCATTCTTGATCCAGAGTCTTTCAGTGATATCGCCGCGCTGCGAGCGCGATGGGAGCGGCAGAACGAGATAACGCGCCAATGCCTTGATCGCCTTACCGACGACGAGCTCAATCGCATCCATACCCGACAGCGCGACGGACGCCAGTACGACTGGGTCCTGTGCCAGGTACTCGTTCATGTCGTCAATCATGGCACGCAACACCGCGCCGAAGCGGCCGCCCTGCTCACCGGCTTCGGTCATTCCCCCGGCGATATGGACCTCACCCTATTCCTCAACAGCCAAGATTTCCGGACCAGCCCGACCGATGCCATGAATCGCCAAGACATTGAATTGCTCTTCCGCTACAACGATTGGGCGAATGACCGCATCCTGGATACGGCCGAAGCCCTGACCGCCGAGCAGCTGACAACGCCGAACGACCTCGGCTGGGGCAGCCTGCGCGGCGCCCTCGTCCATCTGCTGGACGCCGAATACGTCTGGCGCAACCTGCTGAAGGACGGCGAGCATGTAGAATGGCTCCAGCCGGAAGACTTCCCCGATGTCGCCTCCATCCGCGCCCGCTGGCATGTCGAACGAGAGGCATTTTGGCGCTACTTTGAGCGACTGAGCGACGAGGACTTGAGCGCGACCATCAGCTATGAAGGGGACGTGACGCGCCACCGCGTCCTCTGGCATTGCCTCGCCCATGTCGTCAATCACGGCACCCAGCACCGCGCCGAATGCGCCGCCCTGCTCACCGGCTTCGGCCATTCGCCCGGCAACCTGGACTTCACCGTCTTCTTGCTGGAAGACTGATACATCTTAATTGGGCAAGTTATTCCGCCTGAATTGCAGTATTAGGCACGATTCGTTAAACTAGTGTATTAGAGATGGAATCTCCCATCGCTGTTCGTCACTCGGAGGCTGAAACTATGTCTCCACCCGATAGAGCCCTATCGCATATAGGCATTTGAAAGGAGCCAAGTCATGCGCAAATTAGTCTCTCTTACAGTCTTAGTCCTTGTCGCCGCATTACTTATCCCGGCGACCCTGCTCGCCCAGGATGCCCCTACAGTCACCATCGTTGCTTGTTGGGGGGGGCGCTGAAGGCGTTGGCTTCGCTGGCGCCAACGCCGTTTTCACCGAGCAGACCGGCATCGAGGTCGAGCACATTGCCGATCGTGACTGCCATCTGCTGCCGCAAATCATGGCTAGCGCCGGCAACCCGCCCGATATATCCGCCATGCCGCGTCCCGGCGTTATGGCGCAAATGGCGCGCGAAGGCTTAATCATACCCTTGACCAGCGGCGACGACCCGGTCATGACGATGGAATACGTCGCCGAAAACTATGGGCAGGCGCTCATCGACCTCGGCTCGGTTGACGGCGAACTCTACGGCATCGTCAGCGCCGTCAACTCAAAGAGCACCGCCTGGCGCCGCACCGATGTATTCGAGGATATCGGTGAAGAAGCGCCCTCCACCTGGGACGAGTTCATCGAGTATCTCGATATCCTGGCGGAAGAGGGCATACCGTCCCTCTCGCTGGGCGCCCTCGATGGCTGGACGCTGACCGACTTCTTCGAGAATATCTATCTCAATATCGCCGGACCGGAGATGTACCACAAACTCTTTGTGACGCATGAGGTTGAGTGGACCGATCCCACCGTCATCAGCGCGCTTGAGCACTTCGCCCAAGCGGTATCGCCAACCGACGAACGTCTGGCAGGCGGTTCAGACGGCGAGCTGGCCACCGGCTTCATTCCTGCCATCGACAAGTTCATGGCCGGCGAAGCCGGGATAAACCCAATGGGCAGTTACGTGCGCAGCTTCGCCGAATCCAACTTCCCAGGCCAGACCTGCCCCGATGATTTCGGCTTCTTCCAATTCCCGACCATCAACGAAATGTACGCCAACTCGGTCGTTCTCGGTGGCAATTTCTTCATCATGTTCAACGACCGGCCCGAAGTGCGCACATGGATGAATTGGATAGTCGGCGCGGAAGCGCAAATCTTGATCGCCACCCAGGAAACGGGACCGATGCTGTCGGCAAATTACAACGTGTCCGCCGATGTCTACGCCGAGCCCTGTGACGGCGCGGCCGCGGCCATGGTCGCCAACGCCAACCACGTCGCCTTTGACGGCTCCGACCTGGCGCCGGGCGCCATCGGCGGCGACGCCATGTTCACCGGCTTGCAAGACCTCGTCGCCAATCCCGATGCGGTGGCTGAGGTCGCCCAATTCATCGAGGATGTCGCCGATACCGCCTACGATATGTAGGTCAAGCCAAGCTTCAGTAGCGAGGGCAATCCGCCAGGGTTGCCCTCTTTTGCCACTTCATTCTCCACCTAATCGGCATGAAGTAAGTCCAAGCATGTGATGATAGTAACTGCCGCCGAAAGAATTTTTCCCAGCAATCGGAATGTTGTACGAGCGAGCCGGTGGCTCGCCCACGCGTGCTTTAGATTTCCCACCGATTCTTCCTTTTGCAAACGTGGAACTGCTCTTAAGCGGCCATTGAATTGACAATTTTCTAATGCAATCGCACAAATTCAGCAAACTGATTCCCTGGCTCTTCGCCGCGCCGGCTCTCATCGCGCTGTCGCTCTTCTTCGTCTATCCCACAATCGTCACCATCATCCTCAGCTTCACCCGGGGCACCATCACCACGCCAGCCAAAGAATACGTCGGCCTAGACAATTATCGCATCCTGCTCACGGAAGACCGTTTTTTCTTGAGCTTCGAGGACGGCGCATTCAGCGGCGCCCTGGTCAACAGCTTCGCCTGGCTCATCATATTTCCGACAGCAATCGTGCTCATTGGGCTGCTGGTCGCCGTCCTGGCGGACAAAGTCAAATACGAAGCGATCATCAAATCCATTATGTTCATGCCGATGGCGATCTCCGCCACCGCAGCAGCGGTCATCTTTCGCCTGCTTTACAATCAGAATCCCAACCTCGGCTCGCTCAATGCGCTGCTGCGCGCCATCTTCCCCGATTTCGAGCCGATCGCTTTCCTGGGCAGCGTGGACTTGGCCAACCTCGCGGTGATCTTCGCCGGCGTCTGGATCTCGACCGGCCTATCCGTCGTTGTGCTATCCGCCGCCTACAAAGCCGTTCCCGCTGAAATCCACGAAGCGGGCCGCATCGATGGCGCCAATGCCTGGCAGCTGTTCTGGCGCGTCTCCCTGCCCATGCTCAGCGGACCGGTGACCTTCATCGCCGTCACCATGATCATCAACGCGCTGAAGATGATTGACCTGGTGCTTGTGATGACCAAAGGCGCGCCCCGCGGCGCCACCCGCATCATCGGTTACACCGTATTCTGGGAGACCTTCAACAACAACCGCTCCGGCTATGGCAGCGCCGTCGCCGTCATTCTATTGATTCTGGTCATGCCATTCATCATCTATCAAGTGCGGCGCGTCCGCAGCGAGCTATGAGGACGCCTTGGACGCGCAAAGCCTGAAGCTCAACCGGCGCCCAAGCCTGACCGAAGCGCTCATCACCGTGACGAGACGCGTTCCGGTTCATGCCATTTTGCTGATTATCGGCATCATTTGGCTGGCGCCGTCGGTGGGCTTGGCAGTCACCTCCTTCCGCACACGCGGCGATATCTCGGCTTCCGGCTGGTGGACTGTCGCCGGCGGACATCGCACCGTCACCGACCAGATCTGGGAACTTGAAGTTATCGAGTCTGGCGAGAGCGGCGAAAACACGGTCGTCGCCGGCGATTCCTTAAGCGGCGATTTACTGACCGACGCCGTTGAGGGCATTCCGGCCGCTACCGTTGGCCGCGTGCGCATCCAACAGATCATCGGCAACATCACCGTCGACGCATTCGACCAGCCCATCGAGCTCGCTGACGTCGGCACGGTTACTGTGCATGAGGACGGCGCTTACGATTTCGCGCCAGCGGAAGGCTATGCAGGCGCCTTCGTGACCGAAATTGAAAGCGCGGAAACGCCCTTCAGCGCCGAATTCCAGCTGCAAGGCTTCGAATCGATTCAAGGTGAGCTGGAAATCGAGGCAATCGGCGAATCGGAACGCGTGCCCCGCGCCGGCAAGATCATCGTATACGATGACGGCAGTTACGACTTCGAGCCGCGCGCAAGCTTTGTTGGTACTTTCGAGGCGACGGTCGATCCGTCCGTCCTCACCAACCCGCCCTTCACCATCCAATACGCTATGGAGCGCGCCGGTGGACCACTATTGACAGCAGATGTTGACAACGAAGCGCGCCTGCCGCTTGCCGGTACGCTGCAAGTTAGCGCCGACGGATTCTTCGAGTTCAAAGCCGCCGCCGACTTCGCCGGGACTATTGAGATGGCGCTGGGCATCGTCAATCCGCTGCTGACGCTGGAAAACTACGTCGAAGTCTTCACGCGGGAGCAATTGGCCGAGCCGGGCTTTTTGAACTTCTTCAAGAACAGTTTCATCATCACTGTACCAAGCACCATCTTGACGATAATCATCGCGGCGACGGCCGCCTACGCCTTCTGCTGGCTGGACCTGCCCTTTCGCAATGTCTTCTATCTCTTGTGCATCGCCATGCTCATCGTCCCCATGCAAACCACCTGGATCCCCGTGCTGCGGATGCTGAACGCCGCCGGCTTGATCGGCACTTGGCCCGGCATCTGGATCGCGCACGCCTCTTACGGTACGCCCTTCGCTATTTTCCTGCTCTACAATTTCTTCCGCGACCTGCCCGCCGAACTCTTTGAAGCGGCGCGCGTCGATGGCGCCTCCGAATTTGGCATGTTCTTCCGCATTGTCATCCCGCTGTCCATGCCCGCCATCGCCTCGCTGGGCATCTTTCAATTCGTCTGGATCTGGAACGACCTGATGAATGCGCTGATTTTCCTGGTCGACCAGCAGAAGTTTCCGCTCACCGTCGGCATTCGCCAGCTCGTCGGCAAATACGCCAACGAATGGGACATCCTCGCATCCGGCGCATTCATTACCATGGTGGTGCCACTGATTGTCTTCTTCAGCCTGCAGCGCTATTTCGTACGTGGTGTGACCGCCGGCGCAGTCAAAGGATAGGCGGCAATGTCAAGGCGAGCGCAGCATTCAATTCTTGCCATCCGCGCTCTTGCGCTAACTTTAGTGCTTGGCTTATCGGCGACATCGGCGGCGCTGGTCGTCGTCATCCAGGTGCCGGGAGACTACGCGTCGATAGCCGAAGCGCTGGCAGCAGCGCCCGATCACGCTATCATCGAGATCGCCGCCGGAACCTACCCCGAGGCGCTAGTCATCAATCGACCGGTTGGCTTGCGCCCAGCTGGCAGCGGCGAAGTGCTGTTATCGCCCGCAGCCGATGAACCCGTCATTACCGTCAGGGACGCAAGCGCCGTCAACATTGAAGGGCTGACAATCGTCGGCGGCGAGTACGGCATCTTTGTCACACACAGCCAGGACATCACAATCCGCGACAATTTCGTCTCGGGCAGCCGCCTGGTGGGCATCAAAGTGCGGCTCGGCGCCGACGATATCCTCGACAACACCGTCTTCCATGCCCAGCCGCCCTACGGCATGGGCATTCACGTCACGAACACGACGCAGTGGCCCACATCCCGCGTCATCGGCAATCTCGTCTTCGGCCATACCCGCAGCGGCATCTACACCAATATGACCGGCATGATTGAAGTATTCGACAACGTGGTCACCGATAACGGGCATCATGGCATCGCCATCACCGAAATGTCGCACGCCGATGTGTTCGGCAACATCGTGGTCGACAATGCCTTAACCGGCATCCAACTGCTCGACATGTCGATGGCGCATATCTGTGACAATATCGTCTCCGACACCCGCGGCTCACAAGACGCGCCCCAAATCCGCCAGGGTAACGGCATCATCGTCGATTACCACTCGGAAGCCACGTTAGCTGGCAATACCATACAGGGAAGCGCCCAGCATGGCATCAGCGTACTCTTTGATTCCATCGTCTTCTTGCATGAAAACACAATCGAGGACAGCCAAGCGCAATCGGTCTTCGTGGATGAAAGCGAAGCGCTTGAAGGCAGTGGCTGCGCGACCGGCGAGTGAAGTCGACTAGCCTTCCTCGTCCGCCTCGTCATCACGCCGCTTGCGCCGCCGCAGCAACTGATCGCCGAGATTCACCGCAACCGTTTCTTCTAACTTGAATTCCGGCTCCAACGCGTCCCGACCACTAGTCGTCTTGGGAACCGCCGACGCCCCCGGCGACATTGGCGGCGGCCGATCAGGACGAGGCGGCCGCGGACGGAAATAGGGACGGTCGCCATATTGCGTCGCCGCCCGACCTCGTCCGCGCGCGCTGAAGAGCGCCTGCATCTGCTGTGACCGCGATTGATCCAGCCCGCGCCCCGTCAGAAAAGCCCGCAGCCGCTGCAAGTCGCTCCGCGTGATAATCAGCCGGCGCACCGCTATATCGAGCGGCAGCAAGATCAGCGCCAGCAGCACCAGCCGCTGCCAAATATCAGTCGCCGCCTGACGCTCGCCCAAATTATGCGCGAAGGCAGCCGCGGGCTCGTCAGCCAGGTTGCGCCCGCCTGTGATTTCTGCAATCTCCGCCAGGCTGCGCTCATCATGGGGGCGGGAAACATACTCCGGCGAATAGGACATCACCCAGCCATTGAGATCGGTCAAGCTGGTCGCGCCGGCATCCGACAGAGCTTCGCCACTGACCGTGAGGAAATAAGCGCCTTCGTTCTGTGGCGAGAAGCTCGCCTCGTAGCGCCCGGGCGCCGTCTGCTGCAGCGGAATGCGGATGCTGCCGCCGGCTGGATTCAGCAGCGCGCCGCTCAGCTGCAAGCCATCGAGAAACTGGCCCTCGTCATCGCGCGCCTCTACCACGATTCGCGCCTGCTCGTCCTCCAGCAGAATGCGCGTTTCCAGGTTCTGATTCGCCCCGGCGTTGATGCTCCAAGCAACCACCTGCCCCCAGAAGCGCGAAAAGTCCTCCCAGGGTACCCACTCATTCGCCCAGCGCGCGCTCGCGTCCGATGTCCAGGCGACCACGCGCCCCAGCCCATATTGCCACGAAGCCAGAATCGGGTCGGAATATGGCTCGGGCCCGCTCAGGATCCGCTGGGCGGCCACCTTCGGCGTCGTCGCCACATAACCGCGCAGCGCCGGCGTCTCCCCGATGCCATCGATAATGGCGCTGCTGCCGGTCACGCGCGGCTGGAAGCTCTTTTCGACGATGTACGACCGCGAAGCCAGCACCGTCTCCTGGGCGAAAATCAGGGGAATCTGCTCAACATTCTCCACCGCATAAAAGTTGCCGCCGCCAGCCTCCGCCATTGGCTGCAGCATCGCGCCCGGGTTGCGCCCGATCGCGATCGCCGAAAGCGTCACGTTGAATCGCTCGTGCAGCAGCTCGGTCAGTTCGACCAGCCCGGTCGGGCTCGCTCCGCCATCGGTCAGCAGAATCAAGTGCTTGATCTGCGATGGCTCCTCGACAATATCGCGCTGCACCAGCCGCAAGCCCGCCAGAATATCGGTGCCGCCGCCGGAGCGGATCGTGTTGGTCATCGCCATCAGCGCCTGCGCGTCATTCACCTGCTGAAAGGGCGCGACCCAGGCGCCGCCGGTGTCAAAGGTGCCGATGGCGACGCGGTCAGAAGGCTGCAGCAGACCCAGCGAAAGCACAATGGCGCGCTTCGCTAATTCCAAGTTGGGCACACCGCTGCGCCCAATCTGCCCCATGCTCCCCGAACGGTCGATCAGGTAAGCGATGGTCAACTGGGGCAATCGCTTCTGATCCTTGATCTGCATTTCCACCGGCAAGGTGCGGTCCAATGGCGTCTGATAATAGCCGCCCGGCGCATAGCTCTGCGGCCCGCCGATCACGACCAAGCCACCGCCGATATCACTGACGAACTGGTCGAGCAGGCTCATCTGCGCCCCGCTCAGTTCGGTCGCCGGAACATTCGCCAGGATGACGCACTTGTAATGCGCCAGGCTCGCCATATTCACCGGCAGGTCGCCCGGCTCGGCGGTATCGACGATGATGCCCGCTTGCTCCAGCGCCGGCAGCAGATGTTCCACTTCCGATGGCGCCGAGCGAATCAAGAGGACGCGCGCCGGACCCACCACCTGGCTGAAGGCGCCCAATTGATTGTTTTGCGTGAAGTTGTCATTCTCGTCCGGCACGACGATCTGCGCCGAGAAATCGAGGAAGCCGCTGTTTTCGCTCGTCTGCGTTAAGCTGAACCGCGTATCGCCCGCTTGCAGATTCAGCGATTCCTCATGGATCAGTTCCCCGCCAGAAAATACCAGCAGGTCGGCGGGACCCGCCTGTTCCGCATGAATCCCCACCGATATATCGAAACTTTGACTCTCTGAAACGCGCCCCGGCGCATCCAAAGCCGTGATGCGCACATCGGGCTCCGCCTCGCGAAAGAAGGGCACATAGCTGATCTCCACGCCGGCAACAGCGGCCCGCTGCGCCCGCGCGATGGCATCGCCCTGCGTCGCCTGGCCATCGCTCAGCAAAACCATCCGGCGCGAAGCATCGGGCGGGAACATCGACAATCCCGTCTGAATCGCGTTGGCGATATCGGTCGCGCCAGTCAGCGGAATCGACGTGAAGCCATCTATCTCGCGCGCCAGGCTGAAGTCGGTCTCGGGCACGGCGTTGTCGCCGAAGAGCAGCGCCGCCCACTCGTCATCCGGCTGCTTCGACTGTATCGCCTCGCGAATATAAGCCAGCTGCAAGTCTTCGCTTCCGCTGCCCATGCTGTCCGAAGCGTCAACGAGAAAGACCACCGCCAGCCGATCAACCGCCTGCACCGTCTGCAATCCGGCCAGCGCCAGGATGAGCAAGACGATGATCAAGGTGCGCAGCAACAAACTGCAAATATCGCGCCAGCGCCGGAAAGCATGCCGAGGAAAGCCAACTGCCCAGATTATGGGCAAGAGCGCGAGAAGCAGAAGCGCTGCATACGGGGCAGTGAGCTGCACAACCAATCCAGGTCAGCTATCGAAACATGCCGAAGCCGCTAAGCCTCACCCTCGATTGTAGCGATTAGACGCTTGAGTTGACAGGGTATCTCGCCGACCACCCTCCATACCTTGCGGTTCTCTGAGGACAAGAAGTTTGATAAATCAAGCGCTCGCAAGGTCTAGCTCCCCTTCCCTAGCTCGCTGGGGAAGGCGCCGGGGGATGGGGTAGAAAAAGCGCGGCGGCACCACCAAGTATCTGCAAGCGACTACACCCGCGTGATCTGTTTCCGCAGCTGCTGCACGCGCGAAGCCAGCAGCGCATCCAGCTTGATCTCCGCCTCAATCTTGTTGCAGCCATGCAAGACCGTCGTATGGCTGCGCCCGAAGACATCGCCGATCTGCGGCAGCGACGATTCCGTCATCTCCCGCGCCAGAAACATCGCCACCTGCCGCGCGTGATTGATCCGCGCCACCCGCTTCTTGCCTTTCAGCGTCTCGCTGTCGAGGTTGAAAGCGGCCGCGATCACGTCAATGATGTGGCTCACCGTGATCTGCTCGGCTCTTTTCTCATAGCGGTTCAAGGTCGCTTCCGCCCGCTTCACGCTCAGTCCGCCGCTGCCATTGATGCGCAGCCGCGCCGCGATCTGATTGAACAAGCCATTCAACTCGCGAATGCAGGTCGACGAACGCTCGGCGATCACGTGCAAGACCTTGCTCGGCACTTGAATGTCCCGCTCCCGCGCCCACAGTTCCATGATCGCGATGCGCGTTTCCAATTCCGGCGGTCCGATATCGGCGACCAGCCCGCCCTGAAAGCGCGACCGCAAGCGATCTTCCAGCGTCGACAATTCGCGCGGATGACGATCGGAAGCCAGCACAATCTGCCTGTTGAAATTCACCAGCGTATTAAAGGTGTGGAAGAACTCTTCCTGCGTCGTGTCCTTGCCCCGGATGAACTGAATATCATCCACCAGCAGCACATCCACCGAGCGGTACTTTTCGCGAAACATCGGTGAGCTGCGGTTGCGAATCGCATGCACCAGGTCATTGGTAAAAGCCTCCGACGAAACGTATAAGACGCGAAGACCGCGCTCCTGACAGCTATTGGCAATAGCGTGCAGCAAATGGGTCTTGCCGATGCCGACCCCGCCATAGACGAGGAAAGGATTGTAGACCGTTGCCGGATGCTCGGCGACCGCGCGCGCCGCTTCCGTCGCCAAGTGATTGGAGTCGTTTACGATGAATCGATCAAAAACCATGCGCGGGTTGATCGCGCTCTCCGGCGGGTCAAATGCCTTTGTCTGGCGCGCCGCCTCCCGCAGCGCGGGACCGGGCTCGCGGGATTGCCGCTCCATGAGTTTGAATAGCGGCATCTCCGCTTCCCCCTCTTGCGCCTCAGGCTGACGATGCTGTACACGGAAAGCCACGTCGACTGCGCTGCCCGTCACCTCGCATAGCGCTTCTTTGACATCGCTGTGCAGGCGATGCGCCAGCATATCAAATACATGGCTGTCGGGCACGCCGACGACAAAGGCGCCGTTCTCAAAGCGCAAGAGCGTCGCCGGGCGCAGCCAGGTCTCATAACTGACGCGATCCCAGCGCCGTTTCAGCAATTCCGCCGCCGCATTCCAGCTTGCGCGCGCATCTTTCGCCATGGTGGACGTCTCCAGGATTCTCCAAGGTCGCGTTGGCTTCTCTGTGAGTCGGCACAACAGGGAAGGCAACAGCCTCGCCTTGGCTTCTGACGCATTTGTGATTGAATTGGGCGCGTCCGTCTTCTGTCCAGCAGCCAGCCGGGGTGTTTGCCGGCTGCGTTAAATCTTCAGAATCGCGGACTGACCTACAGCGGCCTGCGAACGCTCCCGCACGGTGTCATGCTTTCAGCAAGATGCGCGGGCAAAGCTGCCGCAGGTTCAAATAGTATAATTCAAAGAGACTCGCGCCTCAACCAAATGGCGAACCAATCTCGAAAATTTAAGCTTGGGATATTTCGCGACGATCTCTGGGATAAATGGAACCATGCCTCGTACACGACTCCGTCGCAAATCTTGGGATAAACGACCTACATAGCGGCATTTCCGCCGATTTTTCCCAAATATCCCGATTAACTCTCTTTCGACGGACGCTTGCGCTGCCGATCAGAGCGCGGAACACCATCATAGTCCCTCTCTGACATCTGTATCCAGTTCCGGTCCATTGCAATTTCTTGGGATATCTGTAGGCTGGCAATTTACTGTCCGCGCGTTGCCGCCGGCGTACGATTGACTTTGACGATAAAATTGAAATCAGTGCCGAGCCCTAACCTTAGCAAACACGACAACAACTACCAACTAATGTGTTTGTAATTGACTAATGGCAATTTACTGCTAAAACCCTTGATTTTACTCAATTTTGGGCAATTGCTAGACTTATCGTTGCATCGGATGTAAAATCTTGTTAATCTGCTCTGTATTAGTCAGCAAGCGTTTTCTCTAGAGGGGGATTAATGTCCGAATACGATAGCCATGTGTCCCTGTCAGATTCGTACCTGGATGACGAGGACGCAATCGCGGAAGACGGTCCGGATATTATCAAGGTATCAGCCCGTTCGCGGTCTACCGCGGTTGCTGGCGCCATTGCCGGCGTGATGCGCCAGCATCACAGCGCCGAAGTTCAGGCGATCGGCGCTGGCGCAGTCAATCAAGCGGTGAAGGCTTTGGCCATCGCGCGCGGCTACTTGGAACGCGATGAAATGGATATCGTAACAACGCCGTATTTCACCGAAGTTGATATCGACGGGCAGGAACGAACAGCGGTGCGTTTTCGCGTGGAGCCGCGGCCCGAATAGCATCCAGGACACCGTCGTCAAGATCATTGACAGCTGGGAGCGGATACGTCGTATCCGCTCTTTTGCAGTATGCGCCGCCGCCAGGCCTTTGCCTCGCCAGGGGCTAGCCGACAATCTTCGCGCGCATTCCCGCAATATTCGGTTTTCTCCGCATATTCCCTCCAGCCCCCACTTAGCAGACCCAAGTTTGTCATGCGACAACCTCAACTGGTAAAAATCCCTTCCCTAGCTTGCTGGGGAAGAGGCAGGGTCACGTAGACATAGACCTACGGGGAAGGGGTGAAAATCGGCCAGCCCGCCTCTGACCTTTCCGCAGTTGGGCAGCCGCTGCTATAATGCCGGCTTTATAACGTAGCCGCAATTACAGGAGTGATCCGGTGTCCGATCTGACCCAACTCGCGATTAACACCATTCGCACGCTATCGATGGATGCGGTGCAGAAAGCAAACAGCGGGCACCCCGGTCTGCCGATGGGGGCGGCGCCATTCGCCTACAGCCTGTGGCTCAACCACATGCGCCACAACCCGCGCAACCCCGGCTGGCATAATCGAGATCGCTTCGTGCTCAGCGCCGGGCATGGCTCCATGCTCCTCTATTCGCTCCTCTACCTGACCGGCTACGATGTCACGCTGGACGACCTCAAGCGCTTCCGCCAATGGGGCAGCAACACACCGGGCCATCCCGAGTTTGGCGATACCGCCGGCGTCGAAACGACCACCGGACCGCTCGGGCAAGGCGCGGCCACCGCCGTCGGCATGGCTCTGGCTGAGGCTTTTCTCGCCAATTATTTCAATCGTCCGGGGCATGAAATCGTCGATCACCATACCTACGTTCTCGTCAGCGATGGCGATCTGATGGAAGGCGTCTGCCTGGAAGCGGCCGCTCTCGCCGGGCATTGGGGCTTGGGCAAATTGATCTTTCTCTATGACGACAACGAAATCACGCTCGACGGCGCCGCCGACATGACCTTCTCGGAAGACGTCGCCGCTCGCTTTCGGGCGATAGGCTGGGCGGTCAGCCGTGTCAGCGACGGCAACGATCTCGACGCGATCAATAACGCGCTCGAAGAGGCGAAGTCGGTCTCCAATCAACCAAGCCTGATCGCCATCCGCACCATCATCGGCTACGGCAGCCCCAATAAACAAGGCACCAGCAGCGCGCACGGCAGCCCCCTGGGCGATGATGAAGTCGCGCTGGCCAAGCAAACCCTCGGCTGGAGCGCGGACGAGCGCTTCCACGTTCCCGCGGACGCCCTCGAGCATTTCCGCGGCGTCATCGACGCGGGCGCGGCCGCTGAATCCGAATGGTCCGAGCGCTTCGCCGCCTGGCGCGCCGCCCACCCGGCGCTCGCGAAAGATTGGGATCGCGCGATGGCCGGCGAATTCGCCCCCGGCTGGCGCGGCGCCCTGCCAAGTTTCCCAGTCGGCGCCTCGATTGCCACACGCAGCGCTGGCGGCGAGGCGCTGAATGCCCTCGCCCAGTTTGCGCCAACTATGATCGGCGGCGATGCCGACTTGGCCGGCAGCACCCGCACGCTGATTAAAGGCGCGGACAACACCGGTCCAAATCAGGCCGCGGCGCGCAATCTGCGCTTCGGCGTGCGCGAACATGGCATGGGCGCCATCGTCAACGGGCTGGCGCTGCACGGCGGCATCGTCAAGCCATACAGCGCCACCTTCTTCACCTTCAGCGATTATATGCGCCCGGCGATCCGCCTCGGCGCCCTGATGGACATCCCGACCGTTTACGTTTTCACCCACGACAGCATTGGATTGGGCGAAGACGGACCCACCCATCAACCGGTCGAGCATCTGATGTCCCTGCGCGCCATGCCCAATCTCCACCTCTTCCGGCCCGCCGACGCCACCGAAACCGCCGGCGCCTGGGCTGCCATCGTCCAGCTGGATCACCCGGCCGCCATTGTGCTCAGCCGCCAGGACCTGCCCGTCCTCGCCGGCAACGATGAAGGCATCCACGAGGGCGTTTCCCGCGGCGCTTACGTCCTCTCCGAACATAAATCCGGCGAAATTGACGCCATCCTCCTGGCGACCGGCAGCGAAGTTTCGATTGCGCTGGATGCCGCCGGCTTGTTGGAAGAAGCCGATATCCGCGCGCGCGTCGTCTCCATGCCCTGTTGGAAGCTCTTCGAGGCGCAAGATGATTCCTATAAAGAGAGTGTCCTGCCCGCCGCCGTGGCATGCCGCGTCAGCATAGAAGCGGGCGCCACCCTCGGCTGGACCCGCTATATCGGCGACAGCGGCATCGCCATAGGCGTCGATCGCTTCGGCGCCAGCGCCCCATACACCCGCATCTACGAGGAATACGGCCTGACGCCCGGGCATGTGGCCGAGGCCGTCCAGGCGCGCCTGGCCGATTGACGCGTTTCGAGGTTATCCATGTCCGCGACGCCGCCAAGGGTCATTGTCGTCCTGCCGACCTTCAACGAGCGCGAAAATATCACGCGTATCGTGCCGGCGCTATTCGCTCTTGACATCCCTAATTTTCACCTGCTCGTCGTCGACGACAGCTCGCCCGACGGCACAGGAAAAATCGCTGAAGAACTCGGCGAAAAGGCGGCGTACAAGGGCCGCCTCCACGTTTTGCATCGCTCGGAAAAACAGGGCTTGGGTCCCGCTTATATCGAGGGCTTCAAACGGGCGCTGGCGCTCGGCGCCGATCTTGTCATCCAGATGGATGCCGACCTAAGCCACCAACCTAAATACATCCCGCCGCTGCTGGAAGAAGCGCGCCGCTTCGACATGGTCATCGGCTCGCGTTACGCCGCCGGCGGCAGCGTCGACGAGGGCTGGGGACCCCTGCGCAAGCTGCTCAGCTGGTGGGCGAA
>WTGC01000113.1 GCA_011523705.1 Chloroflexota bacterium | reverse complement strand
TTTAAAGCGGGGGTCCTGAGGGGGTCCCCCAGCTTAAATAGCGAAAGCCCAACTCCAGCGAGTTGGGCTTTCTAAGTCCTCGAAAGGAAAAAAATACAACAAGGCCTCAAATGGGCAACGGCTGAAGTGTATCAAGTCAGCTCGCGGTCGGGTTTCAGGGCGAACCGCCGCCCGGAAAGAATTTAAAGGCGGCCGCGAGAGCAATCATCAAGCCGCCCAGTTTGATGATTTGTCCCTGGATGGCTTTCTCCAGGTTCGCTTTCACTTCGGCCAGCTCGGTCCGAACCAGGGCGGTATCGGCTTTCACTTCGGCGATGTCTGCCTTCAGCTCAGCCTTCACTTCGGTCAGCTCGGTTCTGACCTCGGCGATATCGGCTTTCAGTTCGGCCTTCACTTCGGCCAAGTCCGCTTTGGTGGCCACGCCACCGGTCAACGATTTATCGACGACCAGAACAATGGCCTTGGCCTGTTTCGACTCAAAGCCGGCGGCCTCGAGGTCCTCGGCTGCGTCGCGGGTATCGAATAGGGGAACACTCATGCTGGAATCATATCACAGGGGCCAACCACAAACGATTCACACAAACGATTACTTTTTCCGGAGTTCCCGAACCCAGGTCAGGAGCTTGGGGGTCTGCAGCTGCCTGATCTGCTCGTCCTTCATCACCAGGATTTCCCTCAGGTGGCGTATCTCCTGTTCTGCCAGCTCCAGACGGTGTTGAACCTGTCGCACATCCGGGTGCGTTTTATCGGGCATTGTCACAGTGTCACGCTGTGACACGGGTTCCCCGAAAACCCGGATCATCTCAGCTGTATCAACGGTTTTTCGGTTCCCTGTGACAACTGTGACTGTCACAGTTCCGTCACTTGCGCGCCGTTGCAGGGTGCGGCGCGATATTCCCCACTCGCGAGCGGCCTGGCTGATGGACAGTTCAGCCATCGGAGGCCTCCTTTTTCCATTCCTCATGCCAGGTTTCCGGGTCCCGGCAGTATTTCCGGTACTCGTGATGCGTCCGGCGTTTCGCATCAAACCAGGTTTCGCCGCTGCCATGCGGCGTATACGGTTTTTCAAACCCGTACCGGTTGAACCAGGCCTGGTGATCCAGCGGCGCCGCCTTCACCGGCCGGGTAATGGCAAACTGGAAATGGGAAACCCGGACCCCGGCCTTCCGCTGCCCGAACCGCACCCGGATATCCGAGTGCGTGTTGATGTCACGCAGAGCAGGCATAATGACTTTTGCTTTGAGGTTGTCAATTCTGTCATATAGTTTTTCAACCCCGAACATCCGCCGAAATTCATCGACTTCAAACTCCCGTTCATCGCCCAGCCATTGCAGGCAAAGCTCATACAACCGGATGCCGTAGGAGCTGCGCATCGGCAGGACATATTTGGCTTGGTATTTCGTGAAGTGAGACTTGAGTTGAGAAATGTACGGGATGATTCTTGGGCCGAATTCCAACCCCACCTTGCCCTCTTTTTCGTAGTAGCGGCAGGCACTGGTGACGTTGATATGCGTTTCATCGGGTGCCCCGATCTCAGCGTTGGGATTCTCCTTCACCACTACTACCATCTGCGATAATGTTTGCGCTGCTTTTTTGAGTTCTTGATAATTGTTTCGTGCTTTCGTCCCAGTCAGGTCCGCCAGGGCATTCGCTGTGATCTCAAAGCGGCGATTATGATCCAGCGGTTCACCAGACTTAATCTGCATCAGCGCAGCGATCAATAGACGCATCTGATACACGCTCCCAGGGTTGTAAAACGCCTCGATCAACGCATTGCTTTTCACGATGTCGTGATTGGTTTCTTTCATTTAGGGAGTAAATCCTCGTTAATTCCTACTTTTCATTGTTTGATATAGTATATTATATTCCCTATCCGGTAGTCAATTAGTAGGGTAATGCGGGGATTTGGTAGGGAAAGCACGAGGATTTGGTAGGGAAAGCACGAGGATTTGGTAGGGAAAGCCCTCTGTAAGTCATTGATTCACTGTTCCGAATCGACCCCTTAAACAATTAAACAATAAAACATAAGGAAACAGCCTGTGGATAACTTTGAAATTCGATGTCCTTTTTTGGGGAAATTGCCCGTGCTGAAGCACTCAAAAAGGAGCGCGCTTCCTGCGCGCAACCATATCCCACCCCGCTCCCGCGGGGCGGTAAAACGTCCCTGGTGCTTTAACGCGCTTCGCGCCCATGGAAACCCGTAGTACCCCACAACGGACAGCCTATGGATAACCCGTGGACAGCCGCTTCGCGGCCCGTGTGGACAAACCCCGGGCCAATCTGAACGATTGGCCCAATGGGTTGTGTCCACACTTGCCCACCGGTTACCCACAGTCTGCCGGCCCCAGGTACTGCCTACCCTTGAGATTCCGCCCTGACGGGCGGTTACTACTGGATTTTGATAAAAAGCACAAACAGCCCTTCACTGACAGCACAGTCCCCTCCTCGGGAGGACCATCAGAATGGAATGTTGGTCAACCACAACAGGACGTTCCCAAGATCGATTCCTGTGGCATCCTGAAGAACCGGTCCAGCGCCAGCGCGTGTGCCGCTTTTCTCTGCGGAAGCAGAGATTCCCGGTAATCTCGGCCCTCCGAAGAGGAGGGTCCGGATCCTCAGTCCCTTTTGATGCGGAAAATTCGCTTGTAGCGATCCGGAGGGTGTATGATCACAGCATGACGACCCAAACCCCTCTTTTTGATACGCATCGAACCATTGAACGTCTGATCGCTTCGGGTGGCTTTGAGAAAAAGCAGGCGGAAGCGATTGCGGACGCACTGGATACGGCCCTGACCGGTGGTGTGTCTACCAAAGCCGACATGGAAAAGATGGAATTGCGGCTGAAAATCTGGGTAGGATGGGGCCTCTTTGTCGCGGTCGGCGTGATCGGAGGGATCATTGCCTACGCCACCAGCCTGATCCTGTCCGCACCCCCCTGATCTCGCAAAGCGAACGCATAACCATCTTCCCGTAGCCGCCAGCTTGAAATCTGGCGGGTTCACCCCCGCTAACTGACCTCAACCGCGATCTGACAGCGGTTTATCGCCGGGATCGGGGGCGAAAACCCCCGAAAATGACCCACCGCGGACCAGCCGGGCGAGTGCTGCACTCTTGCTGCACCCTGTTGGAAGTCAAATTTTTGACTTCCGGGGTAGGGACCTCATGCCGGCCTGCCAGGGCCTGTTTTTGTGGTACGATGGCCCAGAACGTGAAAAACCCCGGTTGCTGCCGGGGTTTCTCGAACTTTCTTTGATCACCGCCAAGGTTAATCAAAATGACCGAACCACAAAGAGGAACAGCCACATGAAGGATTCTAACCGATACCGAGGGCCTGCACAACAGGTAGACCTATTCCGGGATCACCTACCCGCCTGGCCTTTGTGCACCGATACGCTGGCCGCCGGGCTGACCAGGCAGCCGAAAGGCCAGGCCATCCGCAAGCGATACATCCAGGCACAACCCGCCGCCATGCGCCTGTATCTGATTTTCGATATCGACCGCGCCAATGGTGGAAATGCCTGGCACCATGCGGATTTGCCGGAACCGTACTGGACCAGCGCGAATCCCGACAACGGCCATGCCCATATCTGCTATGCCCTGGCCGTACCGGTCTGTCTGACTGACAACGCCCGGCGCAAGCCGATTGAATTTGCCGAGGCAGTGGAACGCGCCCTGACTGCCTGTTTACGGGCAGATCGCGCATTTGGTGGACTGATCACGAAAAACCCCGCTAACGCGCATTGGCGCACCCTGTGGGGTCCGGCTGCAGGATGGGAGCTTGGGCACCTGGCCGAGTGGATACCGGACTTTCAGAAATACGCCCGCCGCCCTGGACCGGACCAGTTAACAGGCATCGGCCGCAACATGGACACATTCGACCATGTACGCCGGATCGCGTACCGGGAGGTCCTGCCATGGAAACGCGAAGGAAACACACAAACCGAATTCCGGGCGCACCTGTTCGAGGTTGCCCGGTCCTACCAGGACGTTTTCACCGCGCCGCTGCCGGCCAGCGAAATGCTGGCAACCGCCAAATCAATCGCGAAATGGACCTGGCCGCGATTCACGGAAAAAGGGTTGTCCGAGGCGCAAGCCGCCAGGGGCCGGATTAGCGGGCAGCGTAGACGGGAACGGGTTGTCCACCGCAATCAACAGATCATCAAGGACCGTCAATCAGGATTGAAGGCAGCCGAACTAGCGGACTTGTGGGGAATCTCCAAACGGCAGGTTAACAACATTCTGAAAAGTGGGAAATGAACCATATCAGATATACGGGCCATTATTGGCCCGCTGCCCGGCCCGGTGGGATAAGGTAGATTAATGGATAAACGGGGGTTCCGTTATTCCGATACCCCCCTCAAGAATAAGGAAATATCAATGGTAAGCCTGAGGGCCTCCGCTGCCCCGGACACCCGGTTTACCGGGTCGAAAATTTTTGACAAAAACAACGAGGAACCAAGCCATGAAATCCAAAGAAGGTCACCGCTGCGGGGCAACCCGTACCTGGCCGCTGGCCAGCGAGGGAGAAACCCCCCGCTGCAGGAACTGCAATACACCGAGGAAATGAACATGACGAAAGAACAGGAAATTGGTTTGAAGATTCGCGCCCTATGGGACCAGGAAATGACCGGGGAACAGGTGGCAGATTCAATCATGCACGCCTTGGAACGGTACTCCATCGATAGGGAGGGATCGGGCGAAAGGTTGTTAGCCGGTTGCTTGTATCCGCTACTGGATAAAATTGATATCCGAATACGAAGCATTTAACCCCCACCAGGTTGAAATCTAGCGGGTTCACCCCCGCGAACTGACCTCAACCGCAATCTGACAGCGGTTTTTCAGGTGAAAACAGGCCAAAAACCCCCGAAAATGGCCCACCGCGGACCAGCCGGGCGAGTGCTGCACTCTTGTTGCACGCCTGAATCCGACCAACTGGACGGGTGTGTGAAGCGGCGTGCAGCGCAAATCCACCGAGCGTGACGCGAAGAGCGTCACGATCTCCACCCTGAAAGGTCGATAAAACGCGATTTCCGGGGTTTTTGCACTCTGAGCCAACCCTTACCATGGTTGAAGGCCATATGGCGCTGTACGGCCCTGGAGCCGGCAGACGGTGGAGAACCGGGGGCAAGGGGGAACCTCATCCGTTGAGCCAATCGTCCAGATTGGCTCGGGGGTGGTTCCCCCGGTTTTGCAGGCAGTCCTGCCTGCAAAGTGTCCACGGGTTCTCCAGGGTTGGGCCGGCACGCCCGCCAGGGCGTCGAACCTTTGATGGCTGGCTCAACCGGAAGCTTGTTTGCATGCTGGCATGCAAACAAGCGCCGGAAGGCCGTTGGAATTCAGCTTTGGCTGAATTTTGCTTGGCTGCGGGCTGCGCCCGTCTCTCGGCAGCAGGCCGAGTGACGGGCGATCCAGATCATTCGAATCCCGGACACAGACAGGGACGGCAGGGTGTCGCGAGCAAATCAAGTTGTCCGCATAATTAGCACATGATGTGTCCGGATT
>WTGC01000049.1 GCA_011523705.1 Chloroflexota bacterium | reverse complement strand
TGGGATTCGAACCCACGGTACCCCGGAGGGTACAACTGTTTTCGAGACAGTCCCGATCGTCCACTCTGGCACCTCTCCCGAGCGGACATTCAGTATACAGGCCGGCGGGCGAATTTGAACAGCCAGTTGCTCAACACTTAGGACCCTGATCCGCCACGGAGACTTTGGAAGAACCCGCGAATCAGTTCAGCCGCTTCGTCGGCGAACAGACCGCCTTCGACATGCAAGCGATGATTGAGCCGGTGGTGCCGCGTCAGATCAAAGACGCTGCCGGCCGCGCCCGCTTTGGGGTCGGATGCCGCGTAGACCAGTCGGGGCAAGCGCGCCAGCACCATCGCGCCGGCGCACATGGCGCAAGGCTCCAGCGTGCAATAGAGCGTCACATCATCAAGGCGCCATGTACCGAGCGCGGCGGCCGCCTCGCGCAGGGCGATCATCTCGGCGTGCGCTGTCGGGTCCTTGTCCGCTTCACGGCGGTTGCGGCCGCGCCCGATCGCCTCGCTCCGATGCACGGCGATCGCGCCAATTGGCACATCCTTCGATTCCAGGGCGCGCTCGGCTTGCCGCAGGGCGTGTCGCATCCATTTCCGGTCGTCATCCGTGATCGGCATCGTCAGAACAGGCTCATTTGCGCGGGCGCGTCTGGATCGTTCTCGCCTTCATCTTCATCTTCGGCCGGCTCCGTTTCCGCTTCTGCCGACTGCAACACGTCAGCGGCGACGCTGTCCTCAAATGTGACCGATTCCGAATGCGCTATGGCGTCAGATTCTTCGAATTCAGCGACGGGGAATACGATTCCGGTCTCGCCAGCCTCCGCTTCCGGATCGGGCGTGATCGGCTGACCCTCGGCGTCGAATGGGCTCTCATCGACAGTAACGCAATCGGGACATACGCATTCAGCCGGATGCGCCTGCGCTGCTCTGTGTTCGCCAAGAATCTGCAAGTCGGCGCTGAAGTCATTGCCGACCTCGTCAACATGCATCGTCGCTTCAATCCGCAACTGCGCCAATTCGCTTTCGCGGAAGCCGACCTTGCTCATGACGTCCGAAAGGGACTTTAAAGTCACGCGATCGTCATTGCGCGCAACGTGTTTATATTGCTCGCGCAAGCTGCGCAGCCATTCTTCGTGAAAGACGCTTTGCGGGTCCATAAACTATTCTCGGAAACAAGACGACGCGAGTAGTTATTTCCGTAAACGGTATACTACCGCTACTGCTGCTGATCCGGGTGGCGCTGATGAAGTCGCGTCAAATGCAGCAGCGCCTCTTTGCCCGGATGAGTCAGCGCCGCGTCAGTGATGCGCCAGGTCCAGTTGCCGGCGGCCACGCCTGGTCGATTCATGCGCGCTTCCTCGCCTAAGCCTAGCACATCTTGCATCGGCATGATGAAGACCTTGGCCGGCGAGCGCATCCCGACCCGCGCCATTGTCCATACGATGTCCTGCACATCTTGCCCGAGATAGTCTTTGACGAAGGCGCGCGTTTGTTCATCAACTTCATTTTCCCACCAGCCGCGGGTCGTATTATTGTCATGGGTGCCAGTATAGACGAGGGAGTTGACCCGGTGATTGTGGGGCAGAAAAGGGTTGGCCGGTCCATTCCAGGCGAAGTGCAGCACTTTCATGCCGGGCAGGCCGAAGTCGTCGCGCAGCTTTTCGACGCCGGGCGTGATCACGCCCAGGTCTTCTGCAATAATAGGCAGCTCGCCCAGCGCCGCCGCTATCGCCTCAAACAATGGCGCGCCTGGTCCCTCGACCCATCGCCCCTTGACCGCGGTCGGCTCGCTCGCCGGGATCTCCCAGTAAGCTTCGAAGCCGCGAAAATGATCAATGCGTATGAAATCGACTAGACACAGCAGCGCCTTGATCCGCTCAATCCACCACGTGTATCCTGCCGCTTTCATCACATCCCAGCGATAAAGCGGATTGCCCCAGCGCTGCCCGGTCGGGCTGAAATAGTCGGGTGGCACGCCGGCGATCACTGACGGACTGCCATTTTCATCCAGAAAGTACTCGCTCTGATGCGCCCAGACATCGGCGCTGTCGTGGGCGACGAAGATCGGCAGGTCGCCGATGAGCCGGATGCCCTTGCCCTGCGCATATTGCTTCAGCGCTGACCACTGCCGATTAAAGAGCCACTGTCGAAAGCGCTCCAGATTGATCTGCTCGGCGCAGGCTGCGCGCGCCGCCGCCAATGCAGCTGGGTCGCGCCGCCGCAGCTCGCTCTCCCAGGCCGTCCAGGGTCGCTGTTTGTGCTGCCGCTTCAGGGCGATGAAGAGAGCGAAGTCTCCCAGCCAGAAATGATTCTCGCTGACAAATTGCCTGAATGCTTGACTCAACGCCGGAGCGGGATTCGCCGCAAATTTGTGGTAGGCGAGCGCCAGCTTCTGATTGTGAAAGGGGATTGCCCAGCCATAGTCGACGCGGTCCTTGGGAAAGGGCGGCGTATCCGCCAGGTCGCCTTTGTCCAGCAGCCCATCTTCGACCAAGCGATCGAAGCTGATTAGGTTGCTGTTGCCGGCGAAGGCGGACAGCGTTTGATAAGGTGAATCGCCATAGCTGGTAGGCCCCAGCGGCAGCACCTGCCAGATGGTCTGCCCTTGCGCTTTCAGCCAGTCGACGAAGCGATAGGCGCCCCTGCCCAGGTCGCCGATGCCATAATCGCCCGGCAGCGATGTGGGGTGGAGCAGGATGCCGCTTGAACGGGGTAGCGTAATCATCGCAGTTTGAGTTCATCCCCGGGGCGTCAGAAAGCGCGAAACCCCGTTTGGATCAGAATGAGGCCGGCTAACGTAAGATGGTAGTGTCTATTCCGCCACATTCCAAACCGTATACCAGTCGTCTGTCGGAAACCATGTGCCAAAATACCTATTGTATTTGACTCTCACTACTGCATCGCTGTGCCGCTCCGAAATCCTGATGCGATGCAGCGCATACGCTCGCTCCTGATTCAGTTCTGCTCTGAATTTAGAGTAAGACGGCTCGTGTCTACCCCAACTCGTTCGAATCCGCTCAGTTTCGAGTTCAGCTTCGAAGGTCTTGAAATCGTCGAATGTGACGGTGGCGATATAATGATTGAAACGATGATAGGTCAAACAGACAGGCCAGCGCTCTACCTCGACCAGGATCGATACCGACTCAATGGAACAGTCATCAAGTTGACAGAGTTCGTTGAGATTGAATTCATAAAGCCCGCTTGCGCCATATCGACTCAGCTGTCGCGTCACGCCGTCATAAAGCGTTATAGCGACTTGCGCTGGATCATCCAACTGCTCCCTGAGCACGGGAATATACTCGACTGGCAACTGCATATCTTGGGGCAGTGAACAAGCGGCCACCCATGCTTTGCAACCAGCCGCCAACGCGATTACTAACGCTATGACAGGGCATATCCGCCGGAAAAGGCGCCAACCAAGGGGAACGTGGTTTTTGCGTTTCATCGCTTGTGCTGACCAAGACCTAGCTTTCGTGCAGGAGATCTATCGCCGTTTCCGCAGCCCGTGAAGCATCGACCGCAATCTCATTGCCATCGCGCAAACGCCGCAGCTTGACGACGCCGGCCTCGATCTCAGCGGGACCGGCGATGACGACGATGGGAATCTTCTTCTTGTCGGCATGGGCTAACTGTCGCCCCAGCTTGCGCCTGCCCAGGTAGACCTCGGTATTGATGCCGGCCTCACGCAGCTGCCTGCCAATCCGCGCCGATTCGCGCCGCGTCTCCTCACTGAAGACCGTCACCAGCGCTTGCACCAGCGTGCCACCCATCTGCGGCGGATACAACTCCAACTCGTCCATTAAATCAATGATGCGCTCGATACCGAAGGAGGTGCCGGTCGTCGGCAGGCTTTGACGGCGGAACATCCCAATCAGATTGTCATAGCGTCCACCGCCGCTGATGCTGCCCAGATTTGGCTCGGAGATGACCGTTTCGAATATGGGGCCGGTGTAATAGCCCAGCCCGCGCACCATGGTGAAGTCGAAGTCGTAATGTTCGCTAGTGACCGCGGCGTCATTTAGCAAGTCCGCCAATAGGCGCAGCTCATCGAGTCCGTTGTCTTCGCTGCCGATGGTCTGGCCGATTGCGTCCAGGTTGTTTTCGCCGGGCTCCGTCGCCTGAATCAGCTCCATCATGCGGCTGACCGCATCGCCATCGATTCCCCGTTCGATCAATTCGTCCCTCACGCCATCGGCGCCGATCTTGTCAAACTTGTCGACGCTGCGATAGAGATCAGGCAGCTGTTCTTGCGGCACGCCCGAAAACTGGCCGATGGCGGCCAAGAGTTTGCGATGATTGATCTTGATGAGGAATTGCGGGAAGCCGAGGCGCTTGAGAATCTCGTGCATCATGATCACGATTTCGGCATCGGCGCTCATGCTGGCCACGCCAACCGTATCGGCGTCGCATTGCCAGAATTCGCGGTAGCGCCCCCGTTGCGGGCGTTCCCCGCGGAAGACCGGCGCGATATGGTAACGCTTGAAGGGCAGGTTGAGTTGGTTTTCGTACTGGCCCACCACGCGCGCCAGCGGCACCGTTAGATCGTAGCGCATCGCCAGCGGCTCGCGTTTGCTGCGCCCATGCTGCGCCGTGAAGATCAACTGCTCGGCTTCTTCGCCATATTTGCCGAAGAGCGTCTCATGCAGCTCGAGGATCGGCGTATCGATCGGCTCGAATCCGTAGAGTTGGAACACGTCCTTGATGATATCGAGAACGTAATTGCGCCGCAGCATCGTCTTCGGCAAGAAATCACGAAAGCCTTTGGGCGCGCGTGGCGCGATGAACTTGCTCATCAACCCTCCGTTATGGGCGACTCCTAAACGCTTGCGACGCTTCCACGCCAGCGTTCAGCGGGAGCTTGTGCTTCAAGCGGTCGCGGCGCGGGCAGCTAGCGCCTGACGCTTGACTTCTTCAATTTGCTCGTAATGCCCGACCTCGTGCGACAAGCCGAACAGGAATGCGGCTGGCGCGTTCATCTCTCCGAATCTGGCGGTGAAGCGCTCGGATACGTCGCGGCAGACATCCAGCAGCGGCGCATCCGGCCAAGTCTCGAGATAGGCATTGCGCATGCGGCGGCTCTCTTCCAGGCGCTGACGGACCTGCGCCACGGTCTTGATATGGCGCCAGGGCGTCTCGTAGCGCGGGCGCTCGGATGCCGGCACGCCGCGCGCCAGCAGCGAGCTCAAAGCGGCGCCCTCTTCCGAGCTGGCGGTGACGTGGGCGATCAGATGCCCGAAATTCCAGCCGATCTCCTCTTCGCCTTCGACGGCAAAGGGATCGTCCGCGTCCGGGTCTTCCGGATCAAAGACAATATCACCATCCTTGAGCCCATCCAGTTGACTTAGCAAGAATGTGATGCTCTCGTCGCTAAGCTGTTTCAGCTCGGCCGGTCCGATATTTTCGCGCGCGGCGTATTCCAGGTAAGTCAAATCGCCATCGCGCATAGGTGAAAAGTCAATCATTTTTGCCGCTCCCCTGCTTGTACTCTGGTGGCTTCTCATTCTACTGATGGCTGCGAATTCGACAACCTTGCATACATATTAGCCAAATAAGCAATGGGGCGGTGTCGCGCCCGTTGCCACTCGCCGTGGCTGGTTGGTGAATCGCTGGCGCAATGGTAAACTGAACCTGTCAGTTTGAGCCGATTACCAGCCCAGCGAAAGCGCGTTCGCCATGTTGACAGACGTGGAAAAGATGCTCTTTATTCTGCTGGCGCTACTTGCCTTGGGCGCCAGTTATGCCGGCTTTCGTGGAATGTTCCAAATTATCGGGCGCGGGCAGGGCGAGCTGCGCCTGGATGGCATCTTCCGCCGGATCCTTCAGGCGCTGGCGGTCTATCTTACGCAGCGGACGACTCTCAAGACGCGCCCGCTAACCAGCCTGCTGCATTGGGGCGTCGTGCTCGGCTTCACCTATTATTTTTTGATCAACGCGCTTGACCTATTGATCGGTTTCTTGCCGGGTTTCGAGCGGCAGTTAGCTCAGCTAGGATCTGTCTACGATGCTTATCGTTTCCTGGGCGATGCGCTGAGCATCATTGTTTTGGTCGGCGTCCTTTACTTCGTCCTGCGGCGAATCGCGCTCCCCAACCGAAAGGCGCTGCAATTTCAGGACAATGTCCTTCTGCATGCCAAAGTCAAAGACGGTGGCGTAACCACCGATTCCTTAATCGTCGCCGTCTTCATCTTGCTGCATGTCGGCGCGCGTTTCCTGGGCGAGTCGGTGGCTGTGGCTCAACATGGCTACGATGCGTTCATGCCATTCGCGTCAACTGCGGCGGGCATTTGGTCGGGCTTGGATGGCAACGCGCTTGAAGTAATGCGTCATCTCTTCTGGTGGGTTGCGCTGGCGGGCATTTTGCTGTTCTTGCCCTATTTCCCACAGAGCAAACATGCGCATCTCTTCATGGCGCCGCTGAATTTCATGACGCGCCCGCAGCGGCGTTCGCTGGGGGCTTTGGCGCCACTGGATTTCGAAGACGACGAGATCGAACAATTCGGCGCGGCCCGGCTGGAGGATCTGCAGAAAACGCATATCCTTGACGGCTTCGCCTGTATCATGTGCAACCGCTGTCAGGATGTCTGCCCGGCTTATGTGACCGGCAAGGAACTGTCGCCGGCGGCGCTGGAAATCAACAAGCGATTCTCAATCAAGGACCATTGGGAGGAGTTGGCGAGCGGGGAGGAATCTAGCTGGACGCTCGCCGACGGTCTGCTCAGCGAGTCGGCCCTTTGGGCCTGCACCGCTTGTGGCGCTTGCATTGATATCTGCCCGGTAGGCAATGAGCCCATGTTCGATATTCTCGATATCCGGCGCGATGCCGTTTTGATGCGCAGCGAGTTCCCGGCGGAATTGCTGGGCGCTTTCAATGGCATGGAACGGCAGGGCAATCCCTGGCAGATCGCGGAGCCGCGCGGCAATTGGACGAGCGGGCTGGATTTTCCCGTTCCCACGGTCGCTGAGAATCGGAATTTCGATGTGCTTTATTGGACCGGCTGCGCCGTGAGTTATGATCCGCGCGCGCAGAAGACGGCGCGAGCTTTAGTCAAACTGCTGCATGCGGCCGATGTCAATTTCGCCATCTTGGGCGACGAAGAAAGCTGCACCGGCGATGTCGCGCGGCGCGCCGGCAACGAGTACCTCTATTACGAAATGGCTTCAGCGAATGTGGAGGCGCTCAATGCGCTCAAACCCAAGCGCATCGTCGTCACTTGCCCGCACTGCTTGCATAATATCGGCAAGGAATACGATGCTTTCGGCGGTCATTTTGAAGTCTTGCATCACAGCGAGTTGATCGACGAGCTGATCGCCGCCGGGCGACTCGGGCAAGGAGCGAACCCAGCGCACTGGAGCAATGTGACATTTCACGATCCCTGCTACCTCGGCCGCCACAATGACATCATGGAGGCGCCGCGCGAAAGCCTCAAGCGTGTGGGGCTTCCGTTGGTGGAGATGGCGCGCAATCGGAAGAATTCCTTCTGCTGTGGCGCCGGTGGCGCACAATTCTGGAAGGAAGAGGAGCCGGGCCAGCGCAAGGTCAGCAGCGAACGTTACCAGGAAGCGGCAGCAACCGGCGCGCAGACCTTGGCGGTAGGCTGCCCCTTCTGCATGCGCATGTTTGAAGACGCCCGCGCCGAAGCTGGCGGCGGACCCCAAGTCGCCGATATCGCGGAGATCATCGCTGAGGGCATGTAAAATAAGTGAAGCCGAGCTCGTGGTATCCTTCGGCGCGGTTTATTTCGCTGCGCGCGCGTTTTGCCCCAATGCGGCCGCGGAGGCTAACTTGACTACGTTTGATTTCACCGATGTGCCGACGCTGGATACGGAGCGGCTGCGCTTGCGGCCGATCAGCAGAGCCGATCATGACGATTGGCTGGCGGTCTGGCATAGCGCGGGCGTGCTCGATTATCTCATTGACTTCGACGGCGCGCCGCAGGACGAGGTCGTTCGCGAGATCATCGACTGGGCGGAACGAATTACCTGCGAGAAGTCCGGGATCCGCTGGGCGATTGCGCTCAAGCCGGCGGATCGCATGATTGGATCCTGTGGTTTTCACTTGTACCAACGGCGTCACCGCCGCGCCGAAATCGGCTACGAATTGCACTCGGACTACTGGCGTCGGGGCATCATGACAGAGGCGACGCAAGCCGTGCTGCAATTCTGCTTTGACCGGCTGGGCGTTCATCGCCTGGAAGCCGATGTGGTCGAGGGCAATGCCGCCTCGGCCGCGCTGCTCCGAAAAGTTGGATTCACGCTCGAGGGCGTCTGGCGCGAGCGCGTCTTCAAGCGCGGCGCCTTCCAAAGCCTTTGGCAGTTTGGCTTGCTGGCGCCCGAGTATCGCGCGCGGCAAAAGGCGGCGGACCGCGCATGAACCGTCTCGGCCGGCTGTATCTCGGCATGATGCTTGGCCTGCTGCTTATCGGCTTTGCCATGGGCGCGCAAAAACTCAACGCGGACAATCTCTGGTTGGACGAGCTCTATTCTCTGTCCAATATGGGCGTCTTCGCGCAGCCATACAGCCTGCCCGAGGTCGTTGATTCCTTGACCGAGCACAGTCAAAATCATGTGCCGCTCTATTTTTTCCTCGGGGCGCAGTGGGCGCGTTTTGTCGGCTGGTCACAGCTGCCGATGCGTTACCTGTCTCTGCTTTTCGGCATCTTGTTCGTCGCCTGGACCTATCGCTTCGCGGCGGATGCGCTCAATCGCTCAACCGCGGTCCTGGCGGCCGCGCTCGTGGCGACGAGCGGCTTCATCCTGATGTACTTCCATGAGATCCGCATGTATACGCTGCTGCTGCTGCTGCTGCTCGTCCATGCCTGGCTCTATTGGCGGCTGAGCGCCAAAGCCACGGCCACATGGCAGGAGTGGCTGCTTTTTATATTGACCGCGATCGCCCAACTCTATACGCACGTTTTCTCCGTCTTTGTTTTTGTTGGATTCGGCCTCCACCACTTGATCTTCGCGCGCCGAATCAGGCGCTGGCGCAGCATCTTGCTCGCCTGGATCATCAGTGGCATGGCTTTCCTGCCTTATGCGCCGGGCTATCTTCGCGGGGCAATGGCGGAACGCACCATCGCTTCGCTGCAAGAGAGCGCCCTGAGCGCGCCGCAGCTGGCCATCGAACTGGCGCATATCATGGTTAACGGGCTTGAGATTCTATGGCTGCCTTTCGTAGCGCTGGCGTTTCTCGCCTTTAGGAAAGGGCGTGATCCTCAGATTCTGCGAATTCTGGTAGTCGGCGCTGGCATCATTATGTCATTGATGATATTCAACGAGTTTTTCCCTTTAATCGATCGACTTCGCTTTCGCTTCTTCTTGGCCGCCATGCCCTTCTTTGCCATTCTCTGCGCTTATGTGCTTTGGCAGCGCGGTCGTGCTCGCGTGGTTGCCGGGTCCGTCTTGCTCCTTTGGATCGCGGGCGGGCTGCATATACATGGCTTGGGCGACAGTTGGGGGTATTCCGGCCGGAATACGCTCTTCGCTGACATACCGCCCTTATACCGATTTGCCGACTCCTTGCAGCAGAGGCGGAATGAGCAGGACCTGGTCGTCGGCTTCAGCCGGTCCAAGTTCGTTGACTGGCCCCTGCGGCATGGCAAGAGCATCGCCGACTATTATTTCGGCGCCATCCTGAATCTGGACCACACCTTTTTTGTAGACCCGTCACCCGACAGCGATTCGCGGCTGAACATAGACGAGCAGTTGGGCGGCCATCCGTATCTGCTATTTGCCTACGAACCGGATGACAGGTTGCCGTTATATGAACAAGTGGCCGCGGTCATTGAAGCGGAGTACGCCGCCTGCGCAGTCCTGGTGAGGCAGGACGATTTGTTCGTGAGACGATTCGTAGACAAGTCCCTAGCCTGCGACCGCGGCTATCAACCGATCCACTACGATAACGGCATCAAGATTGTGGACAAGTTCGGCGGCTATGACGCGGCGCGCGAGTCCGTCCGTGTGGTAAGCGGCTGGGAAGTCGCCGATGAGGCACAGCTGGACCAATACAATGTCTCCATTCAGATCATCACGCCCGATTGGCAGAAAGTCGGGCAAGCGCCTGACCGGCATTTGCATGACAATGTACTCAAGTGGTATGTGGCGGAGATTTCAACTGCCGGTTTGTCAGCCGGCACGTATCGAGTAGTCGTTATATTGTACGACCGCCAAAGCAAGGCGAAGGTCGCGGGCGTCGATCAGTCGACGGGAGAAACGGGCAATATTCTTCCCATTCTGGAGTTCAGCGTCCCGCGCTAGCGAGAATCATGGTTCGAATCATATCTCTCTTGGAGAGAGATCAATTCAAGACGACTCCAAACGGCGATTTGGCGGGCGAATCACGCGCGCGCAAAGTCGGGCATCCACAATACTTGGCCGCGATGACGCTGGTCTTGCTCGCTGCTTTTGCCTTCGGCGCGATGAGCCTGAACTCTGACATCGTCTGGCTGGACGAGATGTTCTCGCTGGGGAATATGGGCGCCTTCAATCCGCCCTACAGCCCGCCTGATGTCGTCAATTCCCTAAGAACCTACAGCCCGGATCATGTTCCCCTGTACTTCGTTTTGGGCTCGCAATGGGCGCAGCTGGTTGGTTGGACACAGCTGCCAGTGCGCTATCTTTCCCTGCTTTTCGGCGCGCTGCTCATAGCGGCAATATACAGGTTCACGGTCGAAGTCTTTAGGCAGCGGGTGGCTCTGCTGGCCGCTATCCTGCTTAGCACGAACGGCTTCGTCAGCTTGTATTTCCATGAAGTTCGCATGTACACCTTGCTGCTGCTGCTGGCAGTGCTCCATTGCTGGGTCTACTGGCGTCTTAGCGATGTTCGTCGCGTGAGCTGGCGGTCTTGGCTTCTCTTTGTAGCGTCGGCGATCGCCGTCATTTATACCCATGTCTTCTCGCTGTATTTCCTTGCCGGGCTCATGATGCAGCATCTCGTTTTTCCGCCGAGATCGCGCCGGTGGCTCGCGATTGTCGCCGGCTGGCTCTTGGCGCTGCTTACATTTTTGCCCTATATCACCGTGTTTTCCCGCGGATTCTTCGGTGTGACCACCAGTGTCAATACTTTGTCAAATGCCTTGACGACACCCGAACTGGCCTTGAGCGTGGCTCACATTCTGGTCAACGACCTGATAGTCCTTTGGCTGCCAATTATGTTTCTTCTTGGATATGGATTGAAGTCCCGGCGACAGCGGGCATTCCTTCGCCTCCTGTCGATTTTCGCCGGCATGATGCTCACCTTGTTCCTGCTGAATGGCGTATTTCAGGTCATTGGCATCAACCGGATGCGCTACTTCCTGCTCGCGATGCCCTTCTTTGTCATCGTCGTGGCGCATTTGCTGCTTTCGATTGGTCGTTGGCGCGTCATTGCCCTATTGTTCATGCTAGTCTGGATGGCCGGCGGGTATCGCATCGATCAGTTGGCCGAGCGCTGGACCTACGGCGGCCACCATACTTTGCGCATGGAGCACCCGCCGCTGCAACAATTCTCCGATGCGCTGCGCGGCGCAACCCGCGAGCAGGATTATGTGATTGGTTTCGCGCCGTCGCCGATGATCAACTGGGGGCTGAAGCACGGATGGACCACAGCCGATTATTACACCCAGGTTGGGCTCGGCATCGATGGCGGCTTTGTCAATGCGCGCCTGCGCGGCGAAGAGCTGGGTCAGAACATCGTAGATCGATTGGACAATAATCCCTTTTTGATCTTCGCTTACAATCCGCGTGACAAGCCTGTTATCTTTAACGACGTGCTTGCGGCGATTCAGGCTGATTATGCCCAATGCGAAGTCATGGTGGATCGAGAAACTGTCTTCGTTCAGCGCTATGTATATCAGTCGTTGTCTTGCGACCGTGAACACCAGGCGATTGCATACGAAAACGGAATCAAAATCGTCGACAGATTCGGCGATTACAATGAGGAGGTCGAGTCCATACGCATTGTGACCGGTTGGGAAGTCGCAGACGAGGCGCAGCTTGAACAATTCAATGTGTCAATCCAGCTGCTCAATAGCGAAGGCGCGAACGTCCGCCAGACAGACAGACATTTAAGCGACAATATTCTCAAATGGTACGTAGCGGAGCTGTCAACAGCGGGACTGAGCCCGGGCGCATATCGCGCCGTGGTCATCCTCTACGATCGCTACAGCAAGGAGAAAGTTGGCGGCGCCGACCTCATCAGCAGCTTAAGCGCCAAGATTCATCCCATTATGCAATTCAAGATTGAAGCCTAGTCATTCAAAACGGTCTTGAATTGCGCTGCGCAGTTGGACAGGCATGGAAGCGCTTAGATATTGAGGAAGCGCCCCTCCAAGCCGTGCGCCGCCTCCTTTAGCGCCTCGCTCAGCGTGGGGTGGGCGTGAACGTTGCGGGCGATTTCGGCCGGCGTTAACTCGGCCGCGCGCGCCAATGTCAGTTCCGGCAACAGCTCGGTAACATCAGGACCGATCATGTGGGCGCCCAGGATCTCGCCGTATTTCGCATCGCTAATCAGCTTGACGAAGCCGGCCGCATCGCCCATGCCTCTGGCTTTGCCATTTGCCTGGAAGGGGAACTTGGCCACATTGATATCGTAACCGCGCGCTGTCGCCCCTTCCTCGGTATAGCCGAAGCTGGCGACCTGCGGCTGACAGTAAGTCGCGCGCGGCATCATATCAAAATCAAGCGAGATCGTGGGCGCGCCGGCGATATTCTCAGCCGCGACCACCCCCATGGTCTCGGCGACATGCGCCAGCATCAGCTTGGCGGTCACATCGCCGATGGCGTATATGTTCGAGACATTTGTCTGCATTTTGTCGTTGACCTCGATGCCCCCGGCTTCATTGAGTTCCACGCCCAGGTTCTCCAACCCGTAGCCCTCAACGCGCGGCTGGAAGCCGATCGCCTGCAAGACGCGCTCCGCCCGCAGCGTCTCCGGCGCGCCATTGGCTGGCGTCACCACGACCGAAACGCCGTCGCCGCTTTCTTCAATGGAATCGACGCGCGCGCCCGTCATCATCTGGATGCCGAGCTTCTTGAAGGCTTTCGCCAGTTCAGCGCTGATTTCGGGATCCTCGAGCGGGAGGATGCGATCGAGGAATTCAACCATCGTCACGTCCACGCCATAATTGCGCATGATGTAGGCGAATTCCACACCGACCGCGCCGGCGCCGGCGATGATGACGCTGGCCGGCAATTTGTCTTCCATGATTTGTTCTTCGTATGTCACCACCCGTTTGCTCAGCGCTGTTCCGGGAAGAAGCTTCGTCGACGCGCCCGTCGCGATGATCAGGTGCTTGAAACGCAACTCTTCCTGCACGCCGCTGTTGAGTGCGACGCGCAGGCTGTTCGCGTCTTCAATGGTCGCCCAGCCTTCAAAGGACTCGATCTTGTTCTTCCGCATCAGGAATTGCACGCCCTTGGTCAAGCCATTGGCGACGCGGCGGCTGCGTTTATATGCTGCCCCGTAATCAAGCGTGAAATCGCCGTTTATGCCGAAGGTCTTCGCTTCGTTGTTCAAGATATATGCCAGCTCCGCATTGCGCAGCAGCGCCTTGGAAGGGATGCAGCCGACATTTAGGCAGACGCCGCCCCAGTACTTCTTCTCGACGATTGCGGTCGACAGCCCAAGTTGGCTGGCGCGGATGGCGCCGACATATCCGCCGGGACCAGCCCCAAGAACGACGACATCGTATTCTTTTGCCATGAAACTGTTCTCCCGCCCGCTGTGGCTCTCTCTGCCGCGCTAGTCTACCGCAGCGCCCTACAAAATGAAGAGTGGCTGTTTTGCTGGAATCTTACCGACTCGCCGATGCCAGACGCTGTCGTTGCGCCTCGAATAGAATGACGGCGGCGGCGCTGGCGACATTGAGCGACTCCGTCGCGCCCATCATGGGAATCGAGATTTGTCCGCGCGCCAGATTTAGCGCGCTCTTGCTGATGCCCTGCGCTTCGCCCCCGAGAATGAGCGCCCAGCTCTCGAGCCAGTTCACCTCGGTGTGTCGCGTCGATGCGTCCGGCATCGCCACATAGACGCTCAAATCCCGGCAAAAGGCGCCAATTTCATTCCAGTTTGACTCGACAATCGGCAGGCGAAAATGCGCGCCCATGCCGGCTCGGACCGCTTTCGAATTGTAGGGGTCGACGCAGCCCGGCGCCAGAATCGCCAGATCGACGCCGGCCGCGCCCGCCGTTCGCAAGATCGCGCCCAAGTTGCCCGGCTCGCGGACCGCGTCCAGAATCAGCACGCGCTCGGCTCGCCTTGGCAGCGGCGGACGGGGCAGTTGAAAGGCGGCCAGGATGCCCGGCGCCTGCTGGGTATCGCTGACATGCTGCAGCACATCCTCGCTTACAGGCTGCAGCGCGCAGTTGCGCTCCTGCAATTTAGCGATGACCTCATAGTCGGCGCGTCCCGGCGCATAAAGTGCGATGTCCGGCTTGCCGCGGCTTGCCAGGGCGTCGGCGATGAGTCGGTCGCCTTCGAGGATCAGTTTTCGCTCGCTGCGGCGGAACCGTGGCTTGGTCTGTAGTGACTTGATGTAGCGGACGCGCTTGTTTTGCCTGCTGCTGATGACATTCATGCAAGTCCAAGAAAACGAAAAAGGGTCTGTCGCTGGACCCTTCTCGATAGAGATGATGCCGCTGCGGATTAGAGGCTTTGCTTGGCGACGTCGACAATCTTGCCGAAAGTCTCCGCATCCTGAATGGCGAGACCCGCCAGGCTCTTGCGATCCAGTTCGACGCCGGCGCGCTTCAAGCCATGGATCAATTGGCTGTACTTCATGCCATTGAGGCGCGCGGCGGCGTTTATCCTCTGGATCCAAAGCCGGCGCAATTGACGGCGGCGCTGACGGCGGTCGCGGTAGGCATACCACAGGCTGCGCATCATCGCCTCGTTGGCGCGTTTGAAGTTCTTGCTGCGCGTGCCCCACTGCCCCTTGGTGAATTTCAGGACTTTCTTGTGCCGCCGGCGTCTGACGATACCGGTTCTTGTTCTTGCCATGCGTCTTCTCCGTACATGAAAGACCCGGCAATTGAGCGCCGGGCTTATGCCTTGCGAAAGAGTTATGCGCCTATGCCGGCGGGTTTGCCTTGTATTTGCCCAGATAAGGCGCCAGCCGGCGAATCCGGCGCTGCGTCGCCTTTTCACCGACTTCCATGGTCTTGTCCCATTGGCGTTTGACCCGCTTGGCCGAACGCCGGCGCAGGTGGCTCTTGCCGCCCTTGGTGCGTACGATCTTGCCCGTCGCCGTCATGCGGAAGCGCTTGGCGGTCGCCTTATGCGTCTTCAGCTTGTACTTGGTCGTCTTCTTCTTGCGTGGCACTATTGCTTCTCCGAACCTTGTCTGATGTCCTTGTGCGGCGCCAAAATCATGAGCATGTCGCGCCCCTCCATGTTCGGGCGCTGCTCGACGACGCCGACGTCTTTCAACTCATCCTCAATTTTGCTCAAGCGGTCCCGCCCAATGTGCTGGTGCGTGATCTCACGCCCGCGAAAGCGCACGCGGAACTTGACTTTCTTGCCTTCGAGCAGCCACTTCTCCGCCCGCTTAATGTCAAAGCGCAGGTGGTACTCGTCGGTCTTGGGGCGAAGCTGTATCTCCTTGACCGTCACCTTGACTTGATTCTTCTTTGATTTGCGTTCCTTGCGCCGCTGCTCGTACTGGAATTTTCCATAGTCCATGATCCGGCAGACGGGCGGCTCGGCATTGGGCGCGACCTCCACTAAATCCAAACCGACATCATCGGCGCGCTCCTGGGCATAGTGGATACTAACTACGCCGATATTGGTATTGCTGTCGTCGATCAACCGAACTTCGCGCACGCCGCGTATATTTCCGTTGATCCTGTAAGGTGAACTCGCTATCGCCGCACGTCCCTTCAAATGGATTTGGCAATAAGAATCGACGTAGAGGGTTTCGCTACGCGCGGAGAGTTTAACATGTCCGATAGAAGTTTGTCAACCGCAACTCACGCGAGGCAACGGGCAATCGCGTCAAATTGCTTATCTACTGCAATGAAACTGAGTCAAGCTGAAAATTAACTACAGAGGGCACAGAGAAAAAGCATTTGACTGCAAAGCGCAAGGCTAGGTGACATACTCTTGAACTGCAAGCGACCGCTTCGCCGGAATAAAGCGCAAATATCTTATTGGAACAACGGATTTGGAAGAAGATCGCTTCGCGAACGAAAACTCTGTGTCCTCTGCGGTCTCTGTAGTTCAGAAAAAATATGAAGCGATTGCCCTGGCCGCGCGCCCGCGTTAATCCGCCAGCGCAATATCGAGTTCGCGTATCCTGGCGACGCTCTGTTCATACATGCGGATGAGTTCCTCGTCGCTGCCTTTGAAACGGCGTAGCGTCTGCTGGGCGCAGGCAGTACAACCGCGCATCGCTCGGTAACTGTCGGTTTCACAGGCGAGGCAACCATTGAGTTCAATCATGAGAGACATCAAGGCGATTACCTCGACGCTGGTTTCCGCTTTGCCCGCCAGGCGGTCGATCAGCCGCATCCATTCGCGCCCGCGCGTATTGCGCAGCGCCGGAATCGCATAATGTGGAAACAGAATCTCGTTGTCCGTATACAAGTTGAGTTGCCCTAAACTCGTGACGCGTAGATATTCACAACTTGCCTTGAGCAAAACGCCAAGTAAAGCATAGGCTCATTTCGCGCCCATCGCAAGCGGCTTGTTGCCTTTCTTTCACCACGAATTAAGTTCTTGCAAGTATCCATTATATCAGCGCGCGTATCAACTGCAGCGTAGCGGACTTGGCTTCGGCGCCGCCCTCCAGTGTATCATTCCAGAGGCTGAACAAGATGCCGACCACCTTGCCCCCTTCCATTACGTGCTTTAGCGATGCGATGCAATCGTTCAGCGACGGACCGCCTGGCTCCGGATAGCTCATTGCCGGCATTTCGGCGCAATCGACGACATCGGTGTCGAAATGAATATAGAGCGGCCTGTCAGGCAATGCCGCGGCCTTCAAAGCATCCAGGCGCTCATAGATCGTGACATCGCTTTCATGAAGCATGATTCCCTCTTCCGGATCGAGGTTGCGGACATCGGTCACGATCACATCGGCTTCGGCAACTGGTGCGAGATTGACGCCGCGCATCAGATGTTGATTCCCCCGGCCGACCAGCGCCGCCAGCGGCATCCCGCCGAGGAAGCCGCTCGGCGTCGTCTCCGGCGTATTGAAATCGCCATGCGAGTCGTACCAGAGGATCGCCGGCGCTTGCGCTTCCAAGCCCTTGACCATGCCGAGGCAGCTGGTGCAGTCGTTGGCGAATACCACCGGTATTTTGGGCGCCTGGGCCTGGATCGCGGCGGCCAGCGCCCGATTCACCGCCACTACCGGGTCAGCCGCGGCCGCGAAATCCGGCTCAATACCTTTCCATTCGGCTTGTAGCTCATCGGCGATCCCGCATTCCCGCAGCGCCTCAACTTCCCGCCGTTCGGGTACTGTCTTGCCGAGATAGTAGGGAACGCCGATGCAAACGTAGTCATTCATTTGTCTCTCCCGGCGGCCGCTGCTGTATCGAAGCGCCAGTCCAGATTATATCCCGCTGATGTGCGTCAGGGGGATGTTGAAGAGCTCTTTGAAAAGCTGCCAGTTGAAGGCGATGAACTCGCGTATGAGCGCGGCGGGATAAACGCGCGGATTCCGGATTTGATCAGTCGGAACCGGGCTGGCGAACGGTTCAATGCCCTGCCTATGGAAGAGCCAGCGCGCGCGCAGCATGTGGCTTGCGTCGCTCACCAGGACAACGCTCGAGAGTTGCCGTTCGTCCAGAATCTCCTTGCTGTAAATGGCGTTTTCTTCGGTGCTGCGGCTGCGCTCTTCGAGCAGGATGGCTGCGTCCGGCAGCCCGGCCGCGAGCAGAATCTCGTTGCAGGCGGCTGCTTCCGTGCGCGGATAATACTCGGATTGCCCGCCCGCGCATAAAACCAGCGGCGCGATGCCCTCGTGCCAAAGCGCGGCCGCGTGTTTGGTTCGGCGGGTCAAGGCGGGACCGGGGCGCCCGTCCTCTTTCAAGCCGGCGCCGAGCACGATGATGATGTCGGCCGGTTCAGCGCTGTCTTGCAAGCCGGTGAAGTGAACCGCAGCGGCGAAGGCCGCGAAGTAGAGCAGCCCGGCTAGCAGAAGGCACAGCGCCACTCGCTTCAAGCGCTTTCGCGTTTTGGATTTTGGCGCAGACGTCGGCGTCATCGGTTCTCATTAAAGGCAAAGGCTAACCGTACACAGAATACTCGCGTCAAGTCTGTCGCGCTTTGCAAGAATGCTATTGATGTTTGCGGATAATCTGGCGAGACCGCTTTCAACACTCGCTGTAACCGCAAGTCAGGCACTTGCGGCAATTCTCCGCTCGAATCAGGGTGATCGTCCCGCAAGCCGGGCACATATCAGCGCCCGATATCGTCGAGTTCATTGTCGTGACGCCGTCGGCGTCGGCCGAGCGGGCTTTGTTCGTAGCCTGCTCAATCGGCAAATTCAACTGCTGAGGCTGATCCTCGGGGAAGAATTCCAACTGCAAAACGCGCGCCACCGCATCGGGCAGCGACAGGACGCGCTTCGGTCCGAATCCAATCGGTCGCGCGCCCCCGATGTCCTGGAGCTGCTCGATGATCAGCTTGAGCATATCGCGGCGATTGTGCGGCGCCGTCGTGCGCAGCTGCAGCGAGATCATCCGCCCCAGGCTTTCGGCGTCGGCTTGAATATCGGTGCCGGCTTTGGCAATGGCAATGAATACTTCAAAGGGATTTTCTTGCTCATCGTGGTTGATGGTGATGTACGCGGTGCCAAAGGGGGTCTGCGTCTTAACCGTTCGGCCCTGCAGGATATCGGGCCGCGGATAAACATGGTGCGGCGTCGTGGCGGGCTCGGTGTCCGCGCCGCCCTGCAGCGCTTCCATTTCGCTCTCGGCGCGTTCATCGCCCTTTAGCATCAGCACTTGTTCATCGCGGCTGCCATCGCGGTAAATCGTGCCGCCCTTGCAGCCGAGCTCGTACATATATTTGTAAAGCTCGCTCACTTGCTCGACCGTGTAATCATTCGGCACATTGCAGGTCTTGGAAATGGCGCTGTCGATCCAGCGCTGGAAGGCGCCTTGCACTTTGATATGTTCATCGGGCGACAGATCCATCGCGGTGACGAAGTAATCGGGCAGGGATTCCGCGTCCGGATTCGCCGCATACCAGTCTTTAACGATTGGCGCTTGCTCCTCGTGCAAACCGAGACGGCTCTTGCGGTAATAGACCCAGGAGAAGAAAGGCTCGACGCCGGTCGAGGTATTGACCATGGTGCCGGTGGTACCGGTCGGCGCTTGTGTCAGCAGCGTCACATTGCGGATGCCATCGCGCCGGATCTTCTCGCGCGCGTCAGCGGGCATCGCCTGCATGAAGCCGCTTTCCAGGAATTTCTCAGCCTCAAACATGGGGAAGGCGCCTTTTTCCCGCGCCAGATCGCTCGATGTTTCGTAGGCGGTGACGGCGATGGTGCGGTAGATGTCGTCGATGACAGCGACCGATTCATCGCTGCCGTAGCGCACGCCCAGTTTCAGCATCAGCTCGGCGATGCCCATCGTGCCCAGGCCAACGCGCCGCTCCGACATTTGCACCTTGCGATTTTCCTCGAAGAAATAAGGTGTGGTATCAATGACGTTATCGAGGAAGCGCGTCGCGAATGCGACTGTCCGGCGCAGCTTATCCCAAGCGACATCGCGCGCGCTTTCGTCATAGAACTTCGACAGGTTAATCGCGCCCAGGTTGCAGACGGAAAAGGCGCCAAGCGGCTGCTCGCCACAGGGATTGGTGCAGATCTGCGGATTGAAATACCAACTGTTCGCCATCTTGTTGCTGCGCTCGCGGAACCAGACGCCCGGCTCCGCGCTCGTCCAGGCGCTTTCGATGATCGCGTCCCAAAGCTCGCGCGCCTTGATCGTCCTGTAAGGCACGACTTGGCGGCCCCGCGCGATCCAGGTGTCCAGGTCGCCATCCCATAGCTCGTCATACTCCGGATCGCGCGTATCGGGAAAAACGAGTTCCCAGTCCGCGTCGGCGTATACCGCATCCATCAACTTGTCGGAGATGCCGACGCTGATATTGGCATTGGTGATCTTGCCCGATTGCCGTTTGCTGTTGATGAAGTTGAATATGTCCGGGTGCCAATCGTTGAGGATGAGCATCAACGCGCCGCGCCGGCTGCCTCCTTGTTCAATCAGCCCGGTGACGAAGCTGTACAAACCGCCCCAGGATACCGCCCCGCTGGAGCGCCCGTTGACGCCTTTGACATAAGCGTGCCGCGGCCGCAAGGTCGACAGGTTGATGCCGACGCCGCCGCCGCGCGACATGATCTCGGTCATCTGCGTCAGCGTCGTCATAATTCCTTCGCGCGAATCCTGCGGCGAGGGGATGACATAGCAGTTGTAGTAGGTCAAGTCCTGATCGGTGCCGGCCGCGGTCAAGATGCGCCCGCCCGGCACGAACTTCCAGTCATCGAGCAGCCAGCGGAATTTCTCCGTCCATTCGCCGATTTTCGCGTCGTCCGCTTCGGTCGCGGCCACGCCGCGCGCCACCCGGGCCATCATCTGACTCGGTTCAAGTTCGATCGGCTTGTCGACATGTTCGAGATCGCGCACCACGGTCTCGTCGTCCAGGAGCCTGACTGTGACATCCGGCAGGTTTATGGCGGTCACCGTGCCGATCTCGCGCTGGCCCGTCTTGGCGTTGACGACCACGATGACAGTGTCGCCGACCGTCAGGCTAGCTCGGGTCATGTCCTTTTGCGCGTAGCGATCAAGGAAGATCTTATAGCCAAGTTCGTGCAATGCGCTGGTGGTGGTTTGTGGCTGTATCATGACGAGGATTTCCTCAAAAGGGATTTCAAAAGTGCCACACCCATTGGTGTGAGTCGTTTCTTGAAATCTGGACTTCTCATTGGCGCAGTTATTCGATTTGGGATTGCAGATGGCGAATTCATCTTCGCCGAAGGTGATTACTTTTATAGCACGGAAACATCTACTTTGCGAAGGAAACTTCGTCGACTTTATGTCCGATTTTGATTAAGTATCCGCTCTCCCCTTATAGCACAACCTTCATGCAAAGTATAGCACACGCGTTCTAGTTTTGCAAATTCCGGCGCCGATCGTATGCAATAGAAAAGGTGGGCTGGAATTGCCCACCCTTCAACTCGCTATGTCTACAGTGTCGAGGGTTATTGACGCCGGTTGCGCTTCCGCAGGAATGCCGGCAGCTCGGTGTTCTTGGGGTCGATGTTGTCGTAGGTCCGCGAATCTTCCTGTGGTGGAGAAGGCGGCGCGAGACGGTTGCGCTGGAATGGCGATGACGACCCCGATCCAGCGCCGGCCGCCGCGTTTTCACCCGGCGCCTGAAGTTCCACTTCTTCATAAATTTGCCGCTGCACCACTGGCGGCTGCGGCAGGGGCGTCGCCTGGCGAATCGGCAAGGCGCCCGCTTCCTTCATATTCGTCTCCAGCCGGCTGCGCTCGAATCCGGTCGCAATCACGGTGATATGAACCTCATCGCCCATGCTCTCGTCGATGTGGGCGCCGAAGATCAAGTTACATTCCGGATGCGCGCTGTCTTTGATGATGGCGGCCGCTTCGTTCACCTCGAACAGGGTCAGGTCGCTGCCTCCCGTGATCGAGAACAGGATGCCGCGGGCGCCGTCAATCGTGACATCAAGCAACCCGCTGGTGATCGCCAGCTCGGCTGCGGAACGCGCGCGGTCGTCGCCGGCCGCCCGTCCCACCGCCATCAGGGCGGCGCCGCCTTCCGACATCACCGTGCGAACATCGGCGAAGTCGAGGTTGATCAAGCCCGGCACAGTAATCAATTCGGAAATGCCTTGGATGCCTTGACGCAGCACATCATCGGCCAGCGAGAAGGCTTGCTGCAGCGTCGAGCGCTTGTCCGCCATTTGCAGCAGGCGGTCGTTCGGAATCACGATCAGCGTATCGACCTGGCTCTTAAGCGCCTCAATACCGGTCTTGGCCAATTGCGCGCGGCGCGTGCCCTCGAAGGTGAAGGGGCGGGTTACGACGCCGATTGTCAATGCGCCGAGCTCCTTGGCGATCTGCGCGATGATCGGCGACGCGCCGGTGCCGGTGCCGCCGCCCATGCCGCAAGCGACGAAAATCATATCGGAGCCGCGGAGCACCTCTAGCAGGTCTTCCGAACTCTCCTCGGCCGCTTTGCGCCCAATTTCCGGATTGCCGCCGGCGCCAAGCCCGCGCGTCAACTTGTCTCCGATGCGGACGCGCGTCTTCGCTTTGGACAGCATCAGCGCCTGGTTATCGGTGTTTACCGCAATAAACTCAACGCCGCCCAGACCTTCGTTGATCATGCGATTGACGGCATTTCCACCGCCGCCGCCGACACCAACGACTTTGATCTGCGCGAAGTTTTCCCCTGTTATCAAATCATTGACCATTATGTCTATCCTCATGAATCAGCACGTCAAAGCAACGTGTGCGGCTCGTTCCATTGCTCATTGTACGCGTATTGCAAACCGGCGCAAATCAAATATACGGCAATAATTCTCATCAATTGTTTGGTGGATTTCTCAATCATCTTGCGGCAGAAAGCGGCGCAGAATCTCGTTCATGCGGCGGCCCCACTGGTTTACCGGAATGCCCATCGTGTCGACTGCTTCGGGCTCGATCATGGCGTCCATCTCCAGCCCCAGGCGCAGCAAGCCAACACTGGTGCTATAGGATGGATTCTTAAGGGTGTCGGCGATGCCGGTGATTTTTTCCGGATGCGCCAGGCGCACTGGCACATTCAAGATGCGCGACGCAAGATCGCGATACCCGGGCAATTGCGAGCTGCCGCCGGTGATGACCGAGCCCGCCCGCAGCAGACCGGCATAACCGGAGCGTTTGATTTCTTTCTCCACCAGCTCAAAGATCTCCTCGAAACGCGCTTCGATCACCATCGCCAGATCGCGCCGCGAAACCGGGAGAATCTCGCCGCCGAAGGGCTCTACGGGGAAGACTTCCGATTCGCTTACCGCGTTCATATCGGCGTGACCGCGTTGAATTTTGACTTGCTCGGCCAAGCCGAAGGGAACGCGCATCCAGTAGGTGATGTCCTGGGTGACATGATTGCCGCCGACCGGGATGATCGCCGTATGCCATACGGTGCCGTCGATGAAAATGGCCAGATCGGTGGTGCCGCCGCCGATATCGATGACCACGGCGCCCATCTCGCGTTCGTGGTCGGTCAAGACGGCATCGCCGGCCGCCAGCGGATTGAGGATGAAGCGATCGACCAGCACGCCGGCCGATTCCACCGCGTCTTCGAGATTGGCCAGGCTTGTCGTCGAGGCGGTGATGATATGGGCGTCCACTTCCAGCCGGAAGCAGTGCATGCCCAAAGGACTGCGAATGCCCTCCTGCCCGTCGAGCGTGTAGCTGCGCGGCACCACGTGCAAAATCTCGCGGTTGTGAGGTATCGCGATATTGCGGGCGACGCTCATCGCCTTGTCAAGATCGGCCGGTCCCACGCTGCGCGAGCCGACGATGGTCGCCAAGCCCCGGCTGGTCAGGGAAGAAATATGACTGCCAGCCACGCTGACGAAGGCGCGGTTGATATCGTAGCCGCTGGATTTCTCCGCCTTGCGGACCGACTTGGCAATGGCGGAAGAGAGCGCGCCAACATCATTGACAACGCCTTTCTTCATCCCGTCGCTCGGTTCAATGCCTAAACCGACGACGTAGACATCTTCGGGACGCACTTCGCCAACGATTGTGCAAATCTTGTGAGTGCCAACATCCAAGCCTACTACTAAGTCGCCCATGTCAATCTAAAGCCCCCATATTACGCTGTAGAATGGCGCATCTGGATTGGCGATGTTCAGTTCGGCAATCGGAATTGCGCGACTGATTATATTCTCCACCAGCGCATGATACATTTTGACTTTCTCGCTCATCACTGCGGCCGAATCACTGCCCATCCATACCTGCCAACCCAATTCGTTGGTCCATCCCAGCCCGTGTATGGGATGGAAGCTCAAGTGCTCGCCCGCCGGCAGGATCTCCTTGAGCCGCAGCGCGCCCAACACCATGTCTCCGGTGAAATCTTCCGCGCTCGGTCTCGGTCCGCCATAATCGCCGGCAATGAGATTGACGCGCAGCAGGTTGGGCATCTCGGCGCGGGCTTGCATGACCCGTCCCTGGAGGTCAATCCAGGTCTCGTCGCCGGCCTCCGTCCACACGATGGCTGGCTGCCGTTCCTGCACGATGATGGTGATCAGATTTGGCGGCCAACCGAGCTCAACTGCGATATCGGCAATCGATGCCGAGCGCAAGACGCTTTGACGGATTTGCTCCGGGTCCAGCCAGAACATGTGGTAATCGGCAATGTCGGCATAGGCGAATACCTCCGCGCGCGTGATATGATTGTTTCCTCGCACTTGAATCGACCGCACATAGAAGACGTCACTGCTAAAAAAAAGCAACAAGATGGCGCAGAACAAGACGAACGTGACGGCGCTGCAAAGGCGCCAGCGGGACAAGGCGCGGCGCCCGCCAATTCGCGCCGTCGCCGTTCGCTTCGGCACGGTCCCCGGCGCCGCCCGATGCAACACGCCTGGCGCCCGATCCGGTTGCCGCCTATGAGCCTGGACGTGACTTGCCACTCGGGGTCTTCCACTGGTAGCTTGACGCAGCCGTCGCTCAATACCGCATTCAGTTTACAGTCGCTCAAAATTCGGCGCAAACTGACTGGGGCGGAATATCAGTCCCATTCGCCGAGGGTCTGGATCTCGAGCTCAAGACGGATGCCAAAGGCTGCGTCAACCCGGTCGCGTACCAGACGAATGAGTTCGTAATAATCGCGAGCGCTGGCTTCGGCGTGCATGTTCACGAAGAAGTTGGCGTGAATGGGGGAAACCTGCACCGAGCCGACGCGCAGTCCTTTCAGGCCGGCCGCTTCAATCAGGCGACCGGCGTAGTCGCCCGGCGGATTCTTGAAGATGCTGCCAAGGCTGGCGCCCGGCGGCTGAGTGCGGCGGCGATAATCGTTGTTGCGCTCCATCCGCGCCTGAATCCAATGCGGGTCGTCAGGCCGCAATTTGAATTGCGCCCGCATGACGAAGAAGCGCTGATCGGCCCGTCCCTTCAGTAGAGAATGGCGGTAAGCGTAGTCGAGTTCTTCGGCTCCATGCCAGCGCTCTCCCTGCCCCGCTTCAAATATGAGAGCGCGCGTCATCGTGCTGGCGATATCCCCCCCGTGGGCGCCGGCGTTGTTGACCACGGCGCCTCCTATCGTGCCGGGCACAGCGATCGCCCATTCCATGCCGCTCAGTCCGTTCTCCTGGCAATAGCGCGCGAGACGAATGAGATTGGTTCCGCTGCTGGCAGTGACGAAAGCCTCATCGCCTTCGTCTTCGTGGCTGATTTCTGCAGCGCGGTTGATGATCGTCAAGCCGCGGATGCCAGCGTCAGCGATCAGAATATTGGCGCCCCCTCCTATCACGGTCACCGGCATCCCACGCGCCCAGGCTTGGTCGAGAAGTGGCATCAGGTCGCGGTAGCTAGGATCCTTGGCGATGTAGAGATAATCGGCCTGACCACCGAGGCGGGCAGCAGTATAGCGCGCCAGCGTTTGCCCTTGGGGCAAGTCGTCGATTGAAGGCGAAGGCGGCCTTTCTTTATGTCTCATGCGTCGCCGCCGAGAACCAGATCCGCAATTTGGTTGGCATCGCCGGCGCTGAAGATCAGCACGACAGCTGGCGCTATTACGCCGCGGCGCAAGATTTCGGCGGCATCGTCAAATGTGGGCGCATAGACCGCCCCGCCATGATCCGCCATCGCTTCGGCCAATGCCGGGCTGTTCACGCCGTCGAGCGCTTCTTCGCGCGCGGCGTAAATTGGCGTGATGACTACGTTGTCGGCGCCGTCGAACGCGCTAATGAAACCTGACCAGAACTGCCGGATGCGTGAATAGGTATGCGGCTGCCAAACCGCCCAGAGTTCGCGCTCGGGATAGCGCAGACGCGCCGCCTCGATATTGACGCGGATTTCGGTGGGATGGTGCGCATAATCGTCAATCACGATTAGGCCGTCGCGCTCGCCACGGATTTCAAAGCGCCGCGCCGTCGACCGGAAACTTTCGAGAGCTTGGGCGCTTTCTTCGGGAGAAACACCGCGCTCGCTCGCGGCGACCAGTGCAGCAAGCGCATTGAGCGCGTTGTGCGCGCCGGGCAAGCTCAGCTCGAATTGGGCGCAGCGGCAGCCATGTCGCCAGATGCTGGCCGTGACCAGCTCGCCATCGAATCGCAGATCGGCCGCTCGCCAATCGGCCGTCTGGTTGCTGATGCCGTAGGTCGTCGCTTTGCCGCCCGTTGCCCGATATTCGTCAGCGATTGATCGCGCGGCGGCGTCTTCGGCGCATGCAATCAGCGAACCGCCCGGCGCCAGCGTGCCGACGAAGGTTTTGAATGCGGCGCGCATCTGCGCCGGCGTTTCGAAGAAATCGGGATGATCATGCTCCACATTGGTGATGACTGCCAGCGCCGGATTCAGACCGTGAAACATATTGTCGTACTCATCGGCTTCGATGACGAAAGACGGTCCGCTGCCGACGCCGGCATTCGCGCCCCAATTCGCGAGCGCGCCGCCGACAATGAAGCTTGGATCTTTGCCAGCGCACTTCAATATATGAATGATCATGGAGGTGGTCGTCGTCTTGCCATGCGTACCCGCGACCGCGATCGTATCGCCATCGCGCAGGATCGCCCCCATGAAGTCCTTGCGTCTGTAAACCGGGATGCCCAGCGCCTGCGCCGCCAGTATTTCAACGTGGTCCGGCGGGGCGGCTGATGTCGCCAGCACGATGTCCGCGCCCTGCACATAGCTTGCTTCATGGCCAACGAAGACGCGCGCGCCATCGGCCGACAAAGCCGCTGTGAGCGGACCGCCTTTCAAATCGGAGCCGCTGACACTGTAGCCGCGCTCCAGCAGGATCCGCGCGATCGCCGAGAGGCCAGCGCCGCCGATGCCGATGAAGTGAACGCGCTGATGGGGCTGCAACTCCAGCATCTTGTCGCCGTGCCTTTCCCGATCAAATGCGGAATGGGCGCTAGAGGAACAGGACGATGACCGCCAGGATCGCAAGTACAGCGACCGCAAGGGTCCCGCCGCCGCCAGCCAATCCCCCGCCAAGCACGACGATCGGCATGGCGCCGGCGCCCAGGAAACTGACCGATGCGTCGGCCGGCGCCGATAGCAGCTGCGAAAAGGGATAACGATTGATATCGAGGAAGTACCAGGTGGAACCGGCGATGAGGTAACCGTTGAAGAAGCCGACGGCGGCGCCAAATGCCATGTTCTTGGCTCTGCCAGCGCCATCATCGGCGCGAACGGCCAACCGACTGCGATAGGCGATGGCGGTGATGCAGAGCAGGGCGGCCATCTGCAATAGAAATGTCTGTTCGTCAGTCAGCAGCAGAAAGAGACTGCCGCGCAGGAGGCTGTCAAATTGGAAAATGGCGAAGAAGCCCAGCGTGATCCCGCAGGCGCCGACCAACTCCCGCCGCCAGCCCCGCAGCGCGCCCGTCAAGGCGAAGAATACGGCGGTCGTCCACATCAGCGATAAGAGACTAATCATGGCTGAGTACGAAAAGCCTTCTAGATCAAGACTAACACGACAACAAACAAGCCGATGAGCGACAGGGAAAGCAAGTCGCCAGAACTGCCCGGCCCATCAGCCAGCACATGAAGCGGCAGATTGCTCACTACGCTCAAGCTCAATGAACCGGCTGCCGGCGCTTCAATATAAGGCGCCAGCGGATACTCGTTGATGTGCATGAAATACCAGATGGAGCCGCTCAGCAGGTAACCATTGAGCGCGCCGACGATGCCGCCCAGCGCCTTCGACTGCAAGGCGTCGCGTCCGCTTTCGTCAGGCGCGTCTTGCGCTCGGCGGCGCGCCAGGGCGCGAGTCTGGTAAGCGAAAAAGGCGATGATCATCAGGATCGCGCTTTGAAAGAGAAACTTCCCCTGCGAGGAGAAATTGACCAGCAATTGCTCGCGGATGGCGGCGTCAAACTGATGCAAGGCGAACAGCCCCAGCATGATGCCGGCCATGGCGATGATCTCCTTGGTCCAGCCGCGCGCCAAGCCGACCAGGGCGAAGATCAATACAAACACCCAGACCACCGTCGCCAATTCCAACATCAGTTCGCGCCCGTCTCGATTAGCAAGCGCGCCAATGCGGCCGCGCCATCCGGGTTGGCCAACGCGCGCGACCGATCGCTCATCCAGCGAAGACGCGCATCGTCGTGAATCAGCTGCGCAATCTCATCATACAGTCTTTCGGACAGATCCTCGTCGTTCAGCCGAATCGCCGCGCCGCGCTCGCTGAGATAATCGGCGTTGACCTTTTGATAGCGCCAGGCATGAGGATAGGGCACGAGAATCGCCGGCAGCGCGAAAAGCGGCAGCTCGGCCAGTGTGCTGGCGCCGGCGCGGCAAAGCACTAAATCGGCGGCGGCAAAAGCCAGCCCCATATCGTCATGCAAATATGGGAAAGCCTGATAATCTGGATGGTCTTTCCATTCCCCCGTTTCTTGCGTCACCCGCTGCCAATCCAGTTCGCCTGTGATGTGCAGGATTTGCAAGCCATCGGCCAGCAGACGCCCGAGACAGGCGCCCAGAGCGATATTGATGCTGCGCGCGCCGCGGCTGCCGCCGAAGACCAGCAGCGTCCGGCGGCGGGAATCCAGCTGGAAGCGCTCGAGAGCCGATTCCCGCGTGGCGCTCAGCCGATTCTCTTGCAAGGGATAGCCGGTGACGATCGTCTTTCCCGTTGGAAAATAGCGCGCGGACTCCTTGACGGTGATGGCGACTGTTCGGGCGAAACGCTGCAAAACCTTGATCGTCAGCCCCGGTTCGATATCGGGCAAATGGATCACAATGGGGATGCCGAGAAGGCGCGCGGCCAAGGCTATCGGCAAGTTGGCCCAGCCGCCCGTCAGCAATACGACCCGGGGGCGGATCCGCAAGAGCTTGACCAGCGACTGCATGGCGCCGATGCCCAATTTGACCAGGCTGACGAAGGCGCTGAGCGGATTGACGCCGTGTAAAGGACCGGCGAATACTTCGTGATAGCTGGCGATTTCGAGCGCCGATTCTCGTACCAGCTTTCGCTCCATGCCCCCCACAGCGCCGACGAAATGCAGTTCCCGCGCCTCACCCTGGTCCCGCAGCAGCGCCTGGGCGGTTGCCAGCGCGGGATAGACGTGCCCGCCGGTCCCGCCAGCTCCGATCAAAACTCGCAATATCGCTTCTCCGTTCCGCAGTCGATTTGCGCCGCGTCGCCACGCGCTGAACGCTCAGCATCAGCCCAACGCCGATCATCACTACAAATAATGAGGAGCCGCCAAAGCTGATGAAGGGCAAGGGCACGCCGGTTGACGGCACGGCGCCCGTCATCACCGCGATATTCAGCAGCGCCTGAATGATCACCCAGGAGGTGAATCCGACGCAGAGCAGCGACCCGAAGTTGTCGTTCGCCCGGCGCGCAAACTGAAAGCCGCGGATGGCGAAGACGACGTAAAGCGCGACCACGATAGCCGCGCCCAAAACGCCCAGTTCTTCCCCAATGATGGCGAAAATGCTATCGGTATGCGGCGCCGGCAGCGCCCCGAACTTCTGCTCCGAATGGCCGATGCCCACGCCGATCCAGCCGCCGCGCAGGAAGGCAGTTATCGCCTGCAGGGTATGGTAATCCGACAAGGTGACATCGCTGAAGCCGGCCAGGAAGTCGGCGATGCGGCGCTGGGCATAGGGCCAGCTTTCGATAACCACCAGACTGACCGCGCCGGCAATGCCGCCGACCGCCGTCATTTGCAGGATATTGGCGCCGGCGACAAAAAACATGACCCCGGCCGTCAGCGCAACGATGGCGGCTGAGCTCAGATCCGGTTGTTGAACGATCAAGAAGCTGACGGTGCCGACTACAAAGAGGAATGGCAGCATGCCAAGCAAAACGCTGTCCACCTTCGCGCTCTTGGAGCCGAGCCAAGCCGCCATATAGAGGACTATCGCGAACTCTGCCAACTCGCCCGGCTGCAAGCGGCCGTCGGTGAAAGAGCGTTTGGCGCCGAATATGACTTCGCCAAATGCCAATACAGCGACCAGAAGAACGATCGTAACCAGCAGCAGCCAAAAGGCGAACTTCTTCCAAAAGCGATAATCGATCGCGGCGAAGATGACGAGCGCCAGCGCCGAAACCACGACATTGCGCAAGTGCTCTTCAACAAAAAAGCCGGTCGCCGTGCCATAGGTCTTGTTGCTCCAGTCCCAGGTGGAGCTGAACACCATCAGCGATCCAATGGCCAGCAGCAGGACGACAACCGCTGCCATCGGCTTGTCCAGCGACGCTAGAAAATTCCGCCTCGGATGAGTGACCGGGCGCGCGCCCTCGCCGCTGACCGCGGGCAAACCAGCGCCCCGTCGCAGTCGGCGGCGGATGCGACGCTGCCTGGAATCCAGGTTGGCTCGCTCGCTCATGCCTTCTCTCTTTGCATAGGGCAGGTCCAGGCGCTCAAGGTCAAAAATGATCTATCGGACACAGATTGCAGGGGCGACATACCATGTCGCCCGCAAATGCGAACACTGGAAGACGGGCGACCTATTGGGTCGCCGCGGATTACATTGCGGGCGGCCACCCTACCCCCCCGGCCCCCTCCCCAGCGAGCTAGGCAGGGGGAGCTAAACGCTGCTGGATACAAGGCAATTGGCGTGAGTTGCTGCCGATCTGCGCGTGTGTCTACATTCATTCAATAGTCTGCCGACAACTCAGTCACTTCTGTCAGGTTGATTCTCTAATGGACATTCTTGCATTCCATTATAATTGAGATACCAATTGGCGAAAGTGCTCCCCGCGTTCAGCAAAATCGGCGTAGGCGTCGTAGCTGGTCCCGCCAGGCGATAGCAAAACGACATCCCCCGCTTGCGCAATTGCCGCAGCGCGCGCGACCGCGTCTTCCAATGTCACCGCGCGGGAGACCTGGTCATCGCCGACGCGCATCTTGGAAAGCAGCTCCATGACTTTGGTCGCCACCTGTTTGTCGCCATCTTCGCCGAAGACGATGATATGCCGCGCCTTGCGAAGCGCGAACTGTATCGCCGCCTCCCAGGGCAGGTCTTTATCGGCGCCCCCAAGCAGCAGCACGAGCGGCTCATCATAGCTGACGAGCGCGGCCAAGGTGCGCTCGGGCGCCGTGGCAATGCTGTCATTCACCCAGGAGACGCCCTCGAGCGCGCGCACGGTTTCCAGCCGGTGCTCCACCGCTGTGAAGGCGCGGATCGCCTCGCGCATCACTTCAGGCATGACGCCCGGCCGGTCGATCGCCAGACCCAGCGAGCCGCTGATGGCGCATGCGGCGAGCGCGTTTAGCACATTGTGATCGCCGCGCAAGGGGATCTCCTCCCGCTCGCAGACGACGTGCGGGCTGGCGTCATAACTGGCTGAACCGGCGACGAGCAGTCGGCTTCCCAGCATGAATGCGCCATCCGGCGCCATCTCGTAGCGGCTGAATGTCAGCAACTCGCCCTCGACGATTCGCTCCAGCGCCCGGCTGCCCGCGTCATCCCAGCCGAGCACGGCCACATCATTCTTTCGCTGGTAGCGCAGAATGTTAGCTTTCGCCGACGCATAGCGCTCAAAGCTGCCGTGCCGGTCAAGGTGATTGGGCGTCAGATTGAGCACGGCGGCGACTTGCGGGCTGCTCGTCATCAAATCCAGTTGAAAGCTGGAAAGCTCCATGACGGCGATGTCGCTCGCCTTGATTTTCGGCAGGTCCTCGATGAGCGGATTGCCGATATTGCCGCCGAGCCACACCTTGTAGCCAGCCCGTTCCACGATTTTCGCCACCAAGGTTGACGTGGTCGTCTTGCCCGCGCTGCCGGTAATGCCGATGACGGGCGCCGGGCAGCGCTCGAGGAAAAGCTGCGCGTCGTTAGTCAGCGGCAGGCCGCGCTGCTGCGCCAGCTGCAGGACGGGATTGTCGAGCGGAACGCCGCCGGAAACGCAGACGCAGCGCGCCCCAATGAGGACGTCTTCCCGATGCCCGCCGAGGTGAAAGCGGACCCCGGGATAGTCGCGGCGGCGCAGTTCGAGCTCTTTCGCGCTGCGGCTGTCGGTCACCGCGACTTCTGCGCCCACCGTCGGCAGCCAGCGAGCCAAGGCTTTGCCGCCGCGGCCGAATCCAAATACGACGACCTTCTTGCCAGCCAGGGAATCTCGTTCAGCCATTATTGCCAAGCAGCCTCAAGCGCTAGCGCAAGCGAGCAAACACTACCAATTATATTGGATTGCTCTTCACAGACTGCGAATTGCGACAGCGATCCATCAGGTCGCTCGCCCACCACAGATACCATCTGTAGACACACGCGCTGCATTGCAGCGGCTCACGCAAAATACCTTGCGTGTTGTTGTGCAGACGGAATACTGTGGGCGAGTCACCGCCTCGCCCCTACGGATCTTAATCAGAGCGCAAACGTGTAGGGGCGTTTGAACCGCAGTGTCTACGCGCGGCGCTGTAAGGCCCTCTTGCAACGTGCAACGTAAACAGGGGCGGCTCTGTGAGTCGCCCGCCAACCAGACGCAATCCGTCATTGTCAACTCCCCCTCCCTGACTCGTCGGGGAGGGGGCCGGGGGTGGGGTTGATTTCCCGGGCGACCCTCGTCTCGTCCTCACAGCAATGCCAGCGCGACGCCGACGAAGGCGCTCAGAATGCCAATCAGCCAGAAGCGCTGCACGATCTGCGTTTCACTCCAGCCGCCCAATTCAAAATGATGATGGATAGGCGTTCGGCGGAAGGGCCGAATGTCAACGCCATAAAAGCGCCGGCTCAGCTTGGCTGACGCGACTTGCAGGATCACGCTTAAGATTTCCATTACCGGCACGATCGCGATAATCGGCAGCAGCAGCCATTGCCCGGTCATCACCGCCACGGTGCCCAGGGTGGCGCCCAAAGCCAGCGAGCCGGTATCGCCCATGAACAGCTGCGCCGGATGCGCGTTGTACCACAGAAAGGCGAAACAGGCGCCGACGATGACGAAGCAGAGTTCGACCATGTAGATCTGATCATGCACGAAGGCGATGACGCCGTAGGCGCCGAATGCGCTGGCGGTGATGATGCCGGCCAGCCCGTCCAGCCCATCGGTGAAATTGGTCGCGTTGGAGGTCGCGACAATGATGAAGGTGCTGATCGCGATGAATAGCACGGGATGCAGGGGGATCTCCGCGCCTATCAGGGGAAGCTCCAAACTGTTGGCGTACGAGAATTCGAAGTAGGAGATGACTGTCGAGGCGCTGAGCGCCAGCAGAATTTGAAAGGCGAATTTCAGTTTGCCGGAGAGCCCTTCGCCCACGTTGCCGCGAGAGGTCTGGATGCCCTCCCAATCATCGATCAAGCCGAGAAGGGCGAATCCTATCAGCACGATGAGCGGCAAAAGGATGCTGCGTCCTTCGCCTTCGTCGACAATCCGCGAGATGTTAAGCGACAGGGTGACGGCGATGGTCGGCAGGATGATCATGATGCCGCCCATCGTCGGCGTGCCGATCTTCCCAGCGTGATGGCTGTCCATCAGTTCGGCGCGGATCTGTTTGCCCATATTGAATCGATGCAGGATCTCGACAAAGGGACCGCCCCAGATCACGCCGAGCAAAAAGGTCGCGCCACCAACGCTGAGCGCCAATGGGAATTGTCCGTGCATGAATCCTCGCGCCTAGCTCTCGTCGGTCGTAACGTCTGCCTTCGCCGCTTCAAGGCGATTGCGGACATCATCATCCGGTATTTCAAGCAAAATCACAAGACGGTCTGCGATTCTCTTGAAGACGTGCGGGGTGACAGCGTAGCCGTAATATTCATTGGGTCGGTCCAGCTTGACCAAAACGACCGCTTGCGGATCATGCGCCGGCAGCGCGCCGACGAAGGTGACTACTGACGAGTGTTCGCCATATTCCTGACCGACCGCGGTCGAAATCCAGGCAGTGCCCGGCTTGCCCGCGATGGTATAGCCGCGCATAAACGCGCCGGTCGCGCCTTCGCGCACCACGCGGATCATCATATCGCGGACGATCGCGGCTGTTTCCGCGGATACGACGCGCCGAACGGTTGTCGGGCGCGCCTCTTCCACCCCCGCTTCGCCGATCACCTGGCGGACGATGCGCGGCTGCCGCATAATGCCGTCATTGGCGAGCGCGCTAAAGGCGGTAATCAACTGCATGGACGTCACCTGCAGATCCTGTCCGAAACTGTTGTGGCCCAGGTAACTTTCGTTCCAGTTCGTGTCTCCCGGAATCTTCAGTTCGCCGGGGTCTTCGGCGAAGAGACCGACGCCGGTGGGTTGGCCAAAGCCAAAGGCGCGCATCATGCTGTAGAATTGCGCCGTGCCCATCTCCAGCCCAATGGTGGCCGCCCCCGCATTCAGCGAGCGGATCAGCACGGTCGCGGCATCGGCAGTGCCATGCGCCTGAAAGTGTCGATTGTAGATATCTTGCCCGCCCACTTCCAATTGACCGATGTCATTATAAGTCCAATAGGGCGAAATCGCTCCGGTTTCAAGTGCGCTGGCGACCGTTAGCACTTGCATAATTGATCCCGGTTCATAAGCGCCCTGTACTGCGGGATTCTCCAGCAGACCGGGGTCTTCAATTTCCAGAAAGCGGTTTGGATCCATCGTGGGGTAGTTGGCCAGCGCCAGCACATCGCCGTTGCGCGGGTCCATCACAATCACGGTTCCGCGGTAGGCTTTATATTCCTCCACCGCCACCTGTAATTCGCTTTCGACCCAAAACTGCACATCGCGGTCCAGCGTCAGTACAATATCTTTGCCGCGCTGCTCCGCCGGTCGGTCTTCCGGCAGATAAAAGGGGACATTGCTGATCGAAAGGTCCAGGACGCGCCCGGACAGCGTATCATTGTAGGCGCCTTCGACGCCGAGTGAGCCGACCAGCCCTTCATCCAGCACGATGCCGACAACGTGCGCGGCAAGCGTCCCTTGCGGATAGAAGCGCTTGGGAATCTCCTCCAGCCCGAGGGAGATTTCCTCCAGCGCGGCGATAGCTTGCCCCTGTTCCGCCGAGATCGGACCGGCGACGAATTCCCAAACATTCTCGCTGGTGATCTTGCGAAAGAGATCGAACTCATTGATGTCCAGGATCGCGGCCAGACTTTTCATCAAAGCCTCGTCATCAGCCACCAGCGCCGGGCTGACGCCCAGACGATACTGGACGATGTTAAAGGCGAGCGGCTCGCCGTCTCGGTCGAATACGAGACCGCGCTCGGCCGGCACGCGCAGCGTTGTGTTCGTCACCGAGCTGCCGATTTTTTCCAACTCCTGTCGCACCGACCGCGGGAAGAACTGAAAATTCGCCAGATTGATCACCAGGTAAGCCGCCATCAGCATGAGGAAGATGGCTACAAATGGCAGTCGAGCCTGGATTGTCGATTGCTGTGGACTCGGTGCTTGCATACGATCAATCGCTAACGTCACTCGCCAAAAGATTCGAATTGGTCTCGCAGGAGGGTGAATTGCCGCTCGAGCCAGCCGCTAAAGCTCTCTGCGTAAACCGGCGCCGCTTCCAGCTGCTGGCTTGGCGCTGTCGTTTCCAATAGCGCAAGCTCTCGCTGCGGATTATATCCCTCGATGAGCAAGTAATCGATGTCGCTGTTGGTCGCCGGGCGAAAGCCGATCTCCACCGCGCGCGCATATAAGCGCGGCACGGTGCGGAAGCTGGCGATTTCCCCGACAAGCTGCTCATTCTGTCGTTTCAGTTGATCACGTCGGCTGATCAAGTCCTCAATCTCTCGGTTGGTGATGGCGAAGGAAGCCACCTGCGAAAGATACAAGCCGCCCAAGAGCAGCAATACGGCGACGCCCAGAATCGCCATGGCGGTCGCCTGGTTGCGCGTGCGAAAACGTTTGCGACTGAAGGTATGCTGAAACCAGGTCTGCGACATAAATTTCAAATATCTGGCAATCGAGAATTCAACGCGGACGATACCGCAAGGGCAGCGCCATGTATGCTTATAAATGTATTCAGATAAGGAGATCACGCAACTCGGCTTAAGCCCGTTCCAGCTTTTCTACAACGCGAAGTTTCGCGCTGCGGCTGCGTGGATTCCGCCTGATTTCTTCGCCGCTGGGGACGATGGGCTTGCGATAAACTGGACGAACTTGAGCGAGCGTTTCCTCGATCGAAGCCATGCCAGGCGGCGCTATCACCGTCATGGACAGCTTTCGGAAGGTCCGCTTGACGATGCGGTCTTCCAGGCTATGAAAAGATAGCACCGCCAGCCGCCCCCCTGGTCGGAGAAGATTGACAGCGACGGGAAGCACGCATTCGACCGACTCCAATTCCCGATTGACGGCGATGCGCAGCGCCTGGAAGACCTGCGTCGCCGGATGCGTTTTCGCCGAAAGCCGAGACCGCCTTGGTTTGACGCGCGCCACCAGCTCTGCTAGTTGACGCGTGGTGGTGATCGGTCGCTGCTCGACGATCGCGCGCGCAATTCGGCGCGAATGCCGCTCCTCGCCATAGCGATACAGCAGGTTGGCCAGATCGGATGCTCCCAATCCATTGACCAGATCCTGGGCGGTCTCGCCGCCGCTTCCGCCATCAAAGCGCATGTCCAGGGGCGCGTCGAAGCGAAACGAGAAGCCGCGCGCCGGCTCGTCCATTTGCAGCGAGGAGGCGCCCAGATCCAGCAATATCGCATCAACCTCGCGCCAGCCCAATGATTCAGCATGAGCCGCCATGTCGATGTAACTGCCCCGGACGAGGCGCGCGCGCTCCGCGAAGTCACTGAGGCGCTCTCTTGCCCGATTGATCGCGCTTTGGTCCAGGTCGATGCCGAGAGCTTCATCAATGCCGGCGCGCATCAGCGCCAGCGTATGCCCGCCGCCGCCGACCGTGCCATCGATCAATCGCTTGACCGTTGGATCATCGGCGCGCTGCGCCTGGATGACCTCGCGCTCCATAATCGGGATATGCTGATTCATCGCGTCTATCTTAATAAATTCCCATTAGAAGGAATTTGTAGGGGCGGCTCTGCGAGTCGCCCGCTTGCATCTGGAATTTCAGTCGACGGGCAACTGACTGTCAGTGTGTTCGCGACCCGAGACCCGCCCCAGTTTACGTTGCACGATACAAGAGGGCGTTACAGCGCCGCGCGTAGACACTGCGGTTCAAACGCCCCTACACGTTTGCGCTTTGATTAAGATCCGTAGGGGCGAGGCCGCGTAGACACTGACCGCCGGCGGTGACTCGCCCACAGTATTCCGTCTGCACAACAATGCACAAGGTATTTTGCGTGGGCGGCGGCATTGTCGCGCGTGTGTCTACAGTATACAAAATCTGTGGGAAGACGGTCGCAATCGTTACCGTTTCGAGCTGGCGCAATTGCACTGAAACGCGCCCAGACCGCGTACTCAAGACACGACGATCATGCTAGAATTAGACATGTTTCGTCGCGTTGTGAACAGCGATTCCCCACTTATGACCTATCAGAAACCATCTCATATTGAGACGATTTTAAAGAACCTGCCGGCCAAGCCCGGTGTCTATCTGCTGAAGAATAGCAAAGGCAAGGTGATATACGTCGGCAAAGCCAAGCGCCTGCGCAATCGGGTGCGCAGTTACTTCACGACGCAGGCAGACGGCAACAGCAAGACCTTGCGGATGCGCGGGCTGGTCGAGGATATCGACTTCATCATCACCGAGAACGAAGTCAAGGCGCTGATCCTCGAAGAGACGCTGATCAAGAAACACAAGCCGCGCTTCAATATCGAGCTCAAGGACGACAAGCGCTACCCCTATATCCGCGTCGGCTGGGGCGATGCCTTTCCCAAAATCGAGACCACGCGCCGCATCATCGACGATGGATCGCGCTATTTTGGTCCTTATTCCGCCATGTGGGTGGTGCAGAAGACGCTGCGCGATTTGCGCAAGGCTTTCCCCTACTTGACCTGCGATCGCGAGATCACCGGCGCCGACGAGCGCGCTTGCCTCTTCCACGATATCAAGCTCTGCAACGCGCCTTGCATCGGCGCCGTCGACCGCGATGAATACCGCTTCATGATTCAGGAACTGATGGACGTCCTCGGTGGGCGCGCCGAGCATGTGCGCAGGCGGCTCGACAAAGAAATGAAAAAAGCGTCGGCCGAGCTCGACTTCGAGGCGGCGGCGGGCATTCGCGATCAGCTTTGGGCGATCGACTTCATCACCAATAAGCATAAAGCGGTCGGCAAGCACATGTCCGATCATGACGTCATCGCCCTGGCTCGCGATGAGCGCGACGCAACCGTGCAGATCATGTTCATCCGCAACGGCAAGCTCATCGGCAGCGACTCGCGCACGATGGATAATACCGAAGGCGAGAGCGACGCCGCCGTGCTCGAGCAATTCATCAGCCAATTCTACGCCTCGTCCAGCAATATCCCGCGCGAGCTCATCTTGCCCAGCGATGTCGAAGAAGCGCGCATCCTTGAGCGCTGGCTGAGCGACAAGCGCGCCGGCGCCAAGGTGACGATCCATGTGCCACAGCGCGGAGACAAGCGCAAACTGATCGGCTTGGCGCAGGAGAACGCCCTCGAAAGCTTGCAGATGATGCGCGCCCAATACGAAGCCGACACCACCAAGCACGAGCAGGCGATGGCGGAATTGCAAGAAGCTCTCAAGCTGCCGCGCATACCCAACCGCATCGAATGCTTTGATATCAGCACGACGCAAGGCACCGCGATCGTCGCCAGCCGCGTGGTCTTCACGCGCGGGGTTGCACGCAAGAGCGAATACCGCCGCTTCAACATCCGCACGGTTTCGCACAGCGGCTCGGACGACTATCAATCGATGAACGAAGCGCTGACCCGCCGTTTCCTGCGATGGAAGCAGGCGGCCGAAGCGGAAACCGAGCTCTCGCCCGATGGCGTAGACCGAGATGAAACCTGGCGCCTACTGCCCGATCTGCTGCTGATCGACGGCGGGTTGGGGCAGCTCAATGTGGCGAAGTCGGTGCTGGCGGAATTCGGCTTGACCGATCGTGTGCCGCTGGCCGCGCTGGCCAAGCGCATCGAGGAAATCTTTGTGCCCGATCAAGTCGATTCGATCTTGCTTCCGCGCCGCAGCGAAGCGCTCTATCTGGTGCAGCGCGTGCGTGATGAAGCGCATCGCTTCGCCATCACCAGCCATCGGTCTCAGCGCCGCAAGAAAGGCTTGGCCAGCCGCTTGGAGACCATCCCCGGCGTCGGACCCAAGCGGCGCAAGGTCCTGCTCAAGCACTTTGAGAATTCCATCGACGCCATCAAGGGCGCCAGCGTCTCGGAGTTGGCAGCGGTCAACGGCATCAGCAAAGAGGTGGCGCTAAACATCAAGAGTCACTTGGATTGAGGAGCGGTATTCTTGACAATAGGCAACCGCGGGACATATAATGCGGTTTGCAATTCGAGGAGATTCTGAAATGGCTGAGCGCGAGACAGCACGAGAGATTGTACTTCCAGAATCAGGCTTTTGGAACGGCGTTGCGCGGCTGTTTGATTTCAGCGGCTCGTTGGATCGGGCAACGATCGAGAGTATCAGAGCGCGCTATCGGAATCCGCCGCCAATCCCGTCGACGGAAGAAGCGATCCGAGCGACTTGGGAGTCAGTAGGAGATAGCATGCGCTGGGCTATCGGAGAATTCGAAAAAGAACTCGGTGAGAAAGAACACGAGTGACAGACTTGCAAAACGCTGACGACAAATTGTCGCAAGCTCCCGGCGTCTCCAGTCGTAGCCCGTTTCCAACTGAACTTCTTCATTTCGTCCCCACTGAAAAGCGTGCGGAATTCCTGCGCGCAATCGCCGCGTACCGTCTTGAGGTCGAACGCGTCGAGCAGTATTCTGGTCCCATTCCATATCCTTTCGTTGTTGAGCGTTGCGAGGCCACGTTGGCTGGCAATACGGATCGCATTTTGAAAATGGCGGAAGAGCGCCAAACAGCGAACATTGAATTGGAGCGGCTGGATCGTCAGACTAGGTCAGAGGCAGATTTGGCAGCGGTACGGGGCCTGGTATGGAATCATCGGCAGGCTATGCTGCTATTTGTTGGACTGGCGCTAGTTATTGTGATTGCGGGAACGCGCATAATCGAATTGGGACACGGCGCGGAAGGCTTTGCAATGATCGCCGGTACAGCATGTGGCGTAATCGTCGCCTATATCAAGAGTTACAGCAGCGGCGGCAGATACGATACCAGATTCAGCGAGGACGAATAAGTCTACCCGTTCTGAGCCGCCGAGCCTTTTGCGCCGCATCCAGCGCATGGCACAGCCTGATGAGGTCATTCTCCCGGCTGGATTTCAAAGATTGGTCTTGCTTCCTCACACACGGCTTGTCGGAAATAGCGACTCAAATCCTCTGTTGTTCGCAAGTCAACTTCTCGGCCGATAATCCGGCTCAAGTCAACCATGTGTTGGA
>WTGC01000142.1 GCA_011523705.1 Chloroflexota bacterium | reverse complement strand
GAGATGACGGAAGGCATCAGCCTGCTGACTGAGACGCGCAACCGCATGCACCATCTCCGCGTCCGCACCCAAGCTGAAACCGGCGCCATGTCGGAGACCTACGACGGCTATCAGCCGGCTACCCTGGATGTCAACGTGCGCTGGGCGATCACCCATGCGCTCGACCGTCACCTGCTGGCGGAAGTGCAAGGCGCGGCCGAAGGCCGTTTGACCCGCGTCTGCTCGTACCATCCGGAAGGCTACGCTGAAAGATACGCCGACCCAGACGTGATTACCGAATGGTACAACCCGGACCTGGCGCGCGAGTATCTGGCGAAAGCCGGCTATGCCGAGGGCGAAGGTCCCACCGTCTACTTCGATACCATGAACAACAGAGACGGCAATGAAAAAGAAGTCGCCGAAGTCGTCAAGATCATGCTGGAAGAAGTCGGCTTCAACGTGGACTTGACCGTCCGTGACACCGCCGCCCATTACAGCGAGATTTCCACCCCCGGCAACAATCGCGATATCATGATGACATCGCTCGGCTGTTCGGTTGGCTTGCTGCCGCTCTTCTATCAGTGCTCCTGGGACGCGCCCCGCTACGCTGCCTGTGTCGCGGAATGGGACGAAGTCGCCCAAGCCATCTTGACCACCCACGATTATGACGAGCGCCTGGCGCTCTGGGGCCAGTGGTGGGAACACTACATGGAATATCAAGGCACCGTCACCCTCTACGAGATGACGACGATTGCAGCGATGAACACGGCCGAGTTCGATTTCACGCTGCGCAAAGACGGCTGGATGACCTTCCGCGATCTCAAACTCGCGGACGGCATGTAATCCAAACCTGGAAACGACATTTGTGTAGGGGCGACTCTGTGAGTCGCCCGCCCACCCAGTAAACTTTGGGGGCGACCAATCTGGTCACCCGCCTAGCAATCGCAAAACTGTAGGGGCGAGCCTTGGCTCGCCCGCAAACAACGACAGATAGCGAGACGGGCAACCATGCGCGAATTCATCGTCACACGATTCTTTCAATTAGTTGTGACCATGTTCATCGTCTCGCTCCTGGTCTTTCTGATGGTGCGCCTGCGTGGCGATCCCATTTCCATTATGGCGCCGCCTATCTTCAATCAAGAACAGATCGACGCCTTGCGGGCCGCCTGGGGCTTTGACAAACCAGTACTGGAACAATACGCCATTTTCTTGCGCAAAGCAGTCACGGGTGATTTCGGCATCTCGTTCTTCCAACGGCTCCCCGCGATGGAAGTGGTCATTGACCGCTTGGGTAATTCCTGGCTGCTGGCCGCCGTAGCATCCCTGATTGGATTGACGATCGCTGTGCCGCTGGGCATCCTCTCCGCATTGAAACGCAACAGCCTGCTCGACTTCGCCAGCACCGCCCTGGCCTCTCTGGGCACCGCCATGCCCAGCTTTTGGCTCGGTCTTATGCTCATTATCGTATTCTCAGTCAACCTTCGTATCCTGCCATCATTCGGCGCTTTGGAACCGAAATCGATCATTATGCCCTCCCTTACGCTGGGCGTCGGCATGGCGGCGCGCCTCTCCCGCCTTACCCGCTCAGCTATGCTGGAGGTGCTGAATCAAGATTACGTCCGCACCGCCCGCAGCAAAGGCTTGCAAGGCAAACATGTCGTGCTGCGGCATGCGCTGCGCAACGCCCTGATACCGGTCGTGACCGTGTTTGGCTTGCAGCTCGGCTGGCTTCTGGGCGGCTCCGTCGTCGTGGAAAGCGTCTTCGCCTGGCCCGGTCTGGGAAGGCTGATGGTTGAATCCATTAACGTCCGCGATATCACTGTCGTTCAGGCTGGATTGTTCTGGTTCTCTCTCTCATTCATACTGATCAATTACGCACTTGACGCCATCTATATGCTTATTGACCCGCGTATCCGCATCGGCTAGAGCAAGCACATGGAAACCATGGAAGTCGGCAAAGTCTCGCCTGAGTACGTATCAACCCTGCCGCCGCAGCGCAGCTTGTTTACGCGCGTCACTTCGGCGCTCTTCCGCAGTCCCATTGGCGTTGCTGGCACTGCCATCGTCGGCTTTGTCCTTCTGCTCGCCTTAATCGGTCCGCAGATTTCCCCCCATGAGGCGGTTGGTCACAATCTGCGCGCCCGCTTCAAACCACCTGGATACAGCGACAGCGCTGGCACCTATATTCTGGGAACCGATCAGTTGGGCCGCGATATCCTCAGCCGCATCATCGCCGGCAGCCGGGTTTCGGTACTGGTCGGCATCGTCTCTGTGCTCATCGCCGGTACCATCGGGGTGACTTACGGTTTGGTCAGCGGTTTTCTTGGCGGATATGTCGACACGGTGATGATGCGCATCGTCGATGCCCTCCTTAGTATTCCCTTCATTGTCCTGGTTGTCGCCATTTCCGGCGTTGTCGGCGCTGGATTGGGCACGCTCATTCTCATCCTCGGTTGCACCGGCTGGGTGACTTACGCGCGTGTCATCCGCGGCGAGGTGCTCAAGGTCCGTGAAATGGAATACGTCGTCGCCGCCTATGCGGTCGGTCAAAATCGGCCGCTGGTCATGCTGCGCCATATACTGCCCAATGTAATCTCGTCGGCCATCGTCTTGGCCGCCGTTCAGGTCGCCGTGACCATCCTCGCGGAATCTTCTTTGAGCTTCCTAGGCTTGGGCGTGAAAACCCCAACCGTCACCTGGGGACTGATGCTGGCCGATGGCAAGGCTTATATCAACAGCGCCTGGTGGATGACCTTTTATCCCGGTATCGCCATCACCGTTACCGTACTTGGCGTCGTATTCCTGGGCGATTGGCTGCGCGATTTCCTCGATCCCAATATCCGCGCCCGCGCCTAGCCAGCGCCCAGCGCCAGATTGCGAGGAGCCTACGTGGACGACACAAACACCAGGGGCTTTCGTATCCCGAGATCTCGCACCTTCGAAACGCATCAAGCGCTTCGCGACGAATTCATGACCGCCATTGAACCGCTCGTGCTCAACACCTATAGCCACTCCGCCCAAGTACGGTCGCAGTTGGAAACCGCATTCGCGGCCGAGATGGATGCGAAATACGCCGTCGCCGTCGGCTCTGGCACGATTGCGCTCTTCCTCGCCATGCGCGCCTGCGGCATCGGCAGCGGCGACGAAGTCATCACGATTGCGAATTCCGATATCTCCACCACCGCCGCCGTCACCAACTGTGGCGCCCGGCCAGTCGTCTGCGATGTCTTGGCATCAGACTATACGATCGATCCCGATCAGGTCGAAGCGCTGATCACCCCCAATACCCGCGCGATCCTGCCCGTCGATTTGCATGGTCATCCGGCGAACGTGAAAGCGCTGCGGCCCATCGCCGACCGCCACAATCTAAAGATCGTTGAAGACGCCGCGCTCGCCACCGGCGCCCACGATTATGGCCGCCCCGTTGGTGCCTTCGCCGATGTTGCCGCCTATAGCCTGGCGCCATTCAAGCCATTCGGCAGCGCTGGCAACGGCGGCATGGTCGTCACCAGCGATGAAGAGATCTACCGGAAACTGTGCTTGCTGGCCGATTACGGCCATGCGCCCCGCGCTCCCAATCAACCCGCCGCCTATCAGAATTACATCGCCGAGGGCTACAACGTCCCCTTGGACGCCCTGCAAGCCGCCATATTGCTGGTCAAGCTGCCATACCTCAAGGAGTGGACCTCCAAGCGCCGTGCCATTGGCGAAGCGCTTGCAGCCGGTCTGGCTGGCACATCAGCGCGCACGCCGCAGCTTCGCCCGGAATCCGCGCCCACCTTCCGCTCCTATACCATCTGTGTCAACCGCCAGCTGGAAGTCCATCAAGCGCTGCGCGACGCCGGCATCGAAGCCGTCATTCACTACGCCCCGCCGATCACCCATTACTCGATTTATGCCGGTCTCTTCCCCAATAAGGACCAGCTGCCCGTCACTGAGCGCCTGGGGCGCGAAATCGTCAATCTTCCCGTCTCGCCTGAATTCACCAAAGAAGATATCGACTTTATGATTGATACAACGAAAAGCATCTTGGAGTCATTTGAGTAGGACGCAGTGGTGACCCGGAAGGTTGCCTATCCATCTAGCAGTTGTAGGGGCGAGCCTTGGCTCGCTCACCAAAAAAGGAGAACCAAATGAATTTACTCGAACAGATCACCGAATACGCGGTCAATCTCCAATTGGAGGACATCCCTCAAGACGCCCGCGAACTCGCGAAAACCATCATCTACGACTCCATCGGCACCGGCTTGGGCGGCTATCAGCGCGCCCTGGGACAGAACGCCGCGCGTTACGCTACAACCGTGATGGCCGGTGACGAAGCGACGCTCCTGGGCAGCGGCGCCCGCGCCTCCCTTGAAGGCGCTGCCTTCGCCAACGCCGTCATGGTCAAGATCCTCGGCATGGATGACTCGCATCGTCAAGCGGGCCATATCGCCTCCCAAGTCGTTCCTGCGCTCCTGGCTGTCGCCGAAGTTTATGGCGCCACGGGCGAAGACATCTTGGTCGCCACCGTCGCCTCCTACGACTTCGCCGTGCGCCTTGGCCGACAAGTGCGCGCTACTCATCGCGAGCGCGGTTTTGACATGAAGGGCACGGTCGGCGCGCTGTCCACCGCCTTGGCGGTCGCCCGCTGCGCCGGCTTCGACCGCGAGCGCATGCTCAATACCATCGCTCTAGCCGCCGATATGGCCTCCGGCACCGAGCAGTACGTCTACGACGGCGGACGCTGCGACACCAAAGACCTGATATCCGGCTTTGCCGCCCGCAACGCGGTCTTCGCCATGCGCCTGGCGGAAGCCGACTTTTACGGCCCGCGCAGCGCCCTGGACGGCAGCTACGGCTATTTCAGCGCCTTCGGCGACGGCTTCAACCCCGAAATGTTCGCTGATCTGGGCGAAGAATTCGCCATTCTCGGCACCGCCTTCAAACCGCATGGCGGCTGCCGCCACACCCATCAAGCCATCGACGCCGTCCAAGCCATCCTGAGCCAGGGCGCACTGGATACGACCGAGATCAAACGCATCGACCTCGGCACCTATGGCTACGCCACTCGTCCCATCTTCCGCGTCGATCCCAACCCGGTCTCCCGCGAAGTCGCTGGTTTGAGCATCCGCACATCAACTGCCGTCGCCCTCAAGCATGGCAGCGCTTGGCCCCATAACTTCACTGACTGGGATGAGCCGGAAGTCCGCCGTCTGCGCAATCTGATCGATGTACAGGTCGACCCGGAAATCGAAGGACATTATCCCGACTCGAACGGTTGCCGCTTAAGTGTCACCTTGGCGAATGGAGAGGTGCGCTCCGCCTTCCTGCCCAATATGAAGGGCGAACCCGAATTCCGCATGACCGACGCCGAGCTTCGCGAGAAATTCAGCGTCCTCACCCGTGATCTATTCCCGCAGGAGCGCGCCGATGCCATCTATGCCGTCTGTAACGAATTGGAATCCGTGGCAGACATCGGCGAGTTGACCCGGCTCTGCGCCGCGCCCGAACCCGTCGCCGTCTGAGGCGCGGCGTCTTTTGCCTATCCCCACCTGATTGTCAGTTTCGCTGCTCACTTGGCAGAAGTACCGGCTCAAACGGGTAAACATGTTAGCCCACTCAGAAATCTCCCCTTCCCTAGCTTGCTGGGACGCCCCCCGACGAACGGGAGGGGGATTTATGGGG
>WTGC01000005.1 GCA_011523705.1 Chloroflexota bacterium | reverse complement strand
GGGATGGGGGGTGCCGCCCGCCAACTGGATACTACTCCCCCCGCAAGCCTGTTGCTTTTGCGCCCGTTTTCGAGTACAGTGAGTGGCGTTTGAACGTGCCATCGCCGCCGACCAAGTTTCGGCTGCGGGCGCCAAGAAGAGGCAACGGAATGATGGCTACTGCCCGGGTGGAAAATAGCGAACTGGTCGCGGGCGTTCGCTTTCAGAAGATCGGCAAGCTGTATCATTTTGACTTTTCCGGTCACCCGGAATTGAAGCAAGGCGATTACGTCATCGTCGATACACGCCGCGGCCGGCAGATGGGCCAGGTGATGGGATTCACCGCGCCCGACGAGGGCCGGGCCGCCCGCCGCATTCTGCGCCCGGCTACAGCGCGCGATCTCGTGCTGCGCCAGCATTGGGAAGCGAAAGGCGACGAGGCGCTCGAGACATGTCGCGAGGCGGCGTCAAATCTGCGCCGCATGGCCGAGGTGAAGTTTGTCGCGGCGCAATACAATTATGACGGCAGCGTGGTGACCTTCCTGTTCAGCGCCGAGCAGAAGATTGACACCTCCGTTCTTCAGAAACGCTTGCAGCGCAAATTCGAGGCGCGCATCGAAATGCGGCAAATTGGCCCACGCGATGTGGCGAAGCTGCTGGGTGGCTTCGGCGCCTGTGGCATCACGCGCTGCTGCAGCACCTTCCTCACCGATTTCAGCCCCATATCCATCAAAATGGCGAAGGCGCAGGGAATTTCGCTGAATCCATCGGAAATTACCGGGATGTGCGGACGCTTGCGCTGCTGTCTCGTGTTTGAATACGAGCAGTACGTCGAAGCGCGCCGTCAATTGCCGCGGCGCAATAAACGGGTGGGCACGCCACATGGCGAAGGGCGCGTGCTGGACCAACTGCCGCTGCGAGACGCGGTGCTGGTGGAAGTCGGCGAGGGCGTCCGCAAAGTGGTCGAACGCGAGGATATCATCCCGCTGGAAGAATTTCGAAAGCTGGCCGAAAAGGCGCATTCCCCATGCGACAAGCATGGCGACGGCAGTTGCGAATGCGGCATGCCCCCCGGCCAACGCCAGGCCGATCGCTTGCCTGTCGAGCGCGAGCCAGCGCCTAAGGCTGAGATGCAAGACAGGACCGAGGAAGAAAAGCCGCGCAGACGCCGCTCGCGAAAGCCGCGCGGTCGTACAAGCGGAGGCGCTTCCCAGTCGAATCGGCGGCGGGGAAGGCGCCGCGGCGGCCGGCGCTCCAATCAAAGGACGGACCGCCCAGACAGCAATGATCCCGATTAATTGACGCAAGCGCTAAATCAAGATTTGTAGGAGCGACCGCCATTACAAAGCAAAGCCTGTAATGCTTGTACGCTATCGACTTGAATGTTCTGGTTTTCTTGTGATAGCCCGGAAATAGTCTCATTATTCCCGCGCAATCCGCTGCAAGTTTGATGTTTCGTACATGGCGACGCTCCCCCTCCCTGATGCTTCGGGGAGGGGGCCGGGGGGAGGGGTTGAACTATAGGAACCCATAACGGACACATCGGGCGCGTGCTTGGCGTCTTCGCCCATCCCGATGATCCCGAATTCTTCGCTGGCGGCACCTTCGCCAAGTGGGCGGCCGATGGCGCCGATATCAGCTTCGTCATCGCGACCAGCGGCGACAAGGGCAGTTCCGATCCCGATATGACGCAGGAGCGCCTGGCGCAGATCCGCGAGGAGGAAGAGCGGGCAGCGGCCGCCGCCCTCGGCGTGAAGGATGTCATCTTCCTGCGCTACAAAGACGGCGAGCTATTCCCGACCCTGGAATTGCGCCGCGATATCACGCGGCTGATACGCCTGAAGAAGCCGGATGTCGTTGTGACGCTCGACCCGACGCGCTGGTTTAGCTCGCGCGGGATCAACCACCCGGACCACCGGGCGATTGGCGCGGCGACCCTGGAAGCGGTTTTCCCGACGGCGCGCGACCGCCTCAACTTCATCGAGCATGAACGTGATGAGGGCTTGGAGCCACACAAGGTGGGCACGGTCTACATTGCCGGCGCTGTCGATCCAACCCTGACCGTTGATGTGACTGACGCGGTCGAACGGCAGATCGAATCTCTACGCGCGCACAAGACGCAAATTTCCGATATGGATCTTATGGCGGAGAATATACGCAAGCGCTCGCTGGATCCGAATTCGCCGCCCGAATACCCGCGCCGCATCGAGCGATTCCACGTGATCAACATGAGGTGAACACGACATGGCAATAGACTTCCTGGCTGAGGCTAACGCGCTGCACGATGAGTTAATCGAACGCCGGCGCGACTTTCATCAGCATCCGGAATTGGCATTTGAAGAACATCGCACGGCCGGCATCGTCGCCGATGAACTGAATGGACTGGGCTTGGAAGTGCAAACCGGCGTCGGCCAGACCGGCGTGGTCGGCATCCTGGAAGGCGCGGGCGACGGACCCACCGTGCTCTACCGCGCCGATATGGACGCGCTGCCCATTCAAGAAGAGAACGAGACTGACTACGTATCGCGAGCGGCGGGGGTGATGCACGCCTGCGGCCATGACGGCCATACCGCGATTGCCCTGGGTATCGCCAAGCTGCTGTCCAATCATCGGCGAGCGCTCGGCGGAAGGGTCAAGTTCGTCTTCCAGCCGGCGGAAGAGCAGGGCAGAGGCGCCGAATACATGATCGCCGATGGCGCGCTGGAAGCGCCCGCGCCCGATTATTGCCTGGGCATCCATCTCTGGAATGACCTGGAAGTCGGCAAGGTGAGCGTCGTCTCTGGACCGACGATGTCCGGCGCCGGCGTATTCGAGATTACTATCACCGGCGTAGGCGGGCATGGGGCGATGCCGCATCAAACGGCCGATCCGATTCTTTGCAGCGCGCAAGTCATCGTGGCGCTGCAATCCATCGTGAGCCGCAACGTGGATCCATTGGATCTGGTGGTGATCACCATCGGTACACTGCACGGCGGCACGGCGCGCAATATCATCCCGCAGACGGTCGCGTTCAGCGGCTCTTTTCGGCTCTTCCGCGAGGAAACGCGGGAGATGATCAAGCGGCGCATTCGCGAAATCACCGAAGGCGTCGCCGGCGCGATGGGCTGCCGCGCCGATGTGAATTTCGGCTTGGGCATTGGCCCGGTCGTGAATGACGCCGAGGTTGCCGGGCGGGCGCGCGAGGTCTTCGCCGGCTTGGGCGACGCGGTCAAATTGGTGGAGCAGCCCTGGATGGCGTCTGAGGATGTCGGCTTGTTCATGCAGCGCAATCCGAGCGCCTATCTGCTCGTGGGTTCGGCCAATCATGAGCGCGACTTGGATTATCCGCATCATCATCCCCGCTTTGACATTGATGAAGATGTGCTGCCCTTGAGCGTCGGCATGATGTCGGCGCTGATCGCCGATTATCTCGGTCCGGCTGGCTAAATGCGCGCTCGCCAAAACGCAATGTCGGCGGTTAATGTCGACGCTCCCCCTCTCCCCTTGTGGGAGAGGGGGCCGGGGGGTGAGGGGTAGCTTATGTCCACGGCAACACCCTTCAGCTGGCTCGACTCGAACGGATGGCTGGTCCTTTCAGGACTGCCGGACGCCCTGGGCGAAATTCGCGCTCGGGCGCTGAGCCGTTGTGATGGCGCCAGCGACATCGCCTACATCTCGCTCGCCGCCGACCTCGGCGACGCCTTGATGGATGACATGGCGGAATTGGGCGCGCCTTCGGGATATGTCGTCGACGTGGAAGAGTGCGACAATAATGAAATCTACGAGCGGCTTAACGCCGCGGGCATGATTGTTATTGAAGCGGATCACAATGTCGAGGCGCTGGGCCGGCTGATCTCGCAGACTGTCATCAGCGCCTTGCAGTCGGCTCTCGAGCGCGGCGCCCTGATCCTGTTTGAAGGGGCGGCCGCTTCGATCGCTGGCGAGCGCCGGCTGAACGCGCATGGGGAATGGACCGCCGGGCTGAATTTCATTCAGAACGCGCTGATATCGCCGAGCGCCGAGGGCGCAATGTTGCGAGCGGAACATGGCGCGCCGCCTGATGTACCGGTCATGGTCTTGGAGCGGGGAGCGGCTTTGGCGCTGGGCCCGGCGAGGCAGATCGAAACCTGGGGCGATGGCGAGGTCACCATCAGCCTGCGCGATCCAGCCTGCCCGCCCGTCAAAACGTAAACTGTAGGAGCGACCCTTGACTCCCCCTCCCTGTTGCATCGGGGAGGGGCCGGGGGTGGGGTTTCCCACCCGCCCATTATCAATCCGTAGGCGCGACCCATTAGGTCGCCCGCCAAACAATAAAGTAGGGTGACATGCCAATTTCGATATTGATCGGCGCGCAATGGGGCGACGAAGGCAAAGGACGGGTGGTCGATTGGCTGGCGGCCTCAGCCGATATCGTCGCGCGCTACGCCGGCGGCGACAATGCGGGCCACACCGTTGCGCTCGACGGCGAAGTGTACAAGCTGCATCTAATACCATCCGGCATCCTGCACAGCAATGTGGTCTCGGTTATGGGCAACGGCATGGTGATCAATCCTGTCAGCCTCGTGCGCGAGATCGAAGTGCTGCGCAAAATGGGCGTGGACATCACACCGGAGCGGCTGGTGATCAGCTCGCGCGCGCATATAATCACGCCAGCCCATATTGCCCTCGATAAAGCCAGGGAACTGGCGCTCGGCGACGCCAAAATCGGCACGACCCTGCGCGGGATCGGACCGGCTTATCTCGACAAAACCGGGCGCGCCGGCATCCGCACCGGCGACATGCTTCTCGATGTCGAGGAATATGCCGAACGATTGGTCACCGCCATTGATCTGAGCAATGAAGACTTGCGGGCGCAAGGCTTGGGCACGCTGGACGCGCGCGAGGCGGCGCAGAGCTACCTGGATGCCGCCGACTTCCTGCGCCCATATATCCGCGATGTTTCGATTTATCTGTATGAGGCGCTGAAGGCTGGCAAAAAGGTCGTCTGTGAAGGCGCGCAAGGCACCCTGCTGGATATCGATCACGGCAGCTATCCCTTTGTCACCAGTTCCTCGCCGACAGCGGGTGGCGCCCTGACCGGGCTGGGAGTCGGTCCGCTCTTTGTGGAGCGCGTGCTTGGCGTCGCCAAAGCCTTCAGCACGCGCGTCGGCGGCGGGCCAATGCCGACCGAGCTCGAGGGCGACATCGCCGAACATTTCCGCGGCAGCGGCCTCAACTTCTGGGACGAATTCGGCACCACGACCGGGCGCCCGCGGCGCTGCGGCTGGCTCGATGTCGTCATGCTGCGCTATGCCGTCAGCGTCAATGGCTTGAGCGAACTCATGTTGACCAAGATGGATATTCTTTCCGGGCTGGATGAACTGAAGCTGGCAACCGCCTATGAGATAGACGGCGGACGATTCGACTATCCGCCGGAAACCAATGAACAATTGGAGCGCGCCAAGCCGGTCTACGAGTCGATGCCGGGCTGGCGCCAAGACATCAGCAATTGCCGAGAATTCGGCGACTTGCCGGCCGCGGCCAGGGATTACATCAGCCGCGTCTCCGAGCTTTGTGATGTGCCGATCGACATGGTGAGCGTGGGACCGGAACGCGATCAATTGGTCTTGAAAGAGACAAGCGAGGGCTTGCCCACCGCCGCGCAGGCAATGTAGACCATCGCGCAACAATGCCGCCGCCCACCCAAAATAC
>WTGC01000212.1 GCA_011523705.1 Chloroflexota bacterium | reverse complement strand
AGCAAGCTTAACGATGACCACGAAAAAAGTCAAAGATTGGGGCAAAATGCCTGAAGTCTCGATAATTACACTGCCGCCGGCACGCTGGCGGGAAGCGAAGCAGCTGCGCCTGGAAGCCCTGCTCGCCGAGCCGGCTGCCTTCGCTTCGAGTTACGAAGAGGAACTGGCTTTCCCGGATGAGGTCTGGATCGCCCGCTCAAAATCGGCATACGAGCGCGACGGGAATATGGCGTTTTACGCCGAAGCGGATGGCAAACTCGTTGGCATGGCCGGGGCGCATTGGTCGGCGAAAGCCAAGCTGCGCCACGTGGCGGGGGTGTATGGCGTCTATGTAGCTCCTGATCAACGTGGCAGCGGGGTGGCGCCACGTTTGATGCGAAGGCTCTTCGCTGAGCTTCGCTCAATGGGACCAATCGAGAAGGCGAGCTTGATGGTCAATACTGAGGCGCGAGCGGCGATTCGGCTTTATGAGAAGCTGGGCTTTGGGATCGTCGGCACGGCCCAGCGGGAAGAGAAAGTGGACGGGCGCTACTACGATCTGCACTACATGGAACTGCATTTCAAACAACGATAAACTACAGAGATCGCAGAGAACACAGAGGATTTCGGCGAATCCTCAATGGTCGAAACACCGCGAGGGTCTCTGCGTTCTCTGTGTTCTCTGTAGTTAAACCAATTGTCGAAACTCCGAACGGTTCGCTACTGCTTGACCGCGCCAATGGTCAAGTTGTCTAGGATTTGGTTGCGCCCGGCGACGAAAATCAGCACGATCGGCAAGGTGGCGATGAAAGCGCCGCCCAGGATCATGCCGTATTCGACCTTGTACAATCCATTGAGCGTGGCCAGCCCGACTGGATAGGTGAACTTTTCTGGCGTGCGCAAGACGATCAGGGGCCAGAGGTAATCGTTCCAGGCGGTCAAGAATACGAGCACGCAGAGGATCGAAAGGGCGCCCCGCGACAAGGGAATGCCGATGCGCCAGAAGAGCCCCCATTCGCTGGCGCCGTCGATGCGCCCGGCATCGAGCAACTCCTGAGGAATCGACACCATCGCCTGCCGCATAAAGAAGGCGCCGAACGCGCTGACCGAGCTGGGCAGGATGACGCCGAGGAAGTTATCGAGCAAGCCCAGGCGCACGATCATCTGAAAGAGCGGCACCAGCGTAACCTGGAAGGGGATGGCGAAGGTAAATAGCAGGAAGATGGTCAAGAAGGTCTTGCCGCGGAATTCATACTTTGCGAAGCCCCAGCCCACCATCGAGGCGCAGAGCAAGGTCAAGGCGCTCTGGCTGACGGCGATGATGACGCTGTTGCCCATCTGCTGCAAATAGGGAATCTCTTCGCCGCTGAGCAGCCGTTCGTAGTTGTTGAGCGTCGGCTCGGGCGCCAGCAGATTGACGGGCCAGGAGAATAGCTGGCCGTTGGTCTTGAAAGAACCGGTGAACATATACAGGAAGGGGATGCCAACGAGCAGCGCGAAGAAGAAGAGGACGGCGTAAATGATCGTCGCTTCTACCAGCTTGACGTACAGTGATTTTCGCTCGGAGGGATCCGCGGGGCGCGATATGGCGAATCTCATGGCTGTCAATCCTCGCGGAAGGCGCGAATCAACACGAGTTGGATCACGCTCAAAACCAGGATGATGACGGCGAGCGAGTAACCGATAGCGGAGGCGTAACCCATTTTGAGCTCGCGGAAGCCGCGCGTATAGAGGTACATGGTCATGGTCATGCCGGCGTTATTGGGTCCGCCCTCCAGCCCCCTCAACAGGATCGCGGGCTCGGCGAAGAGATTATACGAGCCGATGATTGCGATGGTCAGCACGAAAGCGAGGATCGGGCGCAGCAGCGGCAGCGTCACGTGCCAGAACACCTGGAGGCGGGTGGCGCCATCGACGCGCGCCGCCTCTTTGAGCTCGGGCGGGATATTCTGCAAGCCCACCATGAAATAAATCGCGTTGATGCCGGTCCACTTCCAGGCGCCCAGCAGAATAATCGCCGGCATGACCCAGCGCGCCTCGCGCAGCCAGCGGACGTTCTCCAAGCCTAGCGGCGCCAGCAGCAAATTATTGATCAAGCCGTACTGCTCTTCAAAGACGAGGCCGAAGATGATGCCGACGACGACGCCCGCGGTGATATTGGGCGTGAAATAGAGGAAGCGGAAGAATTCGCGAAAGCGCAGCTTGGGGCTATGCAGGATCAGCGCCAGCAGCAAAGCCAGCGGCACGATGATCAGAATGCTGCCCAAGGCGTAGTAGGTGGTGTTGGTCAAAGCCTTGATGAAGAGGGCGTCTTTGGTGGCCAGCCGGACGTAGTTGTCGACGCCGATGAATCGGGGCGCTTTATTGAGGCCGACTTGGCGATAGAAGCTCAACTGCAGCGATTGAACGACGGGGTAAAGAAAGAATATGGCGTAGCCGATGAAGAAGGGACTGATGAAAAGATATGGCGCGATTTTACGGCCGCGTCCAAACATCGCGGTTCCTCAGGAGAAAATGAATGTGGTGGCGAGCCATAACCCGCCACCGTTGGAGAGCTAAATTCTAGCTTTCGAATTCCATCTCGTCGCGGATGGTATCGGCGATTTCGGTGAAGACTTCTTCTGGACTGCGATTGCCGTCAATGACGTCTTGCCAGGCAGCCGCGCGCAAGCCATTTAGCTGCGAGCGGAAGGGGCTCTGCCATTGCGGCGGCGCCTCAGGACCGACATCGGCGAAGAGCGCGCCCAGATCCTGACCGGAGAAGTACTCGTCCGCGGCGTGCAGGCGCTCGCTTGCCATCGCCGGGATATAAGGCGGCCACAGGGTCGTGAGCTCAAAGCGGCGCACATTGCCCTCGATGGACAGCATGGAGAATTCGAGGAAGTCAAGCGCCTCTTCAACGTGGTCGCTAGTCTTGACCACCATGGCGCCGGTGCCGCCCCAGACGCTTGTACGCCGTCCGCCTTCTTCAAAAGCCGGTAGCGGCGCCGCTTTCCATTTGCCTGATAATTCAGGCGCATTGTCCTTGAAGAAACCGCCATACCAGTCGGCGCCGACCATGGAAATCAACGTGCCATCTTTGAACGCCGCCCAGAGCGCGTCGCCCGCTGGCGGATCGCCAGCGACGCCTTCGTCCTTCAGCGCCAACAGCCAATCCATCAGCGCGATTGATTCTGCCGAGTCGATCGTGACATCGCCATCAGCGTTGAAATAGTCGTGACCTTGTTGACGCAGGAGCAACTCGTGCAAGCCGCCGTGAATATGCAGCGGGATGACATCCGGGTTCTCGGCCACGATGGCGCGTCCCGCTTCCACAAAGTCGTCCCAGGTGACGAATTCTTGCGGATCAAATCCGGCGCCTTCCCAGACATCGGCGCGGTAATAGAGCACAACGGGCGTCAAGGCGTGTTCGATGCCATAGACAGAACCCATCGAAGTGTAGAGCGCCTGACGGGCTTCAACTAGATTCTCGGTATGTCCACCCTGGTCAAGAAAGGCGTTCAACTCGACGAAGCCCGGATCGCCGCCGCCGCGCAAGAAGCTGCCGAAGCGACCCTGCTCAACATCGGCGATATCGGGCGCGCCGACGCCGCCGGACTGGATCGATATCAGCAACCTGTCGTGCAAATCGCCATAAGCGATCTCAATGACATTGAGCGAGAAATCCGGATTGACCTCGTCGGCGTAGCGTTCCGCTTGCTCGCGGAACCAGCGCGCGTGCGTATTGACGAAGGCCCAGAGCTCCAGCTCTTGCGCGGCAACCGGCGCAACCGCGCTGAACATCATTAGCCCGGCCAATAACAGAAGTAAGACTTTCAGCTTCTTCATGACACCCTCCAAATGGTGACTTTGAAAAATGAAATGATCTGCGCGCAACTCCGCAGCGTCCCTCCCAAGGAGGTCGATTCAGGTTGCGCGCGCAATCTTGAAAATTTTATCGCATCTGCATTAAAGTGGTCAAATTCTGATATGTCTCAAGCCTTGATCGATCCGCTGGTCAAGCCGCTGATGAACTGGCGCATCGCCACCGCAAAGACGCAAAGCAGCGGAATCGACGAGATGACATAACCGGCGAAAAGCGTGCCCCAGTCAGTTTCAAAGTCCGAGGAAAACTGCATCAGCCCCATCGCCAGCGGCATTTTATCCTTGTCGGTAATCGTGACCAGGGGCCAGATGAGGTCGTTCCAACTGCTGATCAGCGTGGTCATCGCCACGGTAGCAATCATCGGGCGGGCGAGCGGCACCGAAACGTAGACGAAAACCTGCCACTCAGCGGCGCCATCGACATAGGCGGCATCGAAGAGCTCTTGCGGCAGCGACTCGAAATAACTGCGCATCAGCCAGGTCGACAGCACCAGACCGCCGCTGACCCAGACGGAAATCAGAGCGTAGGGCGTGTTGACCAAGCCCAGATCGCGCACCAGCACGAAGCGCGGCGCCAGCGTGAGCACGCCGGGCACCATAATTAGAGTGATGAAGCCGAGGAAGAGAGCGGTCTTGAAGGGGAAATGAAAACGGGCGAAAACATAGCCGGCCACCGAGGCGATCATGGCGATGAGGCAGATGGTCGAGCCGGAATAGAGGACGCTGTTGACGATGTAGCGCCAAATGATGCGGAAGGCGGATGAGTAGTTTCCGAATTGGAAGGGCAGCTCCGGCAGCCAGAAATTATGGTAGAACTGCGTATTGCTTTTCAGCGAGGTGATGACGACCAGCACCAGCGGGAAGAAGGTCACGATGCCAAAGGCGAGCAATACCAGCTGGAACGGGAGATCATGATTGGCAATGCGGAGGCGTTTGCGCTTGATCAAGAGTGATGTCCTATATCATGGCGGGCGATTCACAGAATCGCCCCTACGAATTGGAGGCGCCGGCGGAGACGCGCAGGTTGATGATGGTCAAGGCGAGCATGGCGACGAAGAGCACGACGCCGATAGCCGATGCGTAGCCGAATTCCAAAAAGTGGAAAGCCGACTGATAGAGTTGCAGCGCCGGCACCATGCTGCTGTAACCAGGTCCACCGTCGGTCATCACCAGGAAGAGATCAAAACGCTGCGTCATGAAGAGCATCGTCAGGATCATTGCCAGCGTGATCTGCCGCCGCGTCATGGGAATATCGATATAGAAAAGCCGCCGCCAGAAACCGGCGCCATCGATGGCCGCGCTCTCGTGCACTTCTTGCGGGATCGTCTGCAAGCCGCCGAGGATGATGAGGAATTGCAGGGTTGGCAGCCAGGGAAAGCGCACGAACGCCAGAGCCCACATCACCGTATGGGGGTCGCCCAGCCAAGCCTGCGTGTAATCTTCCAGACCGATCAGCTTCAGGCTTTCGTTGAGCAAGCCGACCTGCGGGTTGTAGATGAAGCGCCAGATCAAGTAATTCAGGATCTGCGGCACGACCATGGGGAAGACAAAGATGATCTTCCACCAGTAAGACCAGCGCTGGCTGCGTAAATTGACGATCATCTCGGCGGCGAAGAAAGGGAGCACCGTTTGCATGATGACGCGGAAGAAAACGAAGCCGATCAGATTGGTGATGGCGACGCGGAAGGTGCGGTCGCTCAGCATCCGCTCGTAATGTTCCAGCCCGACATAGAAATGGACCTTGCCGCCATTCCAGATATAGAGCGAGTTGTAGAGCGCACTGAAGGCGGGCAGCCACTCAAATAGCAGCAGCAGCGCGACCGGTATCAGCAGTGCCAGATAAAGCCACTTCGCCCGCCACATGCGCAGCGGGAGCGGGCTTTGGCTTGCGCGAATGCTTCGCTTAGCTGATCGATCAGCGGCGAGTCGCTGGAACATGAGTGCATGAGGTCCTATCCCCCACCCTAAATCCCTCCCCCACAAGGAGGGAGGGACTTGTTTCTCCCCTTCCCACTTTATGGGGGAAGGGGCCGGGGGATGGGGGCTGAGATCGTCTGTCTTGCCTTATTCCATCTGGAAGTCGCAGGACCATTCGTTTTCGGCGATGACCACGCGCGCTTCCCGCGTCATCAGGCGGTCTTCTTCGGCGATCAGCGTTTCGAGATCAATCTGATCGGTGAAGTATTCCTGCATCAGGCGGCGATGATCTTCGCCGTAGCGGCGGCTGAGGCGTGGATCGGGATCCTTCAACGCGCGGATCGGCAGCTCAAGGAAAGCCACTGTCGGCTTGAGGGCATCAGGCACATCCAAGCCAAATTGCGTCGGAATGCTGCGCGGCGAATCGGTGACGACGCGCCCCCATTGCGGCTGGGCAGTCATGTACATGAGGAAGTCGACGACTTGCTCTTCGATGCCTTCGCGGCGGGCGCGGTCGGTCACGGTGAAGCCGGCGGTGAAGCCACCGACCAGATAGGCGCTCTCGTTGTTCGCCGCGTACGGGCTGGTGGTTTCAGTGACCGGAGGGAAATAACTGATGCCCCAGTTGAAGTCGGCATCGCGGGTCACGTTAAGCGTTTGGCTGGCCGCGTTGCCCAGCAGGAAGGGCACCTCGCCGGTGATGAAGAGGCGGTAAGCCTCGTCCCAAGTCATGGTGGCATAGCCCTCCACCCACATCGGCTCGAAGTCCGCGAGGAGCCCCAGCCAATCGGCGAAGGCATCGTCATGAGCGCTGATCAAGCCGTTCTGGATCGCGCAGGCGAATTCGCGCTGATTGAGCGCGTGCCAGCTTGCGCCCGGCTCCCACCAACTCTCGATGTGGTCGATGTACATGCTGGTCAAGCTGGTGCCATCGAACCAGTTGTAGGTATAAGGCGAGGCGGTGGACATGCTCAGCGCCAGGGGTTCGTAGCCGGCATCCGACAGCGCGCCCATTTCATCTATCATCGTCTCCCAGTCTTCCCAGAGCGAATATGAGATGTCGAACTCGGTATCGATGCCGGCCGCTTCCAGCAGGTCAATGTTGTAGTAGAATCCGACGGCGACGGCGTTGACCGTTACGACGTATTGATTGCCGCTGCCGGTATGGTAGGTGGCATTCCAGACGACCTCGGGGATGCTGTCCGCCCAACGCTCGGCGCCCGGCGTGCCTTCGGGAATGTAGGGGTTGGCCGCCTCAACGTAGTCATTGAGCGGCACGTACCAGTCGTTGCCCTGTTCCTGCCAGACGCGGATGTAATTGTTGACGATGATATGCGGTTCGTTCTGGCCGTTGAATACGGTGCTGCGCCATTGATCGCCGGAGATGTTGGAGGGCACATCGACCAGTTCGATATTGACGCCCGGGTTGGCCGCCTCGTATTCGGCGACAATCTCGTTCATCATCATTGGCGGATTGGGATTGTTTTCCGTCGGCTCGTCGGGATAGTAAGCGCCGACGGTGGCGAAGATGGTGATCTCATCCTGCGCCAAGCCGCTGAAGACGCTGAAAATGAGTAGCAGAATTGACAGTGCTAGCAGCCGCTTTAACATAGCAGATTCCTTTCTTTACTTGATGGAAAAGCCAGACTCTAGTGTCTCTTCGCAGGGAAATATAGCATATCACTGCCCGGCGCGCGAGAATCGGCCGCTTCTTTCAAATCTCGGCGAGAAACCTATGAAGTGCCTGATTGAATTGGTCCGCCTTTTCGAGGAAGGGTGTATGGCCACAGTCTTCGATCACGACCTCGTTCACGCTTCCGCCGGCTGCCGCGTATCCGTCCAGCACGTGCCGCGTTTGCGCGATCATGGGCTGGGGCGGGCAGACCTCATCGCCGGGCCAGCCGGGGACCACCCCTAGCTTGCCAAATGTCGCCAGGTCGAACATGGACATATCGGCGATGACCTGGTCGCTGTCGCCGCGCAGCCAGAGCACAGGCGGTTTCGGGTCGATGGCGTAGAGTCGGCTGACATCGGGTTGATTAGTTGGCGCCATGCCATTGAGCACGCCCCAGCGTCCCGGCGCCGCGCCTGGCCAGTTTTCCGAAGTGACAAAATCGCCCGGGTAATCGCGTTCGCCGGTATGCGTTTGCAGCACGGATGTCAGCAGGTCTTCTTCGCGTTCTGATGTGTAGGGCGGCTTCCAATAGAAGTTGTTCATCACTTGTCGCGGTGTCATCTCGCCATCGCCGCGCTCGCCGTCCTTAAGCATCTGCGTGTATTGCGGGTTGGCGACACCGCCGCCTGACCCCGCCGCGTCGGCTGCGCAGAGCGTCCCTTGAGCGTCTTTCGTGCCACCGAAGCCAAAGGGCGAAACGGGCGCGATCAAGCTGGCGCTTAATAGGCGTTCCGGCCCGTCCATCATCATCCGCCAAAGGACGCCGCCGCCCATCGAATGCCCGACCACATGCGCCGCATTGATATCCAGCGAATCCATCAGAGCGAGCACATCGTCGGACATGTCGGCCAGACCGCGGGCGCCATCAACCGCCGCAGTCGGGTCAGACTCGCCGAAGCCCCGCTGATCTAGCGCGATGCTGTGAAATCCTGGCGGCATGGCCAACATCGTTTCTTCCCAGAATGTGGCCGAGGTCAAGTTGCCGTGTACGAAGATGACCGGCGCGCCATTTTCGTCGCCGGCGGAGAGGACGCGCGTCGTGATCCGAGCTGTGGTGATCGTTCTTGCGTTGATGCCGGGCAGAGTTGGAATCGACATGATGAGGTTTCCTTTCACTATTGGCGGCGCTAAGGATTAAGTCTACGCAGTTGAGTGTGAAGCGCCAGGTACATATTACCAGGTGAACGGCGTCGATGGTCTGCGCTCGGCGCGGATTGTGCTCCAGCGTAATAAAAAAGGGGCGGCTCAATGAACCGTCCCGTCTTCAGGTGATCGTTGCGCGCTAGAGCTTAATCGCTGGCCTCAAGCGCGGCCTGCTGTTGGGCAATCATGTCTGGACTGCAGTGAACACTTTCGAGGAATGCCTGATCGACCGCTCGCTGCTGTTCTTGGTCAACGATTACTCTGGAGCGAGCCATCATACCAAGCGCGCGCTGCGACCACTGGACATTGCCGTCCTTGACGATGGCATCGGCCTGGTCCATCAGGCTTTGCGCTATCTCTGCATCCTGCATTTCAGCCGAATCAAGATTGACCGCAACCAGTACGCTGCTGATGGATTTGATCCCCGAAGCCGCTAAATCCGCATTGCCCTGCAAATGCGCGGCCAGCATCGCGCCCAAGAAGACGCCTTGCTGGTGATATTCACCGAAGCCGGCGCTTACCGTAGCGGCGCCTAAAGCGGGCAAAGCGGCAATGAAGGTAGGGTGGAATACCGGTATGCCGCTGTCATTGGCGACGGACACAATAGCTGGCAAACTCAAGCCTGTAACATAATCTGGCGTTCCAATCAAAGCATCGGCGCCCTTTTCGATCAAGCCCAGGCTTGCCGGTCGAACTTCGCTCGGATGCGCGACGCCGGCATCCACAACCTTCAGGCTTAACAGTTCGGCTGCCCCTCTTATCCGTTGCGCGCCCAGCAAGCCCGCCGCTTCCCCGGAACTATAGATAATCCCGAGCGTTTTGACATCCGGAAAGTGACTGAGCATCATCGGCAGCACTTCTTCGTATGGCGTAATCGACTCCACGCCCCAGACATGATCCGGTTTGATACAAGATGATTGCACAATTCCAGCCTCATAGGGATCAAAGACGAGACCAAATAGCACGATAGGCGGATCGTCCATGTCACTCGTAGCGCTGACCACAAGCTGTGCCACGGGCGCGGTCAGGGCAACTATGACGTCCGGTTCCTCGTCCAGGGTATTCTTCACCATCAACGCGGCAGTCGGAAAGTCGAAATCCGACGCGCTGCGGCTGATTCGCAGATGTTCACCTGAAATGTCTTCTCCGCTCTGCAGGAGCAGGCGTTCTTGTTCGGAGACCAAATCGTACGATTGCAAGGTGTTAAGCATGCCGCCCAACAAATTCTCGACGTTTCCGCCAGCGCCGAAGGACAAGATCGCCACTTTCGGCGCGGCATCTTGCCCAACAGTCACAGCAAGGGCCAAAGCCATCAGTATTCCCGTTATCGCAACGCAAAGTCTTTTCATCCCAAATTCCTATTCTCCATGTTTATGTTGCATTATATTCTGACCAATCGTCCAAGTCAAAGTAATATGGCAAAGTAATATCGAGGTTTGGGACAGCTACACCTAACGACGGATGGGATTGCGGCTCGATTGCGTCTCTGAGGGCAAGTATCAAAATGGACCGTATCGATCGGTCTGCGCCGGACGGGCAAAGACCGTCGCGTCATAGCTGCGCTGCAAGAGCTCCCATTTCAGCGCTGCATATTCTGGATCTTCCGACAGATCCTTGTGCTCCCAGGGATCGTTCTCCAAGTCGAATAGTTCGCAGATATTCTTCTGGTGGTAGACGACCAGCTTCCAGCGCCGATCGCGATACATGGTGGCATGGGTCCCGTCCGCTAAATTGGTCGCGGCGTAATGCTCGGCGCGCACGAATTCGCGATGAGGCATATTTAATTCGCCGTCGCGAATCCAGGACGCGAGCGAGCGACCCTGCACCCAGGGCGGCACATCCATGCCCGTCAACTCATAGAGCGTCGGCGCGATATCCACCAGCTCCACCAACTCGTCGTGTATCCGCGGCTGGGCGCGCCCGCGCCAGGAGATCATCAGCGGCACGCGCGCCAGACCCTCGTAAAAGCGACAGCCCTTGAGCACCAGCCCGTGATCGCCCAGCATCTCGCCATGATCGCTCATGAATATGATGATGGTGTTTTCGCGCTGTCCCGACTCGTCCAGAAAAGTCAGCAGCCGGCCGAACTCGTGGTCGAGGAATTCGATCATGGCGTAGTATGAGGCTTGAATTCGCTTGTGCCGCAGCACGTCGGGGTGGCGCGCGCGATTCTGGAAGTCGATAGTCGCCGATTCGAGCCGGCGCTGATGTTCGAGGTCGCCGTCTTCAAAGTGGGCGCCGGGTAGCGATTCCGGGTCGTATCGGCGATAGTACTCGTAGGGCGCGTCGAAGGGCGGGTGCGGGTCGAAGGGATTGACGCTCAGCAACCAGGGCTTGTCCGGCTCGCGGTTGCGACTGATGAATTCAATCGCTTTCTCCGTACACCAGTGCGTTTGATGTAAGTGGGGCGGCACGTTGTCCGCTTCCGCCGTTGGCTCCATGAAGCCGCCAAATCCGATATGCTCATGCGAGTTGCGATAGTCTTCAAGCGAGGCGATGCCGCGAGGCTGCAGCACCGTGTTGTGATCGATGCCTTGCGCCTTGATCCATTCGACATATTCGTTGCCGCGCTCGTTGCCGCCCTTGTGGTCGTGGCTGTATTGAAAGATGTCGTAGCCATCGTTCACGCGCTCCTCGCGGCGCAGGAAGGCGCTCGCCAGGTGCAGCTTGCCGATCAAGCCGCAATCGTATCCCGCGTCGCCCAGCGCCTTCGTGATCAACCGATCTTCAAAATGGCGCGGGAAGCTGCGGAAGCCGTTGCCATTCACGCCCACGGCACTCGGATACATGCCGGTGAGGAAGCTGGCGCGGCTCGGGCTGCAAATCGGCGACTGGCAGAAAGCATGGGTGAAGACGGCCGACTCTGCGACGAAACGGTCTAGATTGGGCGTATGGATGTGGGCATTCCCCAGGGCAGCGATCGTATCAAAGCGCTGCTGGTCGGTGCAATACCAGAGGATATTGGGTCGAGAAGGCATTTGCTAGCTCCGGGTCTTCCATTCCGTCGGCTCGAAGATAGTACCGCAATTCGTGAAATCTCACCGCAGAACTGCGGGCGGAGATTTCCGGCGAAAGGCAGTACAATTGACCGACCGACAGCGAGCAAGGAGCGATGAAATGGTCGATTTCGGATTGGGGTTGCTGCACGGACCGCCGCCAGGACAGACGGATCAATTCCTGGCCAGCCTGGATAAGACGCTGCCGCAGCTGAAGGGGAGCTTCCGCAGCATCTGGATGACCGATCATTTTCAGTGGGAAGGCCAACCCACGTTTGAAGCCTGGACTGTCCTGAGTTATCTCGCCGCGCGCTACCCTGAGTTCGAGGTCGGCCCGATGGTGCTGGGGCAGAGTTATCGCAATCCGGCGCTGCTGGCGCTGATGGCGGCGTCCTTGCAGGCGCTCTCCGGCGGCCGCTTCATCATGGGCATCGGCGCTGGCTGGAAAGAAGACGAATACCTCGCCTACGATTATCCTTATCCAGCGCCACGGGTACGCGTTCAGCAGTTGGAAGAGACCTTGATCATCCTGAAAAAGATGTGGGAAGAAGCGGGGCCGGTCAGTTACCAAGGCGCGCACTACCGAATCAAAGATGCCTGGTGCGAGCCCAAACCGGAGACGAAGATTCCGATCCTGGTTGGCGGCGGCGGTTACACGACGATGAAGCACGCAGCCAAATACGCCGACATTTGGAATTATCCCGATTGTCCTCTCGGTCCCTTTGTGGAGCGCCAAGATATTCTGCGGCGACATCTGGACGACATCGGACGTGATCCGGCCACGCTGCGCTGCAGTTGGTTTGGGCGCGTCGCTATCGGGCGCACTGAAGACGAGGCGGTCGCGCGCGGTTTGTCACGCGAAAACAAGTGGACGCGCGACAATGCCTTCGTCGGCACGCCGCAAGACATCGCCGAGCAGATGAGCGCTTTTGTCGAGCGGGGCTGTGACTATTTCATTATTGATATCATCGGCGCGCCCGATGAAGCGGTCATCGGCATGTTCACCGAAGAAGTGATTCCAGCGATAGACGGAGCTTAGACAAATGAAGATCAAATGGTATGGACACGCCGCCTTTATCATCAGCGGGAGCGACGGCACATCGGTGATTACCGATCCCTATACGCCTGAGACGTCGGGTTATCAACCGATAACCGATATTCCGGATGTGGTGTTGACCTCGTCGCTGAATGACGACTTTCATGATCGCTCCGACCTGATTCTGGGCGAGCCGGTTCGGATCAATATGCTGGATGTGGCGCGGAGCGGCGGTGAAATCGAGGCGGCGGGCCTGGTGTTCAAGGGCATCGAATCGTCAGAGATGTACGAGCATCCCTATCACGAGCCTGACAAGTGCGCCATGTATCGCTGGGAGATGGATGGCATCCACATCGGGCATATGGGCGATGTCGGCAATCCCTTCACCGAAGAGGAAATCGCCTTCTTTGAGGGACTGGATGTTTTCCTGGTGCTGGCCGGCGACGTGCCGACGATCCGGCTGCCCGATCTCAAGCAGGCGATCGACCGCGTTCAGCCCAAGCTGGTCATCCCCATGCACTTCCGCACGCTGCGCTACAAGCCGCGCAATATGCAGTGGATCACCGCTTTCCTGCGCCACTTCAATGATGCCGATATCGATTTTCAGTCGGATTGGGAAGTGGAGTTGAACCGGGAGGATCTGCCGGCGTCGACGCGGGTGCTCGTTCTGACGCACGCGCTTTAGCCACAAAGGGGTAGCTGCCTAATGATTTCCGGTCAATTGCAGCTTTTGGCTTTGTCGCAAGCGGGCAAAGACGTCAAGTTAGCAACAGACTGGACACAAACTGTCGTCATTCTTATCAGTCTCTTCGGCTGCGGTCTGTGGCTGCACATTGACTTGATGAACATCCGCAATGAATTGCGGCATATTCGCAAAGAAATGCGACGCGATATGCGGCAGGTCCGTAACGACCTGCGGCGTGAAATGCAGAACTTCCGCAACGACATGCGGCTTGATATGTAATAGCTCCCAAGCGTCGGCGTCAGTTCTCGTTCACCCTGGTGTCATAACCGCGCGAAAGTATCTCGTAAGGTCGGATACAGCGACTGATAGATCTCATAGTGCTCCGCATAGGCATCGGCATCCGCGCCGACCGCCACTGTTTCGCCCCTTTGGATCATCGCCTCGCAGGCGGAAGCAGCATCTTCGAAGACGCCGGCCGCCACCGACGCCAGAATCGCCGCGCCGAAGGCGCCGCCCTCGGTCGTATTGATATTGACCAGGGGGGCAGCCAGCACATCGGCGATGATCCGCTGCCAGACCGGGCTCTTGGCACCGCCGCCGCTGATGCGCACTTCAAATTGCTCAGGCAAGCCGGCCTGATCGATCAATGTGAATGAGTCCTTTAGGCCAAAGGCCACGCCCTCGAGCACGGCGCGCGTCAAATGACCGCGGCTATGGCGAGTCGTCATGCCGATGAAGGCGCCCCGCGCCAGCGGATCGGGATGCGGCGTGCGCTCGCCGGTGAGGTAGGGCAGGAAGAACAGTCCTTCGCTGCCGGCGGGAAGGTCCGCCGCTTCCGCCAGCAGCCCGTCGAAATCGAGCTCCGGCGCGAAGTTGTCTTTATACCATTGCAGGCTGCCGGCCGCGCTGAGCATGACGCCCATGAAATGCCAGGTTTCGGGCACGGCGTGACAGAAGGCGTGCAAGCGTCCCTCAGGCTCATAGGCGTAGCTGCCGAGCGGGGCAAAGACGACGCCTGATGTGCCGACGGTGACGCCGATCACATCCGGCGCGACGCAGCCCATGCCGATAGCGCCAGCCGCTTGATCGCCACCGCCGCCGACCACCGGTGTGCCCATCTTGAGCCCGGTCGCCGCCGCGCCCGCCGCGCTGATCGTCGAGGTAATTTGCGTGCCTTCGTGCACGGGCGGCATCCACTCGGCGGGGATTTCCAGCGCGTCCAGCACTTCGGCCGACCAAGCCCGTTCAGCGACATTCAGCAGCGATGTGCCGGCGGCGCCCGCCAGATCGGTGGCGTAAGTATCGGTCAGCTTATAGCGGATGTAATCTTTGGGCAACAGGACCTGCGCTGCTTTGGCATAGACCTCCGGCTCATGGTCGCGCACCCAGAGGATCTTGGGCGCGGTGAATCCGGTGACGGCCGGGTTGCCGGTCAATTCGAGCAGGCGGTCGGCGCCGATGCGCCCGGTCATGGCGTCGCATTGCGCCTGCGTGCGTTGATCGTTCCAGAGGATGGACGGCCGCAGCACTTCGCCATTTGCGTCCAGCAAGACCAGGCCATGCATCTGGCCGGTCAAGCCGATCGCGCTGATGTCATCGCCGCGCAGACCCGATTCAGCGAGCGCTTGCCGAATGCTGGCGCTGATGCCATCCCACCAGTCGGCCGGGTTCTGCTCGCTCCAGAGTGGTTTGGGCTGGCTGATCGGCTGGGGCGCGTTGGCGACGGCGATGACCGCGCCGGATTCGTCGATGATTAACGCTTTGGCGCCGGTGGTGCTGATATCTAGTCCCATCGAGTAGGGCATTGTTTGTCCATTCTCCTCGTAAGGAATCACTATAGACTGTGACTACTGTAGGGGCGACCTATCAGGTCGCCCGCAGCAGCACATCATCGACAGGTCGGGCGACCCAATGGGTCGCCCCTACATCACCCCTATGTCCGGGACTAACGCACGCCCAGCAGAACATCAAATGTCAACTGATCGAGCCGCTCGTAGGGCAGGTTGCGCGCGCCCATCCCAGCGCGGTCAAATTCAGTCGCCTTGAGCTGGTCGGCGGCCGCCTTGCTATACCCATCACTTAGGTAGGCGTAGGCGCCATCATCGGCATTGATCTCGGCCAGCAGCGCCTGAATCTCGGCATCGGCGTTGAACTGCGCCGCTTTGTCTTTGAACACCAGGTACGACCGCATGCAGCCGCGGGCGAACTCCTTAACGTCTTCGTATTGCGAGCTGCGATAGGCGTGGGCGTCAAAGTGGCGGCTGCCGTCATAGCCGACGTCTTCCAGGAAGCGCACCAGGTGGAAGTTCTGCTTGATCATCATGCTGCCGAAGCGGAAGTCTTGATCGTAGCGGCCAAACATCTGGTCATTGAGATCGATATGGAAGAGCTTGCCCGCTTCCCAGGCTTGCGCCACCGCGTGCAGGAAATTCAAGCCGGCCATGTGCTCATGGGCGACCTCGGGATTGACGCCGACCATTTCTGAGTCATCGAGCGTGGCGATAAAGCCGAGCATGCTGCCGACGGTGGGAAAGTAGATGTCGCTGCGCGGTTCGTTGGGCTTGGGCTCGAGGGCGAAGCGATAGCCATAGTCGTTGTCTTTGGAGTATTCGCATAAGAAGTTGATCGCCTCGCGAAAGCGCTTGACGCCCTCAGCCGGGTTCTTGGCGCTGTCGCTTTCGGCGCCCTCGCGCCCGCCCCAGAAGACATAGACCTTGGCGCCCAACTCCGCCCCCAGGTCCATCGAACTCATGGTTTTCTGCAGCGCATAAGCGCGCACGGCCGGGTCGTTGCTGGTGAAGGCGCCGTCTTTGAAGGCGGGATCGGTGAAGAGATTGGTGGTCGCCATCGGGCAGACGATGCCGGTTTCGTCCATCGCCCGTTTGAAATCGGCGACTATCTGATCGCGCTCGGCGGCGGTTGCGTCGATGGGCACGAGGTCGTTGTCGTGCAGGTTGACGCCCCAAGCGCCGACCTCCGCCAGCATGCGCACGATATCGACCGGCGAGATCGGGTCGCGCGTCGGCTCGCCGAAGGGGTCGCGCCCGATATTGCCGACGGTCCACAAGCCGAAGGTGAATTTATGTTCCGGTTTAGGTGTGTAATCCGCCATTGTGTTGTCCTTTGCTCGGGTCAGGTTTGGCGGAGATTGTAACAAAAAGGTTTGCGGCGGGCGATATGGTGATGGCAATCGTGAAGGTCTTCAGTTCTCGCGTATGTCAAAGAACCGAATTTCGCTCTTTTCAACGTAGAGCTGTTCCCCATTGTATGTGGAGGTGTTGTTGTCGATTGCCGTGTCGACGATCGTGACGCTGCCGCCTTCGGTGTAGATGCCCGCGCCATTCCTGGCGGTATTGTTGTGAACCGTACTGTAGCTCAGGAAAAACGCGCCGCGCTCGGCAAATATGCCGCCCCCCGAGTGACTCGCGGAATTATGTTCAAAGGTACTGTCGCTTACAAAAACGTCATCGCTATTGGCATAGATGGCTCCGCCTTTGCCGCTACTCTCGTTGTACTCAAAGCGACTGTTTACAATCGAAAGCAAACTGTCATAGCCGAGGCTATATATCGCGCCGCCGGCCGCCGCTGAATTTTGGCTGAATACGCTATCGCGGACTTGCAGTACGCCGTGCGCGTTGACAATTGCGCCGCCGTCTTCGCTGGCCGAGTTTTTGTCGAACTCGCTATTTTTGATCGTACCGCGCCCCACATAATGGTAAATCGCGCCACCTTTGCGCGAACCGTTTCCTTCAAACCGGCTAAGCGTGATCTGGATGTTGCTGGCAGCGCTATAGATCGCCGCGCCGCTGTCGGCGATATTCCAGGAGATTTCACTACTGTTTACGTAAAGCTGACTGTAGCGCGCAAATATCGCGCCGCTGTATTTCGCGACGCTTCGCTTGATGCTGCACGACTCCAGGTAAACTGTCGCGCCCTGATCGGCGAATATCGCGCTGCCCCGCCCGGCTTTACCGTCTATCATTTTCAGGTTCAAAATGGTAAGTCGGCCGCCATGTACTTCAAAGATGCGGAATCGGTTGTCGCCGCTGATTGTATGGCCGTTGCCGTCGATGATGAAATAAGATGTGATTGCTGGCAAACTTTCGGTCAAAACAATGTCTTCGCGCAACTGAAAGGCTTCCATTCCTTCCAGTATCGGGCAATCGCCGACCTTTTCACCTGTATTGGATGACATGATCTGTTCCGCCAGCGTACAATTCGGCGCCGCAATCTCCTCATGCTTCGCGTCCTGAGCCAACAATCGAACTGCTGGTAGCAGCAAAAACACGACTGCAACGAATCTATGAATGAATCCAGACATAAGTTCCCCCATACATATTGGAGAGAATCTAGTCTAAAGAATGTAAAACATTCGCGAATGCGTTGCCATAAAACTGGACACACCGTTGGCCAATCGTCAGGCAGGGGAACTCGCCGACTCTTGTGCGCCGAACACACTAGGATGTGAACGAGAAATTCAACTATGCAATCTCCGATCAGCCTGCATGCCCCCTGCCTTAGAGTATGTACGATAGAAGCAATTGCTCTCTGACCGGATTTCGCTACAATATGAATTAACATGCGCAACGTAAAGCGGAAAACCAGTTCCGTAAGCTGTACACGGGCATCGACGCTTAACGCGATTTGGCTGTTCCGCGCGCCGCCTGTGGATTAGGCGACATAGACATTTTGGCGCGCGATGACGCGTTTGCCGTAAACGGGCTGGCGGCGCTATAGGAATTCCAGATCGACAAGCTCGGCGTCGGTCGGCGATTCGAGAAGACGTGGAAGGATGAGACGGCAATTGTGAAAGCTCCGAAAATATCAGTCATCCTGGCTTCGTTCAACAATGGGGATTATCTGGGCGAGGCGATTGAGAGCATTCTGGCGCAAGGATTCGCGGACTACGAGCTAATCCTCGTGGACGACGGCTCGGAAGATGACAGCGTGGAGATCATACGAGCTTATGAAGAGAAGGATTCACGGATTCGATCGCTAATCCTGGACTGCAATACAGGCGCGTCTGGCGCTCGCAATCGCGGCTTTGACATCGCTCACGGCGAATACATCGCTTATATGGATTCGGATGATGTCAGCCTGCCGACTCGATTGCAGAAACAGGTCGACTTTTTGGATAAGCACTCTGAAGTCGGCGCTGTCGGCGTTCAAGTTAAACGAATGAATCACGATCTCACGATAGACCTGGGCATTCGCAAGTGTCCGGCGGATCATGCGATTATCGCTTTCAACATCTTTAACGGGAGATATTTGCACCTATTGAGCGGGACGATGATGATTCGCCGGGAGCATTTGGATCGCGTCGGCGGTTGGGACGAGGTGGACAGGCGCAATCATGAGAGAGGATTCCTTGCAAGCCTCTTATACAAGTCATCAATCCGGTTCGCCAATCTCACTGAGATTCTTTACCTCCAACGTGCGCACGACAATAACACGACTAGCCAGACGATCAATACGGAAGACATGATGGCGATGGGTGATGTGCGGCGTCAGCTTCGCTTGCTTTGGGGCGGGGTTTGCGACGATGCGTTAAGGCGCTTTCGAGACCTGCAAGAAAATCAGATCCTGAGTTGGAATGATCGTCGCTTGGCAAAGAAGGACATGAATCGCATTATTGAAACGCTGGTAGAACGCGGTTACGTCCGGCCTGAGGAACGCTCGTTATTGGTGGCTGAAATGAATCGGCGACTGGAAAGAGCGTCGCCGCGGCGCTGGCAGCAGTTCTGTCATTGGCGGCGGAAGTGGATTGGAAGTCGCGGCTAGTCCGTTATAGCTGGGAGTGCCAACCGTGTCGGCAGAGGCGAGGTCACTTTTTCTGGATGGCACTCCCGGCACAGCTTTAGTAGTTGGCATAGGAGCCGGATGGACGCTGTCGGCTGGAGGCGATATGGAAAACTCCACGCAGTTGAATGCGAGATTGCCCTTTCACATCTGAGTCGGTTACTCTCGCGCTATAGCTAGTCCAGCGCCTATTCTGTACACTATCTGCCTGTAATATCCGTAGCAAGCAAGAGCGAACTGCATGGCGCTGCCCCATCGCGAATCGCCGATTGGCAAACAAGTCTCTCTTTTCTTCACCTGCACCGTCGACATGATCTAGCAACAGTCGAAAATGTCAGCCTCCCTGGCCGACCTGGACGCGACCAATTGGCTGAAAGCGGAATTCCTGCTTGTCACAAATTCGGATGGCACACTCCATCGCTACGCGCGCGTCGGCGAGACCTTGATCCCGCTTGAACCCACGCGCAACCCCGAATACGCTGCGCCGGTCGATCCAATGGAGACGGAGCTGGCGGACGCGGCCTACCTGGCGCAGACGCTGCTGGAGCTTGGAAATCCGCCACTATCTTATCCTTTGCTCAGGCTGAACTATGGCGGATTGTAACAAAAAGGCTCGTAGCGGTCGCTATATATGTGGGCGAAGAAAGCTGTTACGCCGCCGGCATCACTCCTGTCTGCAAGATAGGTTTCACGGTTACCCGCTCAAAAGGCGCCCACCGAGGGAGTCAAACGCTGTAACAGGATGCATCTCAGCTTCTGAATTGCCGATAACATCCAGGTGTTTGAGCAGTTGCAGGTCACCCTTGTCCACATAAATGGATTCTCCGTCATCATCGGACTTGCTGTCGTCGACTGAAGAATCTCCAATCGTGACGTCACAACATTCGGCATAGATGGCCGCGCCAATTGGCGCGTCATTTTTCGATATTTTGCTGTCGATGATGGTGATTGACCCATCAAATGAAAAGATGGCGCCGCCGGCGTCACCCGCGCTGTTTGCAATAGCTGCGCTGCCGTTCATAAAAACTTGCGACCCTCTTCGTATGCGTATTGCGCCACCTCTTCCGGCGGCAACGTTGCCTGTGAATGTACTGTCGTCAACGATCAGTGCTGACGTCCAGCCCTGAGTATGAATACCGCCGCCACCCCCGGCTTCATTGTGACTGAGGACAGACTTCCTAACTTGTAATACGCCTTCCACATTTTCAATCGCGCCGCCAGTCTGTTCCGCGAAGTTATCGCGAAGAATGGTGTTGGTGATATTCCCTCTGTCCTCATGGAAGACGATTGCACCGCCCCAACGCGCGGCATTATTTTCGAAAAGGCTGTTCTCTATCGTTGTTGACAGGCTGCTAGCCGTCGAGATTGCGCCTCCACCCATCGCAGCCGAGTTCCGTGTCAGCACGCTGCCGACGACATGCAGATCGCTACGCACATTTCTTATCGCGCCGCCGTACATGCTGGCGTGGCAGTCTTGCATGGTGCTATCAAGCACGTATAGCATTCCGCCGTTCTTTACCGACAAGCAACCGCCTACTTCGGCGTGGCCATCGCGCATGTACAGACGCTTTACTGAGAGTTCTCCACCGTCTACTTCAAATATGCGGAACTGACCATTGCCACTGATGGAGTGTCCGTTTCCTACGACCGTGATGCGCGAGGTAATAACCGGCAACGGTTCGGTCAAGACAAGATCATCCCATAGGTGAATCGCTTTCGAACCCTGGGAAGTTGGGCAGCCGGCAACCTGTACGCCCTTGTTTAATCCGGTGATCCGGTCCGCAAGCGTGCAGATTGGCTCGGTTTCGCTCATCGCATCCTGCGCCAGAGCGACAACCGAAAAGCCCAATAGCATCACTATCAAAACGGATGTGGAAACATAGCGCGTCATCACAGACATAATCTCCGTCCGGCAAGCCTATTTGTACATCCACGCTCAAGGTAAGGCAGTTGCGCAACAGAGTCCAGCAATACGGACACACCGTTGACCAATCGTCGGGTAGGCCAAATAGGCATTTTCTCGATGACGCGCAATAGCTTGACGGATGGGTTTTCGGTACACTACCTGCCTGTACTATCCGTAGCGAACGAAAGCGAATAGCATGGCACTACCCGCGCGCGAATCTCCTATCGGCAAACGAGTCTCGCTATTTGTCACCTGCATCGTCGACATGATCTACCCGGAAACCGGCATGTCCGTCGTTGACATCCTTGAGCACGTCGGCGTCGATGTCGACTTCCCGCCGGACCAGACCTGCTGCGCCCAGCCCGCCTTCAACGCCGGCTACCGCAATGAAGCGCGCACGGTGGCGAAGCACTTCTTCAAAGCCTTCAGAGACGCCGAGGTCATCGTCACGCCCTCCGGCTCCTGCGCGGCGATGGTGCGGCATGAGTATCCTCATCTTTTCAGTCCCGAAGACGGCGAACCTTACGAGCAGGCGCAGCGGATGGCCTCCATCACTTGGGAGTTCAGCGAGTTTCTGGTCGATGGGCTTGGCATCGTCAATCTTGATTTGACGCTGCCGGAGAAGCAGTCCTTCGCGATTCACGATGCCTGCCATGGCTTGCGTGGCTTGGGGCTGGGGGGCGCCTCCCGCGACTTGATCGGCCATCTGGGCAACGCTGAATTAGTGGACTTGAACGAGTGCGAAGTCTGCTGTGGCTTCGGCGGCTTGTTCAGCGTGAAGATGCCGGATATCAGCAATGCGATGCTGGAAAACAAGATCCATAACATCAATGCGTCGGGGGCCGAAACAATCGTGACCGGCGATGTCAGCTGCCTGACGCAGATGAACGGCGGCCTTTCTCGAAATAGGTCCGGGAAGCGCGTGATGCACTTGGCCGATGTGCTGGCGCAAGGGCTGGGCAAACCCCCCTCGGCCCCCCGACAGGTCAGGGGGAAGCGTAATGAGCATTGAGGTGCAATCGAACGACTTCATCGCGCTGGCCGATATTGCGCTGCATAACGAAGACTTGCAGCACGCCATCGGCGAAGGCACACGAACCGCCTATTACCGGCGACTGGATACCATGTTCGCCCATAGCGATGAGCATGGCGAACTCATGCGGCAGCAGGCGGCCGAGGCCAAGCGCCGCGCCCTGCGGGAATTGCCCGATCTGTTGGAGAAGGCCGAGCGCAATCTCAAGAAGAACGGCTATCAAGTGGAATGGGCGGAAGACGCTGCGCAGGCGAATCAATTGGTGTTGGATATCGCGCGCCGTCACCAGGTTAAGACGGTCACCAAGAGCAAGAGCATGCTGACCGAAGAGCTGGGCACGAACCAGGTCATGGAAGCGGCCGGCTTGCACGTGGTCGAGACCGACCTGGGCGAATACATCATCCAGCTCGCGGGCGAAACCCCCAGCCACATTGTTGGCCCCGTCATGCACAAGACGAAGGCCGAAATACGCGATGTCTTTGTGCGCGAACTGAATATGGCGCCGACCGATAATGCCGAGGAGATGGTCGCTTTCGCCAGACGGATGCTGCGCGAAGATTTCCTCAGCGCCGATATGGGCGTCTCCGGCGGCAACTTCCTCATTGCCGAAACGGGTTCTATCGGTCTGGTGATGAACGAAGGCAATGGCCGCATGTGCACCTCGCTGCCGCGCGTGCACGTTGCCTTGATCGGGATCGAGAAGCTGGTCGACACCGTCGAGGACTACGCCACGTTGACGCAGGTGCTGCCCAGCAGCTCCACCGGCCAGAAGATGACGGTCTATACGAACATCCTCAACGGACCCGGGCGCGCGGAAGAAGGAGATGGCCCCGAGCACGCCTATGTGATTTTGGTCGACAATGGGCGAAGCGATATCTACGCCGGCAAGTATGCCGAGGTGCTTTCTTGCATCCGCTGCGGCGCTTGTCAGAACGCTTGCCCGGTCTATCGCACGATGGGCGGCCACGCCTATGGCTGGGTCTATGGCGGTCCCATCGGCGCGGTCTTGACCCCCTTGTTTGTCGGCTTGGAGAATGCGACTCCGCTGCCGCATGCCAGCAGCCTCTGTGGCAGCTGCAAGCAGGTCTGTCCGGTGGATATCGACCTGCCGCGCATGCTGCTTGATTTGCGCTGGGATTTGGTGCGCCAGGGCGAATCGCAGGCGAGCTGGGACGCGGCGATGAAGCTTTGGGCTGTCGGCATGACCTCACCACGGCGATTCGCTCTCGGCGGCAAGGCGGCGCGCGCAGGCCAAGCCATCATGGGCGAATACATGCCGGGACCGCTGGGCAATTGGAGCAAACACCGCGATTTTCCCGATTTTGCGCCCAAGCCATTCCGGCAACTGTGGAGGGAACGTAGACGTGAACGCGCGTGACAAGATACTGGGCAAGCTGCGGGAGGCGCGCAGGCCCTTCACCGAAGTTCAGCCGATTCCTGAACACCGCCACATGATCCCAACACAAGACTTTTCGCCGCGGGAGCAATTACAGCTTTTCATCGACGAGGCGGAAGCGGTCGGCTGCTTTGTTTATCAGCTCGATCAAAACGCGGCTTTCGAGCAGATCATGGAGCTTATCGGCGACGACCGGTCGGTTATGAGTTGGGACGAGAACCAGCTGCCCTTTGAGGGATTACACGGGATGCTGGAATCGCTCGGCGTAACGGTGGCGGAGCACAATGATGGCGATGTTCAGGTGGGCATTAGCGGGGTGAATGCGGCGCTGGCGGCGACCGGCAGCCTCGTGCTGGAGAGTGGCGCCGGGCGTTATCGCGCCACTTCGCTGCTGCCGGAAGTGCATATCGCTTTGATGCGCGCGGAGCAGATTTTGCCCGATCTGGAAACCTGGCAGGGAGCTCAGAAAGATGCGGGCTATCCGGCCTTTACCGAATCGAGCAGTACCACTGTCATAACCGGACCCAGCAAGACAGCTGATATCGCGCATCAACTGGTCAACGGCGCCCATGGTCCGCGCGAGGTGCATGTGATGATTTTGGGCTAGGCTACGCGAGACTCGTTAACCTAAGTAGGGTACTTCATCGTCAAAGTCAATGTAGCTAGGATAGTAAGTACTGTAGTATCGTTCTCTGAGGATGTCAGGTTCTACATCAGCAAACAACTCATCAATATTATCGGTAAGAGCAACTTCCATCGCTCGCATCAAAAGAGGGTCTTCGTAGTCTCGCTGTTGAGTATAGTCACAGTCACATTTGGCTAGGAGAAGGAGGTAGTTCTTTCGTACGCGCGAATTCTGCTCCTCACTGATAATCTGGCGAATCGTAGATACATGATCCACAACCCGTTGACAATCTAATTTCATTAGCCAGGTTTCTGTAGCCACTAGCCTCAGGATCGGGGCCGATTCCTTATTGACTGCAATGCAAATGACACCATCTTCAAGAGGCTTCGCGACCTCACTGAGGTGTCTGATAGAACGAATAACCACGGCCATCAGCGAATCACTCCAGGACGTCTCAGTTACATTATAGTGATAGAACAGTTGCGATATGTGTTCTTTGTAGCCTTGAATTGCCAAGCCCCTTATTACGTATTGGGGTCGGCGGATGATCCACGGCTGGTTCAGCAGTATCTCGGTGATTAACCCTGCGGCATCGCCATAACCTAATCTCGCGAGCCGGTTGGCGCTGAAGTATATTCGAGTTGACAAGAGACGCTTTTTCTTGTCACATGCATTTGGTAACTCTCTGTAGCTTTCCTGAGCTAAGTCAATAAGCTCGTTTCGCAAAAGACGTCGCTTTTCTATCCATTTATCATTTGACTCTGTGAATTCATCAGCCCAGTTCTGTTGTCGAAGCGGCGGCACGATGAAGTCTAAATCGTTTTGTCCGTCTTCTTCCTCGAGAGCGTAGTTCTCCGCATATTGATACAGTTTACGGCTCAGTCGATGTGGCTCAATGTAGTGTCCGATGGAGTGCAAATGATCTCGGTATACGCCAACCGTTGGCCACCAACTGCCTTCTTCTCGAAGTTGTGCCCTGACGACGCTGTTGGTGCGCCATAGCGGCTTTGTGAGGTCATCGAATCTCTCAGATAAGCCACTCATCAGGCCTGCGTCTTGCGGGAGATTGAGATACTCGTCCTGGTTGAAGTCTTCGGACTTTTCTTCATTCACTCTCAAACCCAAGTCATCCAACGTCTCAAATGCAACATTCTTCACAGCGTTGAGATAGGATGGATCAGGTATCGCGATTACGATATCGTCTACGAAGCGAAAAAGCTGGGCTTCCCACCGATTATTGATCCCAAACTTGCTGTCGAACTCAGTCAAATATGCGTTCGCAAAAAATCCTGAGCCCGCACCACCCTGAGACAATCCGTGATTTTGACAGTGATCATTCAGATCAACGCTGAGTAGCCCATGTAGAAGCCATTCTATTCTGGCGCTCTGAGTTCGCATTTCTTTCTGCACAGATTCGACGAGACGCTGTTGAGGTATTTCAGTAAAGTACGACTTGATGTCAATGGAAAGGACTTTGCAATTCGTGTTCTTGGCTACGGCGTTGCGGGATTCTTCTTTATATCGCTGGAATGCGGAAAACCAGTATTCATATAGAAACTCGGAGCGGCTTGCAAAGCGCGGATTTGGTCTATACGCAAAACTTCTGGCATTAAGCCCGAATGCCGCAGCACCAAGCTCTTGAATGATAGCTATGGATACGATCTCCTCTTCAATACGAGATAGCACTAAGGGGCGTCCTTCTTCCTCCTTCTCATTCTTTACAAATCTGTATTGCAGTCGTTCGCTTGTTCGGGCTACATTCACATCGTAAGACTGAAGTTCCTGATGTAATCGCTTGAGATTGCCGTCTAGGTTTCGCTCAAAAAGTCTAATCTCGATTTCGTCGTACAAAAGCTCACGCTGTAGAAGGGCCCGAGCCCGAGCCCAGGCAAGTTCAAGATTGTCGACAGCAATGACTCTGTGCCAATCAACATCGCCTTCCGATTCAGTATTCTTCACGGCCATAATATCTGTGTAGAAGTTACTGTAGTATGAGTGAATACTTCTGGATTCGTGCCAATAGCTTCCTGCCGGGTTGACATAGTCTACTCGGTATAAGGCTTCGTTGGCCAACCTTACAGGCCGGAACTTGGAGAATTCGTCTGTTAATGAGGACGCCATGGCACTTACAAGCTGACTAATATCTTCGTAATCAGTGCCAACCGTTACCATGAGTTGCCTGTCAATTGGAATATGACTAAAGAGTTGATAATACATGCGTGCTTCGCGAGTACCAAAGCTGGACTCTATAGCAAACGATTCGGACGGTACTTGCAGGTGTCGGAGACATTTCTGCGCCTGCAATTGTCTATCGTGTTCGCGTCCCAGCGGCTCGACTACGTTGGATTGAACCAGTATGACATTCGAAATCGCAGGTTGAACGCAAGTCGTCAGAACTCTTCGAAGTCTATCGTCAACTTCACTTATGCTCTCAGCAATTGACTTGTAGATGAGTTGAATCTCGAGACTAATCGAGCGCCCATTCAGACATTCCGTTAGAGAGTTAATCATCCGATAGTAGATTCCAAGCGCGCTTGGTATCGGATCCACCCCAATGCAAACAACGTCCATGTTTGGATTGAGTCCGCCCGCATCTTGAAGCTCGAGAAGTTGTGCAATAATGGCTGCTGTTGCAGCGCCACCTCCGCATCCTAGGTCGAGAATTACCAGAGTTGTACTCAGTTGCAACCAGTCCCGCAGCATCTCGTGACCCATGATTTCGGAAAATGCATATAGGGTCTTAAAGTAGTGCGCCGGAAAGTAACACCCAAACTGAGCGGCTACGTCTTTCAGTGCTTCGGATTTAATGTTCGGAGGATAGAGTCTCTTGTAACCGTTGGCATCAGGAAACTCATTCAGCCAGCTATGGACGTCTAGATAAGCCGTTTGAATTTCGCAGTTAAACGCAAAGTTCATGAAATTAGTGCTCCTCAATTGAGTTTCGCAGCAACAATCAATACTTGGCTACCGACCCTCCGCAATCCCCGCCTCCGCCATCAACTCCCGCAGCGCGCCGACAGCCGCTTCCATCCCGTCCGCGCCGCTGAAACCGCTCGAATGCCGCGCCTCAAGCAAATGCGGCTCCAGCGAAAGCACGCCCTGGTAGCCGCTGTCTCGCAATCGTTTCAGCAGATCCAGCAATTGCCCATCGCCATCGCCGGCGACTGTGACCGAGTTGTCCGCCAGCCGCGCGTCTTTAATGTGAATGTAACCAATGTAGGGATGCAGCTCGTCCCACCAGCGGTCGACCTGGTCGACGGAGCCGCACTGCACGAAGTTGGCTGGATCCCAAATAAAGCGCAGTCGCGGCGAATCAATGGCGCGCATGAGCGTCAGACAGCGCTCCGGGATATCGCCGACGACGCCTTTCTCGTTTTCGAGCAGCAGTTGCAGATCCTGCTCGGCGGCGATCTCGCTGAGCGCGCCCATTCGCTCAATCGACAGTTGCAGCGCTGCCTCGTCGATCAGGCGCTCCGGATAGAAGCTGAACAGGCGGATATTGCGCGTGCCAAGCTGACGCGCCGTGTCGCCGATGGTCTTGAGTCGTTCGCTTTCGATCGCGATCGGATCCGTGATGGGCGATTTGCCGATGGGGCTGCCCATGCAGCTGACGGCAATTTCGTACTGCGCGCAAAGGCGCTTGATGCGGCCGATGTGTTCATTGGTGAATTGGGAACAGTTCACGTCCCAGGCGGCGCGGATATCAATCAGCGGGATCTCGAGGGCTTTCAAGACGCGCAGTTGTTCTTCAAATTCGATTGCGATTTCGTCGCCGAAGGCGCTAATTCTCATCATCGTTTATCAGTCGCTTTCTCTAGTCCATGTTCATTTGCCGCGAATCTAGCAGATGGCGGGACGCAATTGTAACGAGAATTGCACCGACTAAGTTTCGCGCCAGTCTTGAAGATAACCCCAAAGGATAAGAAATTGCCACCACTACAGCATACTTGTAGGGGCGAGCCGGTGGGTCGCGAAGACACTGACCGCCGCTCGCCCGTTGATTTTCATGGTTCGTAGTAGGGTCCCAGCGCGCGCAGCAGCTCCGGCAGATGGGGCGCATCCTGGAAGAGCAAACCGTCATCGCCGTTTGGATCGGGGAAAACAGGCGGCTCGTATTCGCGCCAAGCGCCGTCTTTCACCGCCATGTCGTAGACATCGCGCTCAAAGCGCCCGATGAGCCTCTCCCGCATCTGGCGCAGGCGTCCGTCATAACGCGAGTTGCCCGCCCAATTCTTCGTTTCTTGCGGATCTACGCGCAAGTCGAAAAGCCACTCCTGCTTATCGGCGGCCGAATAGATGTATTTCAAGTCTCGGGACGCAGCCATATAGAGACCGATATCGCCTTCGCCCACCTGGCTATAGACATGCTCGCGCTTGATGGCGCCGGCAGCCAATTCGAACAGGCTTGCCCCTTCGGGCGATGGCATTGCCATGTCAACGCCGGCCGCGGCCGCAAATGTGGGGAATACATCAAGCAGGCTCACTGGCTGGTCAATCACTTGCCCCCGATTGAGACCACCCGGTTCACGAACGACAAGCGGGATACGCGCCGCCGGATTCAACATCGTCCGCTTGCCGAAGCTGCCGTAATCCCCGAGCATTTCGCCATGATCCGAAGTGTACAGGATCAACGTATTTTCGATGTCTGGACCGAGCGCCTCTAAAATCCGCCCGAGGTTGAAGTCGATGAAGGAGATGCAGGCATAATACATCGCCTTTATGGTGCGGACGAGCATTTCATCATAGCCCTTGTCGCGATACTTGTAGCGATTCTGATGATGGTTCCAATAACTCAGGAGTTGCTCGAAGCCCGCCGGCCGGTGTGGCGGCAGCATGTCGGCGGCGCGATACAGCTTGTTCCAGGGGACGGGCGATTCGAAGGGCGGGTGCGGTTTGATGAAACTTGTCCAAAGAAAGAACGGTCTGTCCCTACTCCGCCCCCGAATAAAGTCGATAGCGCGGTCGGCCACCCAAGTACTGTGATGATGTTCTGCCGGCAGCTGAGACGGCTGTGGGATGTAATACATTTCGCTCCGCAGACCCTGCGGATCCAGTACATGGCTATAGCCATTTTCACTGAGATAGGCGTGAAAATCATTGCGGCCGCCGCCGAGCCTGGCGCCTTCTTCCGAGATTGCGCGGCTTTCAAAGCCCCACATCGCGTCCACTTGCGGATTGAAGTGCATCTTCCCGATGCCATGAGTTTGATACCCAGCCTCCCCCAAGACCTGCATGATGCTTTTCAGGTGAAGCGGCGATTCATTATTGGAGGTGCAGCCATTCAGATGGGGTGGCGTGCCCGTGACGGTGGCGCTGCGCGCGGCCACGCATACTGGCGACGGCGTGTAACAGCTCGTGAATGCGGTGCCGGACTGAACCAGCGAGTCCAGCACTGGCGTGCGAATTTCGCGGTTGCCTAAAGCACGGATGGTATCGCTGCGCTGTTGGTCTGTCATCACGAAGAGTATGTTTGGACCTTGGCTCATAAGCTTTCTTTCCTCATATAGCACAGTGTATTCAAGCGCCCTGGGCGACCGGCGGTCAGTGTCGGCGGTCACTGTCGGCGGTCAGTGTCGGCGGGCGGTGTCTACGCGCCCTACGCGCCCTACGTGCCCTACGCGACCGGCGGTCAGTCTCTAGGCGACCTGCATCACCACCTTGCCAAAGTGATCATGCTCTTCCAAGATGCGATGCCCTTCCCGAATCTCCGACAGCGGCAAGACGCGGTCGATCACGGGCCGCAGCAGCCCCTGATCCGCCAATTCCAGGCAGCGCCGCAGCTCGTTATAAGTTCCGCCGTTGGCGCCAAGGATGCTCAACTGCCGATGGTAGATTTGTGGAATTTGCAGATCAAAGCTCTTGCCCGAGTGCGAGCCGCAAACGACCAGCCGGCCGTTGCGCGCCAGGGTGCGCAGCGAACTCGCCCAGGTGGCGGCGCCGACAAGATCTTGCGCCACATCGACGCCGCGGCCGCCGGTCAAGCTGATCACCTGCTCGACCCAATCCGCGTCGCGATAATTGACCAGGTGGTCGGCGCCCAGTTCACGCGCCCGCTTCATTTTCTCCCGTGTCGAAGTGCTGGCGATGACGGTCGCGCCGGCCTGCTTGGCGATCTGTATGCCCATGGAAGCGACGCCGCCCCCGGCGCCCGGGATGAAGACGGATTCGCCAGCCTGCAGACGCGCAACGGTAATGAGCATGTGCCAAGCCGTCATTGACACCACCGGCAGTGCCGCGGTCTCCACGTGCGAAAGGTTTTTCGGCTTGGCGATCAGATTCCGCGCCGGGACAAGCGTATATTCAGCCAGCCCGCCATTCATGTGCTCGCCGATGATCTGGTGCCGCGGGCAGATCGTTGCCTGGCCCGCGCGACAGAACTCGCAATCGCCGCAGGTCACCAGCGAATAGAAGGTGACGGCGTCGCCGGCGCGCCAAACCTTTACCTCATCGCCGACCGCGTCTATCACGCCGGAGACATCGACGCCGGTGGTTAAGGGCAGAGGGACGGCGCCGAATTGCGGACCACGCCGAATGCCGACATCAAGCCAGTTGAGGGCGCAGGCGACCACGCGAATCCGCGCCTCATCGCCGGCTGGCTTCGGAATCGGCTTTTGCTCCAATTGAATCACATCGCGGTCGCCATGTTCGTGAAAGACAGCCGCTGTCATCGTTCGCACATTAGTCCTCCTTGGCAATCGGGCGGAAAACGAGTTTCATCCCATGATGGTTAGCTCGCCCAAGGGCGCGCGCGCGTCTACGAATGGCGCGCCGTCGGCGTCGAAGGTGGGCAGGCGCGTTTGGTCGGTCAAGCGATAGAGACCGGTGAACAGCTGGTATCGTCCGGGCGCGAGATCAGCCGGCAGCGGCACAGCCCAGGTCTCGCTATCGGCCATTCCACGATACCAAAGCCGGGTTGGCAAGCGCGGACCCAGCGGCTGCTGATCATAGCCCCATTGCTGGCCGTTCTCCGCCGGAATGAAGTGCAAAAACTGCGCCAAGTCTTCCGTTTCGTCTTTGTCGCTGCGCCACCAAAATGTGACGTCCAAGGTCTGGCCATTTTGGGCGGATTCCGGCAAACCAACCTGTTCCAGCGCGAATCCGTTTTCGAATTGGGCGATGCGTTCCAGCGAAATGCGAGCCGTTTCTGTCTTGAGAACAAGCTCATTCAGGATTGCTTGCGAATCGTTCAGTTGGCGATGATCGCTAGTGATGACAGGCAGCGGCAGATATGCGCCGCCTTCCGCCCGCCATAGCGCCAATGTGATCCAAAGCGCGCGATTGGCCGGCGCAGCGCGCGGGAACACCAGCTTGGACCATTGGCGGTATACCGGCAGGTAGCCGGGCGCCAGCAGGAATTCCAGTCGCTGATGAAGATAAGTATCGTGGCTGACGAGCGAGCTGCCGCTGACCTGGTCGACCAGGTGAATGGAATAACCGATCGCGCCCTCATCCCAATCGCGCGATGACAAGAAAAGGTGCGCTGACAGATCGTCATCGCCGTTTTCAATTCGATAGCCATGCAGCCGCCAACCTGATTCGAAATCGATCGCGGCCGGCTGCGCAATGGCTTGTGAGGTGATCGGCAAGATTGATCCACTTTGAAAGAGGACGAGCAGCCAAATCACGGGCCAGGTGCAGAGCGCCAGTCTGACACGGCGAGATGGCGCCGGCGAGGATAACGAAAACTGACCGAGCAAGGCGACAAGAACCAGCCAGATCCCGGCAAATTCCATCGCTTCTTCTATGAAGTACATTTCGAGGCAGGGTTCGACGATGAAGAGACCGCGGAATCCGCAGAATTGCCTTTCCGCTTCAAAGGCCAGGGCGCCAAACCCGCTCAGCGCCAAGCCGGCCAGAAAGCAGCCATGCCAGATCCAGTAGCGGCGGCGCCCGCGCCAGGCGACGAGAAAGGTCGTCATCACCAGCAGCGCGCCAAGAGCCGCGTAAAGCCATTCCCAATTCGGAATCGTCTCGTGCAGATTGCCATATTCATCGCGCGCCATGAACAAGAGCAAGAGGCCGATCGCCAGCAGGTAAAGCCGCTCCCAAGGTCGTCTGTCGATAGCGAGCCAGCCAGCGACAATAGCGACGGCGCCGGCAAGCGCCAATTGCGCCGAGGCGAGCGTCGATGGGATATTCCATTCCCGGTCCAGATGCCAGAGCCAGTATTCGAAGCTGGAAGTTGGCTGGAGCTCCACCGACGCCACAATCACGACAAGCTGGGCCGCCAGCAGAATCACCGCCAGCCGCCGCGATACCGACGATAGGCGCGGCATCAGCCAGCGGAAGACAATGAAGCCGACCGGAACATAAAGCAGCAGGAAGAAAATGCGGATCAATGTCTGTGGCAGAATCACGACCGAGCCGCCCACGCTTGGACTAGGCCAGCCGGCTGCCGCGATTCGCGTCGATTCTTCTGGCCATTGTCGTTCATTACAGGTTGCTAATGGTGAATCATCAAAAGCCCGAGCGGCACCCGGTCGTCGCCGAAGGGCGCGCCGTCAGGATCGCTCGCTGCCAGGCGCGCGAGGTCGCTTTGGCGATACAAGCCGGTGTACAGGGTGTAATTTCCCGCCGCGACATCCGCCGGAATCGGCACATCCCAAGTTTCGCTGTCTTGCAAGCCACTATACCACAGCCGCGTTGGCAATCGCGCGCCCAAGGGCGGCTGATCGTAGCCCCACCACTCGCCGCTCTCGACCGCGCCTGCCTCGCCGGCTTCCGGCGCTGACACTGGCACGAAGTGCAGGAATTGCGAGTAATCTTCGCTCCCGTTAACTTCAGTCTCCCAGTCGAACGAGAATTGCGCTGTCGAGCCTGCCTGCGCCCGCTCCGGCATTTGCACGTAATTCAGTGAAAACCCGTTTTCAAACACGGCAATCGGAGACGTAGTCGAGCGGGACGGCGCCTTTCTTAACGTCAATTCCCCCAAAACGACCTGCGTCTCGTTCAGGCGCCTTAGATCGCTGGCGACTATCGCTTGCGGCAGGAATTGCCCGCCGATCTCCCGCCAGTGTGTCAGCACAATCCAAAGCGCGCGATTGACGGGCGCTGTCGGCGGTATTTTGAGATCTGTCGCCTGCGCGTAGACAGGCTCGTAGCCGCGCCCCCCGGGCCAGACAGCATAGCGGCGGTGCGCGTAGATTTCGCGGCTGGCAAGAGATTCGCCCGAGACCTGGTCGACAAGATGAACCGAAAAGCCCAACTGCGCAATATCGATATCGTAGGGCAAGAACATGAAGGCGATGGAGGGCAGCCCGCGTCCGTCGGTTTGGTAACCGTGCAACTTAGCTTTGGACTCGAATTGCACCGAGGCTGGCTGCGCCGGGGGCTCAACTTCAAACTCGTTGACCGGGGAAAGGCGAATCAACAGGAGAATCCAAAAGAGCGGGAAAAAATGCAGCAGCCACCAACTGCGATGCGACAGTGACGCCGTGCCGCGCGAAAGCAGGCATAGCAATGCCAGCAGCGCCACCCAGGCGCCGAGGATCTCGACAATCTCCTCCGGGCTCCGGTAGAAGTAAAAGCAGCCATCAATGCGCAGGATGCCGATATCGCCGCATATTTCGGGCAGCATGTCCATGATGCCGCCTCCAATGGCCAATAGGGCAAGGCCGATCAGCAAAATGGTTGGGGGGCCGCGCTGGCCGTTTGGAGCATGCGCCGTAATCCATGTCGTGGCGATGAATACGGCCGCGCCCAGAATGGCGTAGTTCGTTCGCCAAGCCGTCTCAGTAATGGATTCTTTCCAGGCGAAGAATTCTTCTAGACTGAGGATAATGAAGAAGACAGCCAGTGCCACGAGGTATAAACGCAGAAGTACGGCGCCTCCTCGGCAGACCCAGGCTGCTGCAAGCGCGGCGCCGCCAATTAGCGCCAACTGCGACGAGCTAAAGATTGATGGGATGTTCCATTCCAAATCGAGGTGCCAAAGCCAATAGGCGAATCCGGATTCTGAGTGCTGTTCAATCGCGACGACGATCACCAGCAGTTGCGCCGCCAGCATAATGAATGCCAGCCGCTTGGCCGGCGGCAACAGTGCCGGGATGATGCGCCGAAAGGCAAGCAAGCCGGCCGGGATGTATAGCAAAGCGACGAAGATTCGGAGCAATGTCTGCGGTGAAAGGACAAGTTCAAAGCCGCTGTTCAATGTTTCGCTCCAAAAGGGCTAGTGTCATCCAATCGTTTGGCGGTGATTCATCTGCAACGTGCGCAAGTCCTCACGGGTCGATCGTCAAGCTGCCCAAGGGCACAATCGCGTCGGTGAAGGGCGCTCCGTCCGCGTTCTTTACGGGCAGCCGCTCTAGATCACTTTGGCGATACAGGCCGGTCAACACCGCATACCTTCCCGATGCAAGGTCCGCTGGAAGCGACAGGTCCCAAGTCTCCGAGTCGACCATGCCACTGTACCACAGGCGTGTCGGCAAGCGTGGACCCAGCGGCTGCTGGTCGAAGCTCCACTGTGCGCCGCTCTCTTGGTGGACAACGTGCAGGAACTGCGCATAATCTTCGCGAGTCTCCCCGTTCATCCGCCAGCGAAAAGCGACTTGCATGGTCTCACCAGCGTGGACGCGCGCTGGCAAGTCGAAGCCGTCTAACGAAATGCCGCCATCGAATGATGCTACTGGAGTCGCGGGAGGCGGCGCATGTTCAGCGCGCAGCACCAGCTCGTCCACGACGACTTGCGTATCGGTCAAGAGCCGGCGGTCGCTTTCCAAAACCTTCTGATACACGAAGTCTTTACCACTTTTACGCCATACGGACATCACCACCCAGAGCGCGCGGTTTCTAGGCGCGCGGGGCGGGATCTGCAGAGCAAGCGGCTGTTCATAGACCGGTGTGTAGCTTTTGCCGCTCAAGAATCCGAGATGAACGCGATCCGCATATTCATTGCGGCTGGCAATGGATTCGCCCGTGACCTGATCAACCAGATGCACCGAGAAGCCGAGCCCGGCTTCTACCGCCTGCGGGGACACCCAAATGAAGGCGGACGCTGGCAGCCGCTGATCGTTCGGCTGGTATCCGTACAAGTGCAAGCCTGACTCGAACCGTACGGATACAGGTTCCGCTGGCAAACTGAATTTGAAACCCGGAACCGGCGATATCGCGAAACAGATGAGAAGCCAGACCACAGGCAAGGCATACAGGACTAGCCGCAGCCGCGGTCCCGGCTTTGGTACCGTGTATGAGAACCAACCGAGCATGGCGACCAGCGTCAGCCAGCTGCCCAGCAGTTCCAGCGACTCTTCCAGGATGGAACGGTTCAGGCAGCCGTCGACATAAACAAACAGAACATAGTTGCAGATGCCGGACAGCGCATCAAACAGTATCGCGCCGGCGCCCACAAATGAAAGACCGGCGATGAGCAGGATGAACCAAAGGCGTATGCCCCAGGGCGATCGCAGCGCGATTATGGCTGCGATGGCGGCCAGCGCCGCGCCAAGCATCGCGTAATGCAGCGGCCAATCTGGCACCGGATATTTTGTATCCAGGAATTCTTCCAGCGCAAGAAAGAGAAAGACCAGACCAATGCCAGCCGCGCAGAGTCGCTGCCAGGTCGGTCGCTCAATCGCCAGCCAAGAAGTAAGGAGCGTAACAGCGCCCACCAGCGCCAACTGGGTCGATGCGACGCCCGAGGTAAAGTTCCACTCGAAGCGCATGCTCCACAGCCACTCCTCTGTCGCCGTATTGGGTTGAATGACTATGGCGGCCACGATGACAAATGCCTGCGCCGCCAGAAAGCCGACTGTGAGGCGTCTCGCAATAGGCGTCATCAGGGGAAAAAGCCAGCGGAATATGCCAAAACCGACCGGCGCGTATAGCAGAAACAACAGCACGCGGAGTAATGTGTGGGGCGAGACTATCACTTGTTCAAACTCCGCAGTCCGCTGAACGCAAGTTGAACTACGATGCTCCACCTTGTTCAAAGGGCCTGGTGGCACATTGTAGCACTTAGCGATCGACGGTTAGGATGCCGACCGGCACACGAGCGTCGGGGAATATCCTTCCGTCTGCGCTGGCAGCCGGCAGCCGCTCTTTGTCGCTCTGACGATACAGACCGGTATACACCGCATAAGTCCCGGGCGCGAGGTCGACCGGAAGCGGCGCCGCCCAAGTATCAGTGTCGACCATGCCACTATACCACAAGCGAGTCGGCAGTCGCGCGCCCAAGGGCGGCTGGTCATAAACCCACCATTCGCCGCTCTCGGTATGCCCAAGATGCAGAAACTGCGCGAGCTCTTCGCGCCCGTTAGTATCGCTGCGCCAGCCAAAGGCGATGGGCAGGTCCGCGCCGGCTGTGGCTCTCTCTGGCAGGCTGACGGCGGTCAGTATGAATCGATTGTCAAACCGAGCCAGGGGCGCAGCCGAGGACGCCTCTGAGGACGCCGGCAGCACGAACTCGCCCAAAATGACCTGACTGTCGCTGAGCAATGGCAGATCGCTCCGCACAACTCGCTGCCGAACATAGTCGCCCTCTTCGTTTCGCCAGAACGTGAGAACTAGCCATAGTGCGCGATTCGCCGGGGTCGTCGGCGGAATAATCAATTCAGTCGCGTCTCGATAGACGGGCAAATAATCTGGTCCAAAGAGCAGAAATTCCAATTGCCGGTTGACATACTTGTTCTGATTGGCGACCGTCTCGCCGCTTGCCTGGTCGATCAAATCAAGGGAATAGCCCACAACGTCGCTGTTGATGGAATTCCAGCGCCATACGTTTGCCGCTGAATACAGGCGAATATCGAATTTGCCATCGCCTCGGTCGATTTGATAGCCGCGCAGACTTATTTCCGATTGGTATTGCACATTTGCGGGCTGGGCCGTCAGGCGCATCTCCAGACACGGACTAAGATGATAGAGCAGCAACAACAGGACCGAGAATGCAGGGACTATATATAGCAGGCGCGCAACTGAAACGGATGGTGAAGGCCGGGCGACGGTATACCACCCCAAGACGGCGATAAGCGCCAGCCAGGCGCCGAGAATCTCCAATCCTTCTTCCATGTATCCGCGCGTGCCCGAGCTGGGCAGTTGATCGACGAAGAATGAGCCCAGCGCGTTCATCGCCAAGCCGGCCAACAGGCTTGCGTGCCACTTCCAGGCGCTTCGCGGCGAGCGAGCAGCCACAACCAGGGTTGCCGCCACAGTGACTAGGCCGAGAACGATCGTAGACTGGATCCAGCTTGATTCCCGCATATAGCTCTTGAAGGACAGAAACTCGTCCAGCGCTACCCAGGCAAAAACCACGAACAGTCCGAACAGATACAAGCGCGTCAGCATTGGATGCTGCTTGGCATGCCATGCGCCCAGCACAGCTACCCCGGCGACGGAACCAAGCTGCATGGACGCGACAATAGACGGAATGTTAAACTCGCGATTGATGCTCCAAAGCCGCTCTTCAAACGCTGTTGCGGGCTGCAGAAACAGAGACAAGCCGATAACTGTGACTTGCAGCGCCAGCATCAGGCCAGCCAGCCGCCTGGCCGTCGGCGAAAGGTTTGGGATCAACTTCCAATAACTGATCAGGCAGACAGGCAGAATCAGAATCAGCAAAGACGCGAGGATCCGTGACATGACTGAAACTGGATACAAGCCAATGCTCATCAATGCGGACCTCGCCTTTCGCTGGGGACAGCCGATCGATTTGTAAAGGGGCGAGACGCTATCATTCGACAGGGCATTGAGCCTAGACGCCCTCGATCATCAGGCTGCCCAATGGGACGCGCGCATCGACGAAAGGCGCGCCATTCACATCGCTCACGGGTATTCGTTCCTTATCGCTAAGGCGATACAGACCGGTGAAGACTCGGTATTGCCCGGTCGCCACGTCCGGCGGAAGCGGCGCCTCCCAAGTCTCGCTTTCAGTCAGTCCCTTGTACCATAGCCGCGTTGGCAAGCGCGGGCCGAGTGGCTGCCGGTCGAAGACCTGCCATTCGCCGCTGTCAATATGCCCGAGATGCAGAAATTGAACGAGGTCTTCCCCGCCAGCGGCATTCGCGCGCCAGGTAAAGGAGGCGGATAGAGCAGTACCCGGGCGGGCGCTCTCAGGCAGGTCTACGTTGCCCAGCGTGTAGGCGTCGCCAAATTCGGCCAACTGGACGAAGATATCGTTGGATGACGCCGGCAATACAAGTTCGTCAAGGATGACCTGCGTCTCATTTAGCTGTTGGTGATCGCTTTCGATGACTCTCTGGCTGACGAACTCATCGCCTTCATCTCGCCAAGCGGATAGCGTGATCCAGTAGGCGCGGTTGGTCGGCGTTTCGGGCGGAATCTCCACCACAATCTGCTGTCGGTAAACGTGCGCGTAACCGGGAGCGAGCAACAAATGAAACTGTGGCAGCGCGTGTCTGTTTCGGCTGGCGACAGCTTCGCCGCTGGCTTGGTCGACAAGGTGAACGGAGAATCCAGCTCCCTCATAATGGCTGCGCCAGGCGGAGGGATACAGCCAAATATCCATCGACTGCCGGTTCCAATCCAGCGTGTAGCCACGCAAGTTTAAGCCAGATTCGAATGCGATTGACGCTGGCAGGGCGCGAAACCGCAACTCAAGACGCGGGCGCCAGACATCGCTCGTGAGCAGCAGAATCCAGCAAACTGGCAAAATGCTCAGGCATAGGTAAACCAGACGACGCCCTTTTGGATCCGCTTCGGAAAGAATGCCCAGAACGGCGACCAGTATCAGCCAGACGCCTATGAATTCGAAGGATTCCTCCAGATTGTAAAAGTACAAGCAGCCCTCAAGTTGAATGGAACCCAGACGCCTGCAGTTCTGTGGCAAGGCGTCTACTATCATCGCGCCCGTCACGTTGAGCGCCATGCCCGCCAATAGACCGCTATGCCACAGGCGCAGGCGGCGAGGCGAGCGCGCCGCCGCCAGTATCGCCATGCCGGCGATTGCGATTCCAGAAGCGATGTAGGCTGTTTCAAGAGCCAGATCGGATTCGTGCAGCGTGAAGTATTCATCCCAGGCGAGGAAGAGAAAGAACAGAGCGATAGCGGCGATGAAGAGACGATAGCGCTTGTGATAGGCGCGCCCGAGCGAGGCGGCCGCCAGCGCGGCGCCAGCGACCATCGCCAGTTGCATCGAGGCGAAGGTGCTTGGGATGTTCCATTCTTGGTCCAGATGCCAGAGCCATCCGTTGGGTTCCCACCGAGGAACGTCTTCCAGCCCCACGATCAAGATCACGATCTGGGCGGCCAACATGCCGATCGCTAGAAGCCGGCTGCTCAACGACAGGCGTGGAAGCAACCGACGAACGACAACCAAGCAGATTGGCGCGTAGAGAATAAACACCAGTGCGCGCATTAACGCGCCGGCCGAGATTACAATTTCAGCGCTTTGCATTGATGTTAGACTCCTGGGCCCGGCCTCACTCGGCCAAGCACCACGGTCGCCCGCGGCGATGGCGAATCATATATCGATTGTAGTCCTTGCGAATAGCGGCGGGAATACTGAGCCTCAGCGCGCCGCCTCAGCCTCGCGCTGGAGTTTGGGCGAGTTGTGATGTTCGCCGTAGAGATGACACTGCGCCTGATGCCCACGTTCATCGGCGATGAGGGGCGGGCGAATATTGCGGCAGGCTTCCATCACTTCGGGACAGCGCTGCGCAAATGGGCAGCCGATAAATTGCTCGGTGGGGCGGGGCACGCCTTCGCGGATACGCAGCGGTGGATTCTCAATTGTGGGATCGGGAACCGGCACGGCCGCTATCAGCGCCTGCGTGTAGGGATGCTGCGGATTGTTGATGACCTCGTTGCTGGGTCCGATCTCGACGATTTCACCGAGGTACATGATGGCGATGCGGTCGCAAGTATATTGCAGCAGCGATAAATCGTGCGAGATATAGACTGTCGCCAAGCCCAATTCGCGCGCCAGGCGGCGAGTCGTATTGAGGATGCCTGCTCGTACGGAGACGTCAAGCATGGAGACCGGTTCGTCCGCCACCAGGAAATCGGGATGCAAGACCAGCGCGCGCGCCAGCACCACCCGCTGCAATTGCCCGCCGGAGAGTTGATGCGGGTATTTGTCGAGGAAGACCTCAGCCGGGCGCAGGTTGACGCGATCCAGCGTCTCGATCACCCGCTGGGTTCGATCGTTTTCGTCTTTCCAGCCGTGAATGATCAGCGGCTCGGTCAATGAGCGATAGAGCGTGAAACGGGGATTGAGCGCTTCAAAGGGGTTTTGAAACATCAACTGCACGCGACTGCGAAAGCCCAGCAATTCCTTATCGTCGACGCCGGACAGATCGGCGCCATCAAAGACGATCTGCCCGTCACTGGCGTCGATCAACTTCACCAGCAGCTTGCCGGTGGTCGATTTGCCGCAGCCGGATTCACCGGCCAAGCCCAGGCTCTCGCCGCGCCGCAAGGTGAAGGAGATGTTGTTGACGGCGTAGACCGTTTGCTCCTTATCGCCGCGCAGCAGCCCCGCCAAACCGCCTCCGATCTTAAAGCGCTTGGACACATCGTTCATTTTAAGGAGCGGTATTTCTGCCCCCTCCCCAAACCCCTCCCTCTTTATGGGGGAGGGGCTTTCGTCGCCCGTGGCGAGTTCGTGCCTTTCATGCTCTCCTTCCCTCCTTGTGGGACGCCCCCCGCCGAACGGGGGGGATTCATGGGG
>WTGC01000072.1:3082-5661 GCA_011523705.1 Chloroflexota bacterium | reverse complement strand
TCGCCAATGAATGCAGATCTCGGCGAAACCTTCCCCCCATTGATATGGGGGGACCAAGGGGGGTAGACCCAATCGCGTGCAGCTTCACTTTGTTACCGGACAAGCCTTACAGCAATTGAAAATAACCGAACCTAAATTGGGCGTACCTCGACATCTTCGCAGCCGATGCGCCCCTCTTCGCAGACGAGGGCGATACCGCCGCCGCTGAAACGCGCTTCCGGGTCTTCCGCTTTGACCACGAGTTGACCGTCGAGATAGCCGGAAAGGGTGTTGCCCTCGACCTTGAGCGCAAGCTGATGTTCGTTGCCCAGAGTCCAGCCGCCGCTGGCTTCAGCCAAAATGGTATCTTCGCCTTCCAGCGTTGAAACAAGGCGCGTGCCCTCCTCATCGCAGAGCAAGGCGTAGTGGCGTTTCATGCCTTGTACGCGGGCGCCGAGTCCTCCCGCCTTGCACATATGCGGCGTCATAGTGGCGCTGACCTGATAATCAGTCCAGTCGCGGCAGCCGTGCATCATCAGCCCGCGCCCTTCATTTTGAATCAGGCGGTAAGTTTCCGGATAGCGGTCGATGAATACCATCTTGCCCTTGGCGGCATCCAGGCCGTTCACCCAGGCCTTCTTCCACATCTTGCCACTCATCTTGCGGTCCCACATGTTGTGGCGGGTGAAATCATGCGGGTGGGGGCGCTTCAGGCGCACATTTGGCGCGCCGTCCCAGGTCAGCCAGTCGAGATAGACACGGCCGCTGGCGCCGCCCTCGCCGCTGATTTGAATGCCAACATTGGCAATAGGATAGCCTTCGAGATCTGGCACTTGCCATTCCAGCTCCGCCAATTCGCCCGCGCCCAGATTCTCCGATGCGCCGGTCAGCACATCCAAGCCGTCTTCGCGATTGTAATGCTGCACGTAGAGGCTCACATCGACGGTGCTATTATTGGCGCGGTCGGCGAGCACGCGGGCGCGGATCGTTTGACCCGGGTAGAGCTGTGGGCTGGCAAAGAGGTTGTAGCCGGGTCCCTCGAAATGCTCGGATACAGCGGCTGAGGGTACAAAGACGGCTGTTCCTGCGCGGCCAACGCGGCCCGGCGCCAGGGCAGTATAATCCAGCGCCAGCAAGCGGTCGCCGCGATTGCTGAGATCGGGGGCACGGGCATTGCCGATTTCGACGACATCGCGCGCTTCGACCGAGTCGTCATTCATAAAGCCCTGCACAGCGCCGGGCAAATCAAAGTGATAGCGGGCGCCGCCCTTTGGCGCGATTGGCGCTTGGCCCTGCATCGCCCGGCCCGTGTTGACCAGTCGCAAGCTCTGCGTTACCGCATCGGTGATGGAGTTGCCGCCGTCGGCGGTGGGCAGGTACATGCGATCGGCGACGGGCCCGCGGAAGTCCGGCCCCGTCTCCAAGCCCGCCAGCCCGTCCTTGATGCCCATCAGGCAGCCGATATTGCCCGAGTTGCAATCCGTATCCCAACCGCAGGTATTGACGATCATGAGCGTGCGCTGGAAATCGTCGTCGCCATAGAGCAGCGAAAGAATCATCAGACCATGATTGGGCACCATATGGCAATTGCCGCCGTAAATGTGATATCCGTAGCGTTCCGCCAACAACTCGCGCCCTACCCGCCAATCCGGTTCTTTGGCGCGCCACTCGCGGATATCGTTGATCATGGCATAGATGATGGAATCGTTGGGAATGACGGACAAGCCAGTGTCGATCAGCTTGTTGATATCGGATTCGACGAAGGCTTGCGCTTCCATTGCCGCCAGGCACTGGGCGCCATAGACCGCTTCTCCGCCATGGCTGACGCTGCCCGCGCGCCCAGCCAAATCCGCCGCGAATTCAGGATCGCCCGGCGCCACCAGCGCCCAGCCGTCGATGAAGATCTGCGCGCCAATCTGCTCGGCGACGACCTTGCCATTCAGCTCGACCGAGCCGCTGTACGGTGGTTCGTAGCCTTGTTTGAGCCGCAGGTAAGCGGTGTGCTCAGTGGAATTGCCCATGCCGCCCCACCAAAGTACGGTCTGCTCTTCAATGAGGTAGTTGAGCCAGGTCTGTCCGATCTGCGCGGGTGATATTTCGGGATCGTAGCCGTAATCTTCGAGCGCGCGGACGAAGGTGAACGTGCCGGAAATATCGTCATCGGTGACGATCAAGGGCACGTTCAGCTTATCGTGCACATAATAATTGATCTCGCCCAGATGTTGGGTGATGGCTTCGTAGGGCCAGCCTTCAAAGGGGCGTCCGAGATAGACGCCGATAATCTTGCCTAGTACACCGGCATATACGCGTTCGAGATAATCGGGAGGTAGCGCCATTTTGTTTTGTCTCCTTTTGGCAGATTCAATCGGGCGACCCAATGGGTCGCCCCTACAGATTTCGTCTAGGTTGGCGGGCGACTCACAGAGTCGCCCCTACGGATTTGGTCTAGGTGGGCGGGCGATTCATTGGATAGCCGCTTCAACGAATTGATTTCGCGAATTGCCGCGGTTTAGGTTTTGATGCCGCCTTCGGCCAAGCCATTGATGAACTGCCGCTGCAAAGCCAGGAAGAGCACCATGACGGGGAAGATGATGATGATG